>CAZSYW010000179.1:0-5056 GCA_964611315.1 uncultured Rhodospirillaceae bacterium
CGACTAATGACTAGCCTGCCCGTGAGCGGAGGCGACTATCTCGGAAAATTGGTCCACCACCTCTATCATGTCATCCGGCAGGTAGGCGCGGGCCGTCGTTTTGATCTCTTCCGGCATTCTGAACATGACTTCAGCGATACCGCCCGTGATGCAAGCGATCGTATCGGTATCGCCTCCAATGGAAACCGCGTTGCGAATCGCATCTTCGTAACCTCTTGCTTCTAGGGCACAAGTGATTGCCTGTGGAACCGTACCGGCAGAGGACACATCAAATTTGTACCACTCACGGATTTCTTCGACTGACTGAGATAGATCGTAGTTAAAGCGATCAATGATCATCTGACGGATATCGTCCGCATTTTCGCCTTCCCTCGCCATCCACATCGTCAGAGCTGTTGCCTGAGCGCCGGCAATTCCGTCCGGATGGCTATGCGTCACGGCGGAAGACTTCTCCGCCAAGGCAAGGACTTCTCCTTCGTCCTTGGCAAAATGAGCAACCGGGCTAACCCGCATGGCAGAACCGTTGCCCCAACTATTGTAGGGTTTCCGTTCCAACTGATTTGCCCAATCCCTAAACATTCCCCCATACCCGCGGGTTGGGTGGCGCAGGACGTAGTTAGCAAGAGTATCTGAGAGATCGCCATTAGTTATTAACCAGTCAGCAATGCCCACCGTGCAGACGGTGTCATCTGTGAAGTCACAGGCCGCACCAAACAGCGGGAAGTCCTTGGTCTTGATATTACTCCACTCGTAGATCGAGCCGATTATGTCGCCAGCTATTGCTCCAATCATATGGCTTTCCTTTAGGATCGTTCATAAACTATTTTCTTCATTCGTAGATGTTTTCACGGACTTCACGAGTGTGTTTGCAGTTGCCGCGATAGGTAAAGCCGGGACATGAACATTCGAGGTGCCCCGCTCGTCCAAACGTCACACGATACAGCGCCGACGGGTCACGGGTGCTCGTGAATTCCCAACTACCCGTTTCAAGCAGCGGCTCTCTCTGGGAGCTCGGTTTTGGAGCTGCATTAGCCAATGCATCGAGTCGGGCAGCAGCATCACCTGTCGCTCTTGCCGCCCTAGCTTCCTCCATTAGAGCCGGTGCAAGCTGTCTCAAGCCATCCTGTATCTCAGAGAGGATAGACTGGTCGGGAACTTCTTCTGCTTCAACAACGGCGATTAATTCCATCTTCCGTTGGAGTAGTGTGGCGATGTAGCCGTCTAGAGTGCCATCGGCGTGAAAGTACTCCACCGTGACCCGGTGATCTTGACCGAGCCGATAGCACCGGTCTTCCGCCTGGGCATGGTTGGCAGGGACCCAGTCAAGGTCCTGAAAGATGACGTGAGTTCCGGCCGTAAGGGTGATACCGACGCCGCCGGCAATGATGTTGCAAAGCGCAACCCGGACATTCGGGTCAGTCTGGAACCTGTCCACTGCTTCCATCCTCTGAGTAGATGTCGCCGCGCCAGTGATGGTGACAGCCTGATCACCTAACTTCTTCTTATGGCGCTCGATGCCGTCCGTGAAGCAGGTGAACACGACTACCTTCTCACCTGTTGCGAGGACATCTTTAATCCGTTCTGAAACTGCATTGAATTTCGCCTTGTGGAGAGAAGTGCGAACTTTCGTCAATCGCGCCAGAAATTCCGTGTCATTGGGTTGAGATGGATCGGTCTGTGAGTACCACGACAGGAAACTTTCGATGGCATTCAGGGCCGCTTTGCTGGCGGTGATGTCCACGGGAACCCATGATCGAACCTTGGGCGGCAAATCCAGAACTTCATCCTTCATGCGCCGGATCGAAGTTTCCTTCATCAAGAGGTTCAACTCGTCCAGGTTGGAAGCACCAGTGGTGACCCAGCCGTAATCGTTGCGATAGGCGTCGCAGAAGCGTTTGGCGAACGATAAGAATGATCTTGCCGCGGGATGCCCAACACAACGAAACAGATTGAACAAGTCCTTTGGTCGGTTGGTCATCGGCGTCCCCGTGAGGAGGAACACATAGTCCGGGCCAATCAACGGCGCACGGGCTTCTGCCTGTACACCCAACAGCTTTAGGCAGTGGCTGGTCCGTTGGCTAGCATTCTTAATAAAGTGAGCCTCGTCGAGAATGACCCCAGCCCAATCTACGGCATGAAGATGATCAGCATATTTGCCGAGAAGATCGTAGTTGATGACGACCCAGCGGGGAACCTCTGATTGACCTTTGTCTACGCCAACCACCTCAATAGATGCGCCAGCATCGACCATCAGTATCTCGCGCTTCCAGTTGAGTTTTAGGGAAGCGGGGCAGACAACTAGTATGGTGCCTTCCGGTGTCCCGGCTTCCATCGCGACGATAGCTTGGCGAGACTTACCTAGGCCCATGTCATCGGCGAGGATCGCCCGTTTTTTTGACAGCAAAAACGCAACGCCATCCGACTGATGAGGATAGAGGCTGCCCTCAGCGATCTTGTCGATGCCGGGAGCGAGTTTAATGATGGAATTCATGGTAAATTCCTTTCTCTTTAGTGCTTTTGCCATAAGGGCGGGGCGCACAAGCTGAAATTCAAATGCCCGATCCGTCGAGTGGATCAGTCTGCAACAATACTCAATATGAGTGCCAGTATTGGTCATATATGTTCAGTTTGAGATTGCCATACGTCTCGTGCGATAACCGCCGTCAAGCCCGCTTAAGGCCCGGTGCTATTCACGTCAGGCGAATAAGGTATTCGTCCACCGGTGCCGTGCGGATGGTTTCGGGACGTGGGCGCCATCCAATTAACCACAGAAAGAAGTTGCTAATCCGACGACGTACCTACGCACAGCTGCGCTGGTTCAAGGCGGCCCATTTCTAATTCTCACAGGAGCTGATAAAATAAAGTCATGCTATCCAAACATTGTTTGAAGGACACCATGGAGTAAATTTTTATGAATGAAATTATTTGTCCTCACTGTACCAAGGCATTCAAGATTGATGAGGCGGGGTATGCAGAGATCCTCAAACAAGTGCGTGATAGCGAATTTGAACAGCAACTTAATGAGCGGCTTAGTCAGGCACAGAAAGACAAGGTTGGAGAACTTGCACTCGCACAAAAGGACTCAGAGAATGCGATCCTCCAACTCAAGACTGAAAAGGATATGGAAATTCAAAGCCTAAGATCGCAGATATCAGAGAAGGAGAATTCAATTCAATCTACCGTTGATCAAGCTGTGAAAAAATTAGAGCAAGAAAAATCCACGCTTGAAAATGATCTTAAAAACTCTCGATTGGAAAAACAAATCTCTGAGAGTTCCCTTAAAGATAAGTATAAAACTCAAATACGAGATCGGGATGACGCTATTGAGCGGCTCAAAGATATGAAAGCTAAGTTGTCCACTAAGATGGTTGGGGAGACTTTGGAGCAGCACTGTGAGATTGAGTTTAATAAATTACGCTCCACAGCCTTCCAAAGTTCTTATTTTGAGAAGGATAATGATGCCAGAACAGGAAGCAAAGGTGATTACATTTTCAAAGACCATGACGAGAACGGTACTGAAATAGTTTCAATCATGTTTGACATGAAAAATGAGAGCGATACGACCGCAACCAAAAGCAAAAATGAAGATTTTCTCGAGAAGCTAGATAAAGATCGCAATGAAAAAGAATGCGAATATGCAGTCTTGGTTTCTTTATTGGAGCCAGATAGCGAATTATATAACGCAGGAATAGTGGATGTATCTCATAGACACAAAAAAATGTACGTTATAAGGCCCCAGCTTTTTATTCCAATGATCACTCTTTTAAGAAATGCATCTATGCATTCACTAAAATATAAAACTGAGTTGGCCCAGGTAAGAGAACAAAACATAGACGTTACTAATTTTGAAACAGACCTGGCTGACTTTAAAAAAGCTTTTGGTAAGAATTATGAACTGGCATCAAGGAAATTCTCAACTGCAATAGCTGAAATCGATAAATCGATTAACCACCTGCAAAAGACAAAGGACGCATTGTTGAGCACCGACAGAAACCTTCGGCTAGCAAATGATAAAGCACAAGACGTGACTATAAAAAGGTTGACGCGGAACAATCCCACCATGGCGGCCAAGTTTGCAGAGGCAAAGGACGCCGGCTGATTCCGGGTGAAGGGTTTGGGGATCAGGTTGTCGAGGGTGGCGACTAGCGACGATGAAGGTTGGTTTTATGAGGATGAAGACCCAGCGCCTTAAGATACTCCTTCAGATGAGGTAGAGGCTATAAAAAGCTCAACTAGTCCTTACTGACATGGACGAGACCCTCATCGCTCTTCTTGACATTCTTCTGCGGCTTATCCAAGGCTGCTTGCGGCTGGCGCGGCTAATCCAGCCAGGTCTTGGTGGCGCTATCGGTAAGGCGAAACAGGTGTCCGTCGTCGTCGACACTCAGACGTCCGGTGAGATCGGCAATCCAATTACGGGGAAATGCGTGCGCTCCATGAAGAGCACCGACTGCAGCCCCGACTATAGCTGCTATGGTGTCATTGTCTTTGGTACTGTTAACCGCTTCCAGTATAGCTTGTTCAGGGTCCCCTCCGTACTTCGCCAGTATGAACAGTACCATCGGCATGGTTTCCATCAGGAAGGCGCCAGAGTAGACCCGTTCACCAAACTCAATCGTCTGGAGCCCGTCTTCCAGTCCTTTCCGAACCTCCCGGACGGTGAATGTGGTAAGGGAGCCGCTGTAACTGCCAAGATACGGCCCACCCCTGGGGCTATATTTGCTCTCCCCCTCGACTGGAGCTGCAACCTGTTCAAATGTATCTGTCCACCAGTTGGAAGCAGGAACCTCATCGTCTGCTAGTAAAGCAGATAAGAGGAACACATATGCCACGCAACTGGCGATTGATGCTGGGTCATTGTGCGTAATAGCGGAACAGGCAACTGCATCTTCCCATAAACGGGCTGAAGGCTTACCCAGGTACGGTCCGATAATAGGAGCGATCCTCATCAAGGCGCCATTGCCGGCAGAATGCGCGCCGGCTTCCTGCCAAGGCATGCCTGCATTGAGATTACGGCAAAATTCCCTAACGCTGCTGCCCATGCCGAAGATCTGCC
>CAZSYW010000180.1:0-4977 GCA_964611315.1 uncultured Rhodospirillaceae bacterium
CCCCAAATATGGGCAGCATCCGCCGCACCTCCGACTTGCGACTACCGGGGAACACTCCAATTACCTTAGCATTCTCGAGACCGTGCTCCGCGCGGAAATTGTCCCCGATGTTTGCTTGGTTATCCCTCGCTGCAGGGTGGCCAACGAAAGTGCAGGGAAGGCCCTCTTTTTCGAAGTATTGCCTTTCAAAAGGAAGTAATACCATTAGATGATCAAACAGTTTCGACATCACTTTGGCCCTACCCGGTTTCCACGCCCACACGGTAGGTGCAACATAATGAATACAAGGCATATCCAGTTGTCTGAGACGCCGAACTAAGCGGAAAGTGAAACCGGGTGAGTCAATTGTAACTAAAGCAGCTGGCTGCGTACTTCGGATCATTTGAGTCGTTTCAAGAATTCTACGATATAAATTCGGTACCCGCGGCAACACCTCAATCAAACCCATGATCGAAAGTTCCGACATAGGAAAGAGACTCTTGAGGCCTTGAGCCTCCATTTCACTTCCCCCTATGCCTACAAATTGAATCTGATCACTGTATAAATCTTTAAGCGCCACCATCAAGTTCGCACCTAGTTGGTCCCCGGACGGTTCCCCCGCAACCAAAAAGACTACTGGAACGCCATTGCTCAGTGTAGCATTCAGTCCAGACATCGTTGAACCTTCACGCCTGTGACGAATAAACCCGCTATGTCGGCATCCCTCACAATACGTGGTCGTTCAATTAGCAGAGAAGCCCCCGCCTCAACTGCAATACCCCGTATTCCAGCTTGCTTCGCTTTTGTAACCGTATCGGGCCCCACAGCAGGTAAATCTACGCGGCTGTCTTGGCCGGATTTCTTCAGCTTTAGGAGGACCCCTCCTGCACCTTCGCGACGAAGTTCTAAGCATCGTGTTAACAATGCATCGGTTCCTTCGATGGCTTCGACACCCAGCACAATACCTTGTTGCACCACCACAGCCTGACCGACATCAACGTTGCCTAAAGCTAATCCAACTTCAATACCTCGTTCAATATCGCGCAACGCAATCGAATCAGGACGATGACGGCCCAGAGGCCCCAAAGGCGAGAGAACTTCGGCTAGAACATCATCTACGCCAACAACACGGAAACCTTCAACTTCTAACTCTTCGATAACTACCGACAAAATTTTTCCGTCGCCCTGACCACCCATAAGGAGACGTGGCAACATTTTAAAACCTCGCCAATCCAGTCTAACATTCTGCCAAGATGGCCTGGCTACAAGGCCTGCCATAACTACTTCCTTGACTTGGGCCTCTTTTAACGCCGAAATAATGTTACCGACAGCACCAAGATCTGCCCAGCGATGGGGCACTGGAGTAATTAATTCAGGATTGGCATTATTCGTAATTGCGACAACAAAATATTCACGACCCGACTTTTGGCAGGCTTCGAAAAGTTGTTTAGGAAGGACCCCACCGCCCGCAAGAATGCCAAGTTTAGGCGGCACGGTCGAGCTTAGGCCGGCAAATCGCCCGAGACGTGTCTGCACCGGAGTGAATAAAATTAACAATATCCATGACCGGTTCCACTCCACCAAAACTTTCAATTACATCGTCAATGCGTTCACTCATAGTGCCTTCTTCTGCAAAAAGTAATCGGTATGCTTTACGCAAATCATGGATCACATTGCGTGAAAAATTTCTTCGTTTGAGACCCACAATATTTAGACCGGACAGATGGGCCCTATTACCCAAAGCCGACCCATACGGGATTACATCATTCTCAACGCCCGACATCCCACCGATCATAACATGTTTTCCAATACGGACGAATTGGTGGACCGCGCTTAATCCCCCTAAAATAGCATAATCTCCAACCTCAACATGGCCCGCAAGCGTGGCATTGTTCGCCATTATTACATTGTCACCTAACCGGCAGTCATGGGCAACGTGCGCTCCAACCATGAATAAACAATGACTGCCCACTTGGGTGACCATACCGCCTCCTTCTGTGCCTGGGTTCATTGTCACATGTTCACGTATAACGTTGTTTGATCCAATTACTAATCGCGAGGGTTCCCCATGAAACTTTAGGTCTTGGGGGAGATGACCAATTGATGCAAATGGAAATACCCGATTTCCTGCTCCGAGTTCTGTAGTCCCACTTATCACGACGTGCGACTCGAGAACCGTGTTCTCACCCAATGAGACATTGGCCCCGACCACACAATAAGGCCCTATGACTGCCCCTGCTGAAATCTGAGCTCCAGGTTCTATTATAGCGGTGCGATGGACTTTAGCGCCCTCAACTAGGTCTGTGTTTACAGGATCGCTCATCCTCAAAATTCCAATATCGTTAGTCGTCCATAATCATGGCAGTGATATTTGCTTCCGCTACCAAAGCTTCACCAACCTTAACTTCGCAGAAAAATTTCCAAACCTTTGCGTGTCGACGAGTTTTTTTTACGTGAATCAGCATTTGATCCCCCGGTACAACGGGTTTTCGAAAACGAGCCCCATCAATGCTCATAAAATAGACAAGTTTTCCTTCGGCCTCTACCCCCAAAGACTGCACTACTAACAGTGCCGACGTTTGTGCCATAGACTCTATAATTAACACACCAGGCATCACAGGTGATGAGGGAAAATGGCCGTGGAAGTAGTGCTCATTAAAAGTAACGTTTTTGATGCCGACTGCACTTTGATTTGGAATCATGTCTTCTACACGGTCAACCAGCAAAAATGGGTAACGATGAGGGATCATCGTCATAATTCGTTCAATATCTATGCTTAATAACTGACTTGAAGAGGGCCTCTTTGTAACCATATCACCCACCTTTACGAACCCGTTTAACAAGTCTCGCTAATGCGCCTACTTGTCGTTTCCACTGTTGGATTGGAACGCCCGGGATCCCTCCATATTTTTCACCTGCAACAATATTTTTGGTAATCCCACTTTTTGCTGCCACCATCGCGCCGTCTCCAATACTTAGATGTCCTGCAATTCCCACTTGTCCCCCCAGCACCACATACTTTCCAAGTGTTGTACTTCCTGCAATACCACTTTGAGCCACTATTACACATCCATCTCCAATGTGAGCATTATGGCCGATCTGAACCAGATTATCGATCATACAACCTGCTCCAATGATCGTGTTACCGCCAGCTCCGCGGTCGATCGTCGTATTTGCTCCGATCCGACAACCATCTTCAATCAATACAAGACCGACCTGGGGCACCAACACATGGCCCGATGAATCCATAGAAAACCCGAAACCTGGTTGCCCAATCCGCGCCCCTGAGTGAATCATTACACCCTCGCCGATACGACTATGACTGATGGTAACTCCAGGCCCGACAAAAGAATTGGCGCCGATAACAACGCCCTTTCCAATGACTGAATTTGCCCCTAAAAAACAATTTTCTCCAACTTCCACCTGAGACTCTATAACTACTCCCGACTCGACCTGACAATTTCTACCGAGACAAGCTGATTTATCAATGTCGGCATTAGTACTAATGCCCGGAAAGGTCACAGACGCAAGAGGATGAAACATTTGAGCCGCAAGGGCGTATGACGTGTAGGGATTTTCAGATATTAATAGCGGAATCCCACTGGGTCTGTGCTCTATTCGATCCGGATGGACAATCACAGCGCCCGCATCGGTTTCCTTAAATTGCGGAATGTATTTTGGATTATCTAGAAAACTCAGCTCGTCGCCCTTAGCCTGACCTAAGGGTCCAACATCTCGAATGCTCTTATCCCCATCCGATAAGTCATTCAAAGATGTTTTCGTCGCGATTGAAATTTCACGAAGGGAAAATGGCCCTTTCGGCTGGAAAAACCGAGAATCTGTCATGCCACTATTCAGCGGGCTCCTTGGGCGGAACAATGGAAACCGCTGGCAACCTTTCATTCAAAATTGCAATGACCTCATCAGAAAATTCGTACGATTTTTCAACCATTATAAGTTGTGTCTTATCCAACACTAAGGTGTAGTTTCTCTCTTCCGCGATTTCAGCGACGATCTGAATTGCAGCCTGATCAATCTGCTGCATTCCATACTGAAGCATATTGTCGAGTAGTTTATTTCGCTCATTCACATCCCGCTGCAGTTGTTCGACTCTGTTAGCAAATTCGGCTTCGCGTGCAGCAAAGGCTTCGGGTGTCAGAATAGCGCGCTGTCCGGCAAGTTCATCTTGTTGAGCACGAAGTGCGTTTTCGCGAACGCTAATCTCTTCTCGGTAAGCGTTTTCAGCCGCTTCGAACTGGTTCCGGATACTTTCCCCTGCCAGTGAAGCTCGAATGATGTACTGTCGATCTACGACCCCGATAATAACCCCATCAGCGAGCTCGCTGCCTTCTTGTCCCAGGACTATTGAGGGGGTCATCGAAAGAACTGCACAAAACATTAAGAGGAGAAGACGAACTTTCCCCGGCTGCATGAAATGCGGCATAGTCATATTAAATAATCCTCAGCTTTAATTTTTATCTAAAAGAACGACCCGACCCCGAATGAAATAAACTCTTTCTCGTCAAAAGTCTCACTACGAATGGGGCGCGCATAATTTAGTCGAATCGGTCCAAATGGTGACTCCCAAGAAAGTCCAATACCCAGTGACGCCCTTATTAATCCGCTATCGTTTATGTCCGAGCTACTATTTTCATCAATTTCAGTTAGTGTCCCCACAGTTGAGAAAAGACGACCTTTGATCCCGAGCTCCGTGGGCAAACCAACGGGAAACGTTATTTCACCAGTGGCCTTATACAATAAGTTTCCACCTAATGCGTTACCACTAGAAAGCTCACGTGGTCCAACGCCCGAAATTCGAAATCCACGAAAACCGCGTCCCCCGAGAAAATAACGGTCCAAAATGACGATCTTCTGGTCGCCCAAAGCAGTAATATAACCCACCTCTCCGACCACGGACCCGACCCATTGTTTCCAAAGTGGTTTATATTGCCCGGCTTCAAGTTTACTGCGTAACCACTTGCGATCACCACCAAATCC
>CAZSYW010000181.1:0-4881 GCA_964611315.1 uncultured Rhodospirillaceae bacterium
TGAGGTCTACACACAGGTATTTGATGAAGAGGGTGCTCTTGATAAGCTAGAAGCGTTCGCGTCTCTAAATGGGCCAGGTTTCTACGGACTTGAGGTCAATGAAGCTATGATTAGATTGCAGCGAACTGGAACTATTTTCCCGGAGACAGTGAACACGTCTGATGGTGATTTGCTTCATGTATTTGGTGCAGGTGAGACGCTCGCCTGGCAAGTCACATAGTGACTAACACAACACCTGATTCTTGAATTTCCCCAATGCCATGAGTAAGGGTTATCAATCGACGCGCCTGGGCATTATGCTTTGTCTTTGTGCTCTACTGAGTTTTGTTATTCAGGATGCTTTTACGAAAATATTGATCGTCAATTACGACGCAGCTCAATTAGTTATGATCCGTTTTTGGGTATTCGCTATTTTTGCCACGATATTCGCCACTAGTCGGACAGGGCTAAGACGTAGCCTTTCTACCAAGCGGTTGGCTTTGCAAATTTTGCGCTCGTTATTACTAGTTTTTGAGATTGCACTTTTTGCCATTGGATTACGTTATCTAGAGCTTGCTGATATCCATGCAATCTTCATTGTTTTCCCCCTGTTAGTTACAGCTTTAGCGCCATTTATTCTGCGGGAGGCGATCGGTTGGCGAAGGTGGTGCTCAGTAATTGTGGGGTTTATAGGCGCCTTAATTATCATCCGGCCAGGTAGTGGTGTATTTGATACAGCAGCTTTAATTCCACTTTTTGGTGCCTTTATATTTGCCCTCTATATTGTTTTAACGCGATTAACTAGCCGAACGGACCAACCTCTAACCAGTTTAATTTATCTAGGTTGGGTCGGTGCAATTGCTGTGACACCATTTGGCCTTGCGGTTTGGCACTCACCTACAATCGATGACTGGTACCTACTTACCGGTCTATCCACGCTCGGTGTAATTGGGCATATGCTTCTAATTATAGCGCTCCAGAATGCACCGGCGTCTACACTCCAGCCCTTAAATTATTTGATGGTTGTTTTAGCCGTGCTGATCGGATTTGCCGTTTTTAACGATCTCCCAGATTTTCTGACAATAGTGGGTGCTTTTATCGTTGTTGCCAGCGGTCTCTATACGATGTTTCGCGAACGCAAGCGGGCCGCCCAAACAAAGGAAACCTTGGTCTCGTCCCACGAATTATGAGTGCCCTGGGATTAGTGATGGTCTTGTCGGGGAAGTACTTATTTGAAGTGAAGTTAATTGGTGATTGTTTTATTTAGCGCCTTAAACTGATAACGATTTTCTCAGGAATTTAACATTATGTGCTTTCGTATATGTCAAATCGCATACTTACGGACAATTGCCGTATTTCAAGATTATTAAATTCAGTGTACCAGTAGACCATGTTCGTAGTGCGGTTGCGATTTTTGTGTTTGGTTAGTTGTCTCTTATGTTTGCCATTGGATGCTCTATGGGCAGGGCCGATCGATCAGGCGACCAAATCTGTTATAGTAGTAGTGCCTGATTGGCCTGGAGGGTACAGACGTCAAGGGAATGCTTTAGAGGAACCGGAAGGATCGGCGGTTGCCGTCTTGCCGGGAGGGTACTTCGTAACCAATGCACATGTCCTCGGCCGTGCGACTGACGTTAATATCCGACTTGGTGACAGTCGTCTCCGCTCTGCAGAAATTGTAGGCCGTGATGTCAGGACAGACATTGCTCTACTGCGGGTCGACCTAGGTCTTTCCGTTTTGGAATTGGCACAGACTCCAGGTTTGGGGGCACGCGTTTGCGCAATTGGTAACCAGTTTGGTCTCGGCGTAAGCGTTACCTGTGGTGTCGTCTCCGCTGTAAACCGGACGAACACTGGATTTAACCCAATTGAGGATTTCATTCAGACCGATGCTGCTGTCAACCCAGGCGCTTCTGGAGGTGCTTTGGTCGATGAGCGGGGAAGACTTGTTGGGCTGCTGTCAGCTATCTTTACCAAACAAAGTGATGCTAACATCGGTGTTAATTTTGCGACTTCATCGGCACTTATGATGCGGGTAGTTGAGGATCTGCGTGATTTTGGTCGTGTGCGAACTGGCCGGCTCGGTTGGAGGCTAAAAGCTCTGGCCATTTCGGAGAGAAAACAATGGAGTGGCGTCCGAGTAAAATGGTTAGACCCTTTGGGGCCAGCTGCGGTTGCGGGCGTGCGAATTGGCGACATACTGATTAGCGTCGATAAGCGTTCAATATTCCAACTGTCGGATGCGTCGGCTGCCGAATATATGCGCCGGCCTGGCGAAAAAGTGCGTATGGCCTTTTTACGTGAAAATAGGATTATCCGTATAGAAGCGGAACTAACTCAATAAAGCCGTCAAGTGTTGAAGTATCAGGTTATTTTCAAAGGTTTAATTAATCAACGACTTCGTGAGCAATCACTGCCCCATCGGTAATTAAACGGTCAATTTCGTCGGCGCCATAACCAAATTCGGACATGACTTCGCACGTGTGTTGGCCATAGAGCGGTGCGGCAGATTGCACCGAACTTGGGGTTCTAGAAAATTTAACTGGGCAACCTATCGTTTTTACGGTTCCAATACGATCGTGTTGGACTTCGACTACCATGTTTCGGGCTAGGGTTTGCGGGTCGGTATGCATCTCGCTGACGTTCAACACTGGCCCTGCCGGAATCTTCGCTGCTTCCAATTCTACGAGCCATTGTTGCCTCGATTTTTTTTTGAATTCAGGGGATAGAATTTCCATGAGATTTTCCGAGTTTGCCATGCGCCCGGCATTATCCTTAAATTGGGGGTCATGGGTCAAATCTGAACGGCCAAGAAGTTCTGTCAATCGTTCCCAGTTCCGACTATTGGCGCCCGAAAAGGTTATCCAGCCGTCGGCGGTTTCCACCGCCTGATATGGCCCGTTCAAAGGATGGGCGGAGCCCATTGGCTCAGGCGCAATGCCTGTTGCCAGTGCGATGGCTGACTGCCAGTAGGTATGGGTTATCCCCGCTTCAAACAAGGAGGTGTCAACCATTTGACCCTGTCCGGTTTTCTGGCGTTCGATGTATGCGGCCAAAATCCCCATGGCTGCTAATATCCCTGCCGTGATATCACAAACTGGACCGCCTACTTTTACGGGGGGGCGACCGGGACTTTCGCCAGTTATGCTCATGAGCCCGCTCATACCTTGCGCTATAAGATCATATCCACCGCGTGACGCATAGGGGCCGGAGCGACCAAAGCCTGAAATGGCGCAATAGATGAGGCTAGGATTTATAATTTTAAGGTCATCATACCCAAGGCCAAGCTTAGCCATAGTATCGGCTCGATAATTTTCTGTTAAAATATCGGTTTTCTTTATGATGTTTTCAAATAATTCTCTGCCACGTTTATTTTTCAAATCAACGGCAATACCACGTTTGTTGCAGTTCATCATCATATAGGCAGCGGGTTCTCCGTCTACATCTGGTGGCACCATGCGCCTCGTATCATCACCATCCGGCACCCGCTCAAGCTTAATTACATCAGCCCCCATATCTGCCAGCATCCGCCCACATGTGGGTCCGGCCATGACGTGGCACAACTCAAGTACTTTAACGCCTGAAAGTGGCCCAGTTCTTTTCATTTTGCTTTTTCCTTTGGTTAGTCTTATTTGCCCTTAAACTGGGGCATTTTTTTGTTGAGGAAAGCCTTATAGCCGATTTGGAAGTCTTCCGTATTATAGCAATCGAAACCTTCGCGTAGCTCCTCGCTGGACAGAGGTGTTGGATCGGCGAGACGGCGGAGAAATTTCTTATGCCACCGGTGAACCAGGGGCGCTCCTGCAGCAACACGACGGGCAGTGAGCGTGGCTTCTTCTTCAACCCTATCATCGGCGACAACACGATTGACAATATTCATCTTTAAGGCCTCAGAGGCGGACATGATGCGACCTTCCAATAAAATTTCCAAAGCCCCCTGTGTGCCTACGAGGTCGCGCAAGCAGCTTATTTCTTGGTAGGCCATGACTAAGCCAAGTTTTGAGATGGGTGCTCCAAAGCGACTGCTCTTGCCGCAGATCCGGATATCGCAGAGACCGGCAATTTCTAGCCCTCCGCCGACGCAGATACCATGAATCATGCCGACGGTTGGATGGCGCATATTTTTTAGCGTTTGTATCGTACCATGCATCAATTCACCATATGCGACCGCTTGTTCAATGTTTTTCCGCTCGGTTTCGAATTCTGAAATATCGTTACCTGGGCCGAAAGCCTTTTTGCCCGCTCCTCGAATTATAATGCATCGGACATCATCATCTGTATCTAATTCGCGGCAGACTTCGCCGATCCGTCCCCACATGGGCTTGGTGAGAGCATTTAACTTGTGTGGGCGATTAAGAGTAACAGTGACAATACCTTCATCACCTCGGTCTACTAGGACGGTATTTTTAACGTTTTCTTCGCTCAACGACCGTCTCCTTCCGTGGTCTCTAAAAGGAATTTCATGGCTTGCTGCAAGCCACCTATTTGGTGAGGTACGTTGGCTAGGCTAAGCCCCATCTCCACGCCGGCTAATGTACCTAAGAGTGTCAAGTCGTTGAAATCACCAAGGTGGCCAATACGGAAGACCTTGCCTTTGACTTTACCAAGGCCAGTGCCTAGTGACATATCAAAATTATCTAGGATTACACTACGTACATGATCCGCGTCATGACCTTCAGGTACCATCACGGCTGTCAGAGTGCTGGAAAATTCTTTTGGATTTTTGCAAAGGATATCTAGCCCCCATGCCTGTATGGCACGCCGGGTCGCTTCTGCGTGCCGGTCATGACGAGCAAAAACATTTTCTAAACCCTCGTCAAAGAGCATTGTAAGGGATTCCTTCAAGCCGTATAGCAGGTTTGTTGCTGGTGTATAGGGGAAGTAACCAGACTCGTTGTTTGC
>CAZSYW010000182.1:0-4842 GCA_964611315.1 uncultured Rhodospirillaceae bacterium
GCAACTTACAATGTTACGCCGCTTAAAGTCGGCGAGTATTTTTCGAAATTGGACTGCTTTTGTTTTACCGAACAGGTCCTTCAACCTAGGGAGAGCATTGAGTTGCCGGTAAGTTTTTTTGTTGATCCGGCAATCCTAGACGACCCAGAAATGGACAAGATTAATACACTGACGCTATCTTATACCTTCTTTGAATTGAACGAGCCGGAGCGCGACCATGTTTCGGGCCTCAAGCAACCCAAAGGTTCCATGGTTAACTAACAGTTTAATGTAGCGTGGAAAGACTATGACAAGCTATTGTGTCCAGGCGGCAGAGGAAACACGATGACTGATACTGCGAAGCAACCCTATCACCTTGTTGATCCAAGTCCTTGGCCAGCGTTGGGGGCCCTTGCGGCGCTTTTCCTAACGGTCGGAACAGTCCTGTTTATGCATGAGATGACCGGGGGTGTGGCTGTCGCCACAGTAGGTATTCTCTTAACGTTTTTGACCATGTTCGTGTGGTGGCGCGACGTGATCCGTGAGGCGACGTTTGAGGGCCACCACACACCGGTGGTACAGATAGGCCTCCGATTTGGGATGGTATTATTTATCGCCTCCGAAGTGATGTTTTTTGTCGCTTGGTTTTGGGCGTTTTTCGATGCGAGTTTGTTTGCAGGCGAGGCTAAGCTCGTGGATCGAGTCGCGTTCACAGGAGGCACCTGGCCGCCACAAGGTGTGGAGGTATTGGAGCCATTTCATCTGCCGTTGTTGAATACTCTAATTTTACTTACTTCAGGTGCTACGGTGACCTGGGCTCACCATGCTCTTCGCGAAGGGAATACAGGGCATCTGATTCTTGGTTTGTGGCTGACTATTTTGCTTGGTGCAACATTCACTGGCGTTCAGGCCTACGAGTATGCCCATGCCCATTTCGCGTTTACTGATGGTATTTACTCGTCCACCTTTTTCATGGCTACCGGTTTTCACGGAGCTCATGTGCTGATCGGCACCATTTTTCTATGTGTCTGCTTGTTCCGATCCTACAGAAATCATTTCAAACCGGACCATCACTTCGGGTTCGAGGCAGCAGCCTGGTACTGGCATTTTGTTGATGTGGTATGGTTATTCTTGTTTTTCTGTATTTATTGGTGGGGTGGCAGCTGAGGCAGGTCTTGTCACGTAGATTTGTATGATTGAGTCTCGGCGTTCATCTGTATCACTGCTTCGCTCAGGATTAGATTGTAAGTGCCCGCGTTGTAGACGCGGGCACTTGTTTTCGGGCTACTTGACCGTGGCGCGGAAGTGTAATCTTTGTGGGCTAAATTTCGAAGGTCAAGATTCGGGTGACGGGCCAGCCGTATTTATCATTCTGATATTAGGGTTCGTTTTTGTCGGCATGGCGGCGCTGTTGGAGGTTCTGATCTCGCCTCCGATGTGGCTTCACATTTTCTTGTGGTTACCCCTGATAATCGGTGGATCGATCGGTTTATTGCGTCCGTTCAAAGCGATTACGATAGCCCTCCATTACAAACACGGATTACTTAGTCCCTCTCGAGAGAAGTGAGTTTTATGTCTGAAACAGGAGGCGACGGAGAGGTATTCCCGCGCAGAGTCCGTTGGATGCCGTTATTTGTCGCACCGGCCTTTATAGTGCTTATAGGGCTCGGCGCCTGGCAGGTCGACCGCCTGTCTTGGAAGGAACAACTACTTGCCGACATTCAGGTCCGGTTGTCGGAGTCTTCGGTCAAATTATCGGATTTTGGAAATGAAGACTCCGTTGAGTCTTGGAACTATCGTCGAGGAACTGCAACGGGAAGCTTGCTCCATCATAAAAGCGTGATTTTGCTTGCCCGCACATACAAGAAGCATGCGGGAGCTCACGTGCTTACCCCGTTAATTTTGAACGACCGGAAGGCCATCTTGGTTAATCGAGGCTGGGTTCCACAAGGGCATGTAGCCCCTGAGTTTTTGTTTGAGGCCCCGGTAACGATAGAGGGGATCATCCGGATCCCTAGAAATCAAGGGCTATTTACGCCGAACAATGATCCTCTTTCTGGGCAGTGGTATTGGGTTGATCTGGTGGCTTTGTCGTTGGCAACGGGATTGGATTTTTTCCCAGTCATACTTGAGGCGGCGCTTGGCCCCGATCCTGCTGCCCTTCCAATCGGTGGGCAAACGCTTGTCGACTTTCCCAACAATCACTTGCAATACGCCATAACTTGGTTCGGCCTGGCCGTGGTGTTGATGGTAAGTTTCGGAGTCTATTACGGACGATACTTGAGTGAGAAGAGGGGTAGATCAGGTTGGTAGAGGGTCGCTTTTTCAATGCTCATCTTTTTGCCGCGTGTGCCGCCGCCGTTGCGGTTATGCTTCAAATAGTGCTCGGGGCACTGACACGACTTACTGGTTCTGGCCTTGCGTGTCCGGATTGGCCGCTTTGTTACGGTTTGTGGTTTCCGACTCTAACTGCGCTTGCAGGTCTGGACATCGACTATAGTTTTTTTCAAGTGATGCTCGAGTGGGGTCATAGATTTAACGCTGCTGTCGTGGTTGCGCCGCTGGTGTTTGCAATTTTTTTGCTCGCCTGGTTCGAACGAAAATTGTCACCAGTTAACTTTCGGATAAGCGCCGCAGCATTGGTCACATTGATGATTCAGGGTGGCGTCGGGGGCTTGACTGTGTTTGAATTAAATAGTCCATGGTCGGTCGCAGTTCATCTAGGTTTAGCGTCTATTTTGTTAGCCTTGATTGTTTCAAGCATCTGTTTGAAGCGCGTGTCTTATAGTGATTGGGTTAGCAGGGCTTCGACCCAAGGTTGCTGGCTCGTTGCGACCTTTGGTGTGCTGGTCTTGATTACCATGATCTCAGGTGCGGTTGTGGCAAAGAGTGGTGCGACGCTTTCCTGCGTTGGCTGGCCTTTGTGCGGGGATGGTTTGATCCCAAATTTTCGTGATGTTGGGGTTTTGTTGCATGTAGGGCATCGTTTGTTGGCTCTGACAACAGTTGTTGGCTTGTTATGGGGAAGTTGGCGCTGGAGGCAGCTCCGTCATGTTGCCGTGTTGGGGTTTGCTCAAGTCTTACTGGGTGCAGCAGTTATTGCTATTTACCTCAACTACTCGGGAAATTTGCAAGTCGCTATCGGAGTAGTTCACCAGTTCGTTGCTATGATCATCTTTGCGGCCTTGGTATGGGCATTTTGGACCCCGCCCGTGGCTGAGAAAGTTGTGCGGAAGGACCCTTGATGGAAGCATACAAGGAGCTTGAAACACGCTTCAGGCGCCTCGCGCTGATCAATGAGGCGCGTGCTATGCTCGGGTGGGATTGGGCAACTGTGATGCCGACAGGCGCTGCCGAGTCTCGTGTTGAACAGATGGCCGAACTAAGCCTTGTTGTGCATGAATTTTTATTGGACCCGCGAGTTGAAGAGCTTCTCGATGAAGCAGAGCTCGGTGTTGAGATGCTCGACGATTGGCGCAAATCCAATTTAAAACAGATGCGTCGGTCGTGGTTGCACAATTCTTCATTACCCTCGAGCTTAGTAATGGCGCTCAGCAAATCAACCTCGGAGTGTGAGTTGCGTTGGCGATCGGCGAAATCGGAGGATGATTATAAGGGCCTGCTGCCAAAATTTTCTCTGGTAGTGGAGTTGGTACAAGAAAAAGCTCAGGCAAAGGCAGACGCGTTTTCAGTTAGTCCATATGATGCACTTTTGGACCTGTATGACCCCGGGACACGGACCCAAGATATTGATCCTGTATTCGATGATCTAACCGACTATCTGCCGAATTTTACGGATCGTGTTATTGGGCAACAGCAAACTTCGGAACCACTGCGGCCGTTTGAAGGTCCTTTTCGAGTGGCTAAGCAACAGGAATTGAGCAAACGTCTGATGGAGATCGTCGGGTTTCCTTTTGATCACGGTCGTCTGGATGAGAGCCATCACCCTTTTTCCGGGGGTACGTCCAAGGATTTACGGATAACAACTCGATACGATGAAGACGACTTCACGTCGGCGTTAATGGCAGTTCTGCATGAAACTGGCCACGCCCTCTATGATTATGGTTTGCCCGAAAACTGGCGTTGCCAGCCGGTCGGAGAGGCGCTCGGCATGAGTATCCACGAGAGTCAGTCCTTGCTCATTGAGATGCAAGTATGCCGCTCTCCAGAATTTATTCGGTCTATTGCCGCGATGATTCGCGAAACTTTTGGGAAGCATGACCTCGCTTTGAACGAGGACAACCTGTTGAGACGCTACCACCGAGTTGAAAGGAGTCTAATTCGGGTTGAAGCTGATGAGGTAACCTATGCGAGTCACGTTATTTTGCGCTATCAACTAGAAAAGAAAATCATTTCTGGGGAATTATTGCCGGCTGATTTGCCTTCGGCGTGGCGTGAGGGGATGCGTAAATTCGTGGGTGTGGAACCACCCGACGATCGTGAAGGGTGTTTGCAAGACATTCATTGGTACGGAGGGGATTTTGGTTATTTCCCTACCTACACTCTTGGGGCGGTATGCGCAGCGCAATTTTTTGAAGCAGCTACACGTGATGATAAAAAAATCTTATCGGGCATCGCGTCCAGAGATTTTGGGCCGTTGTATGAGTGGCTTCGGTTGAATGTACATTCTTTTGGGCGTTTGCTTCCCGCTTGCGCATTGATACAGCGTGCAACGGGGAAAAAGCTTGGGACTGAAGCATTTAAGTCCCATTTAAACGCTCGGTATTTGGGGGCTCATTAACGTAGGGCTAGTGTCAGGAATCGAGCTTACGGAGAACATGTGTGAGCTTGGCGCCCAACTCGATTGTTTCTTCTTGTTGTTTTCCGTCCTCTAGTTCGCCGTTCTTTTTGAACAGATTTTGT
>CAZSYW010000183.1:0-4814 GCA_964611315.1 uncultured Rhodospirillaceae bacterium
AATACACGCCATCCGCGGAGGCAATATTCCGTGATGCCGCCCCGTTTGCATTCGGCTTGGATGATACTTATTCGAGGCTCGCACGTAATTCCTGAGGAGATCGCTGGACGACGCCCTAACCACAGACTAATGTCGGCCCATCAAAGGATGCTCCCCCATGAAGATATGGCCTTTCCATAGTCGGATTCCTAATGTAGCAGTGCTGCGGTTATCTGGCGTAATATCCCCCTCTGGGCGACCGTTCTCGGGATCATTGAATTTGGCTAGCTTGGCAGCTCCCATTCAGCAGGCCTTCTCTTTGAGGGGAGTTAAGGCAGTCGCGCTGTCCATCAATTCTCCTGGTGGATCGCCAGTGCAGTCAGCTCTGATTGCGAGACGTGTTAGATCTCTTGCTCGTGAAAAGGAACTTCCGGTGTTTGCTTTCATTGAGGATATAGCGGCTTCCGGTGGTTACTGGCTTGCTTGCGCGGCTGACGAGATTTTTGCTGAGCCGAGCTCAATCGTTGGCTCAATTGGTGTGGTTTCAGCCGGTTTCGGATTTCAGGATGCGATGAAGCGGCTTGGCATTGAGCGTCGTGTCTACACGCAGGGTAGGCACAAAGCGATTCTTGACCCTTTTAAGCCTGAAGATCCAGAGGATATTGAGAGATTGAAGTTGTTGCAGCAGGATATTTTTCAAGATTTTAAGGACCATGTTCGCGAGCGGCGGGGTAAAAGGCTTAAAGGTGATGACGATATTCTTTTTAACGGCGATGTTTGGACGGGTGGCAGAGCTGAGGAGATAGGATTGGTGGATGGCTTGGGCGATCTTCGGACTGTGCTACGGGATCGTTTCGGTGAACGCGTTCGGTTGCGTACCGTGGGCACTTCAAAGAGTTGGTTCCGGAGACGACTAGGCTTTGCGCTTAGTAGCTCGGACGGTTTAGAATCACATGAAGCGTTTGTTAACGGTATCGTGAACGCGGTGGAAGCGCGGGCGCTTTGGGCGCGGTATGGAATTTAAAGTTTGGTGCGTGGCCTCAATGGATTGAAATTTTGATGGGTCCGCTAAGCGTAGACTGGCAACGTCGCAATACAGTAACTTGACCTTGTGAACATCATTCGTCAAAGAAAGCAATGTTTGGATTCAGCATACAAAAGCTTATTTTCACCGTCGCAATCATTCTTATTGTGTGGTACGGGTTTAAGGTAATTGGTCGTCTTGACAAAAAGCGGAAGGCCCAAATCAAGGCTGGTCGGCGCCGGAAAAAATCACCCTCTCCGGTTGTGGACCCCGCGACAGAAAATATGGTTGCCTGCGCCGCTTGTGGCACATTTGTCTCCTCCCGTGGTAGTAGATCGTGTGGTAGAGAAGATTGTCCGTATCCCGGCTAGGCAGCTGGCATTAAAGGTTTATGACTCTCCGTTCCTAATTAATAGGTGGTTTGTGGTTGACGTGATCAGTCAGTTGTTAGTTACGTGCGTGACCCGATGTCTCCGGCACTTAGTAGTTGCACAGGAGTCCTCAGCCACTCAGCAATTGTAGTCACGCTATGGTTCGTCAAAACAGGCGTGCGCTGAGCTTTCAAGAGCTTATCCTGACTTTGCAGCAGTATTGGGCGGCGGAGGGGTGCATCTTACTTCAGCCGTACGACATGATGGTGGGTGCGGGTACATTTCACCCTGGAACCCTGTTACGTAGCCTCGGTGCTAGGCCTTGGAAGGCAGCCTATGTGCAGCCTTCCAGACGCCCATCTGATGGCCGGTATGGTGAGAATCCCAATCGCTTGCAGCATTATTATCAATTTCAAGTAATCCTTAAACCGTCCCCGGATGATATTCAGGATCTGTATTTGGGTAGTTTAAGTGCTCTCGGGATCGATTCAATGCGGCATGATATTCGTTTTGTAGAGGACGATTGGGAAAGCCCCACTCTGGGGGCTTGGGGTCTAGGTTGGGAGGTTTGGTGTGATGGGATGGAAGTTTCGCAGTTTACCTATTTTCAACAAGTGGGGGGGATTGACTGTGAACTGGTTTCTGGTGAACTGACTTATGGTCTAGAAAGACTGGCCATGTATGTACAGGGTGTGGAAAATATTTTTCAACTCGATTGGAATGGAGCTGGTACGTCGTACGGGGACGTTTTTTTGGAGGCGGAACGTGAGTACTCTTTCTATAATTTCGAACATGCTGACGTGTCTATCCTTCTTCAGCATTTTGAAGATGCGGAGGCCGAATGTTTGTCACTTTTAACCGCAAAACTGCCGCTTCCAGCATACGATCAGTGTATCGCCGCGAGCCACCTATTTAACCTATTGGATTCTCGAGGTGTCATAAGCGTGACGGAACGACAGGCTTACATTGCGCGGGTTCGGACCCTTGCAAAGCAATGTTGCGAGGCATGGCTAGTGATAGAATCAGAATATTTTCCATCGCCTGATAAAAACGATGGCTGAGCTACTTCTTGAAATATTATCCGAGGAAATTCCGGCCCGGCTGCAGTTGCGCGGTGCTGGAGATCTCAAAAACCTGATTTGCACCAAGTTGAGGGAGCAAGATCTATCTTTTGGCACGGCTGTTGCTCATGTGGCTCCAAGAAGATTGGTGCTGGTGGTAGACGATCTTGCGGAACAGCAACCTGATCGAACTGAAGAAAGAAAAGGTCCAAGAACGAACGCTGCTGACAAGGCGATTGCGGGGTTTTTGCAATCCGTCGGTTGTGACTCTGTGGATCATCCGGATATTCAAAAACGTAAGATTAAGGGCATTGAGTTTTACTTTGTGAAACGTTCCATTGTTGGGCAGTCCACAAGAGATATTTTGTCGGAGTTGATCCTTGATGCTATTTCAGAATTTCGATGGCCAAAGTCGATGCGTTGGGGTTCGGGGAATTTGCGGTGGGTGCGGCCAATTCGTTCTATTTTATGTCTCTTTGATGGTTATCCGGTAGAGGGAAATCTCAGTATTAATACTGAGTCAAATTCCGGTGTTCAGGCGATAATTAGTTTCAGTAACGAAACGAGTGGGCACCGGTTTTTGGCGCCCGATCCGTTCACTGTGAAGACATTTGATGATTATCAAAGAAAGATGCGCAGCGCTTTTGTAATGATAAACAGCGAGGAACGTGGACGACTAATTGCTCAGAAGACGGAATTATTAGCTGGGGAATTGGGGCTGACCTCAGATGCTAGCGAACAGTTGTTAGAAGAGAATGCCGGCCTCGTAGAATGGCCGGTAGTTCTCATTGGCTCCTTTGAAAAAGTATTTTTAACTCTGCCTAACGAAGTTCTCGCGACGTCTATGCAAAGACACCAAAAATACTTTCCGCTCTACGAGAGTAATGGATCGCTAGCACCACGTTTTGTCATGGTGGCAAACTTGGAGACAGGGGAAGATAACGCTGCAATTGTGGCCGGTAACGAGAGAGTCCTGCGAGCACGATTGTGCGATGCCAAATTTTTCTGGGAGTCAGATCAGAAAGTGTCTCTATCTGATCATGGTGACCGGCTTGGAGAAATTACTTTTCATGCTAGGCTTGGATCGCTGTCTGATAAGGTCGATAGACTCGTAAAACTGAGCCGTAAAATTGCAAGGATTGTGCCTGAGGCCAACATGGATGTTGTCGAGCGCGCCGCGTTGCTTTGTAAAGCAGACTTAGTGACGGATATGGTTGGTGAGTTTCCTGAGTTACAGGGTATTATGGGTCGGCATTATGCACTCCATCAGGGCGAACAGCCGGCGGTGGCTCAGGCCATCGCTGAGCACTATGCACCGATCGGACCTAGAGACATATGTCCTAGCGCTCCAAATTCGGTGCCTCTGGCGCTGGCAGATAAGATTGATATTCTGGTTGGTATGTTTGGGATTAGCGAGCGACCTACTGGCTCTAAGGATCCCTATGCACTTCGTCGTGCAGCGCTTGGTGTCATCCGTCTCATCATGGAAAATGATCTGCGCTTGCCGCTGGCCGAGTTAATTAATGCATCGCATAGCGGCTACAAAGATGGGCTTTTGTGTCAGTTGGAAGAAACTTCTTTCAGCTTGATCGATTTTGTATTGGATCGACTTAAAGGATATCTTCGTGAAACAGGGTATGGTCATGACGTAATTAACGCGGCCTTTGGGGTCTCAGAAAAGGACGACTTGTGGAGGTTGGTGGCTCGTACAAAAGCGTTAAATGATTTTCTGAAATCCTCGGCTGGTACGGATTTACTGAGTGCCTATATTCGTGCTTCCAATATCGTACGAATAGAAGAGAAGGCGGATGGGGTTGCGTACGATGTTGACGCGAACCCGAAAAGCCTTGTTCAGCCGGAGGAAACGTTGTTATTCGAGCGTCTCCTTTCTTTTAGGGGCGAAGTCGAGAGGGCATTAAAGGATGAGGATTTTGTCGCCGTGATGAAGGAATTGGCAAATTTGAGGAAGCCAGTGGACGCTTTTTTCGAAAAAGTAACTGTCAATTGTGAAGATGTCACGTTACGTCGAAACAGATTGTGTTTGCTCGGGCAAATTCGAGATTCAGTTAAAGACGTAGCTGATTTTTCATTGATAAAAGGGTAACAGGAGTGCGACCCAAGTTATGACTAAGTGGGTGTACCCTTTTGGAGGTGGCCGAGCTGACGGCGGCTCGGACATGCGTGACCTTTTGGGTGGCAAGGGTGCCAACCTGGCCGAGATGAGCAATCTAGGGCTCCCGGTCCCACCTGGCTTCACTATTACAACCGAAGTCTGTAGCGCGTTTTATGACAATGACCGTAATTATCCGATGGATCTGGACGGTCAGGTTATGAAGGCTCTGGCGCATATGGAAACACTTCTCGATGCAGGCTTCGGGG
>CAZSYW010000184.1:0-4802 GCA_964611315.1 uncultured Rhodospirillaceae bacterium
GGATTTATGGGAAGCATGGACATGGGACGGAGCTACAGGCATTTGCGAAGGATCAGTTATATGAACTAGCCGGGAATCTGCGTGCCGGGATACCAATCGCAACGCCAGTTTTTGACGGTGCGCATGAGAATGACATTGCGGAAATGCTTGATGAAGCTGGGCTGGATACTAGTGGCCAAACGACTTTAATAGATGGACGCACCGGAGAGATCTTTGATCGACAGGTGACAGTTGGGTACATCTACATGCTTAAACTGCATCATTTGGTGGATGACAAGATTCACGCCCGCTCAATTGGACCGTATAGTTTGGTCACTCAGCAGCCCCTGGGTGGCAAGGCACAGTTTGGCGGCCAACGCTTCGGTGAAATGGAGGTTTGGGCACTTCAAGCTTATGGAGCGGCTTATACCTTACAGGAAATGCTCACAGTTAAATCGGATGACGTGTCGGGTCGGACTAAGGCATATGAAGCTGTGGTTCGTGGCGACGACTCATTCGAAGCGGGTATACCGGAGTCATTTAATGTTTTGGTAAAGGAGTTGCAGGCGTTAGGCCTTGATGTTGACCTTCAAGATGCCGAATGAACAGGGTTAAGTAACATCCATACATTTGAAAGATGTCCGGTGGTAAGGGCAAGGGCAAACAGGAGAGATCAATGAATGATCTGATGAGCGTATTTACGCCAGTCAGTGCGGCGCAGGACTTTGATGAAATTCGGATTTCAATTGCGAGTCCAGAGAAAATCAGATCCTGGTCCTATGGCGAGGTGAAGAAGCCCGAGACTATCAATTATCGAACTTTTAAGCCCGAGCGTGAGGGCCTTTTCTGCGCAAAAATCTTTGGTCCTATAAAGGACTATGAGTGCTTGTGTGGGAAATATAAACGCATGAAACATCGGGGTATCGTATGTGAAAAATGCGGAGTAGAGGTAATCCAGTCAAAAGTGCGGCGCGAGCGTATGGGTCATATCGAATTGGCGGCACCAGTGGCTCACATATGGTTTCTTAAATCATTACCGTCGCGGATAGGACTTTTGCTTGATATGACCCTCAAGGAAATAGAGCGAATACTCTATTTCGAAAATTTTGTCGTTACGGAACCCGGCTTAACACCATTGAAGCAGCATGAGACACTCACGGAAGAGGGTTACAATCGCGCTCTAGATGAATATGGCGCTGATGCCTTTAGTGCAGGCATAGGTGCGGAAGCAATACGCGGCATTCTCTCCGAGTTGGATTTGGAGGAGGAGAGAGTAACGATTCGTACTGACCTTGCCGAAACTGGCTCGGAAGCCAAACGTAAAAAATTGGTAAAACGGCTGAAATTGGTAGAAGCGTTTATCGTATCCGGTAACCGACCAGAATGGATGATATTTGAAGTTCTGCCGGTTCTCCCACCAGAGCTTAGGCCGCTTGTACCACTCGATGGAGGTCGGTTTGCTACTTCGGATCTTAATGATCTGTATAGGCGTGTTATCAATCGGAATAATCGATTAAAGCGTCTGTTAGAACTTCGGGCGCCGGACATCATCGTTCGTAACGAAAAACGGATGTTGCAGGAGGCAGTCGATGCGCTATTTGATAATGGACGTCGGGGGCGGATTATTACTGGCGCGAATAAGCGGCCGTTAAAATCACTAGCAGACATGCTCAAGGGTAAGCAGGGTCGATTCAGGCAAAATCTCTTAGGAAAACGATGCGATTATTCGGGAAGGTCTGTCATTGTGGTGGGGCCAGAACTTAAGCTTCACCAGTGCGGAATTCCAAAAAAGATGGCGCTGGAGCTATTTAAGCCCTTCATTTATGCGAGGCTTGAAGCCTATGCGATGGCAACAACGATCAAGGCTGCTAAACGCATGGTGGAGCGCGAACGGCCAGAGGTCTGGGATATCCTGGAGGAGGTAATCCGTGAACATCCAGTCCTACTAAACCGTGCACCGACCTTACACAGACTGGGGATTCAAGCTTTTGAACCAGTGTTAGTTGAAGGGAAGGCCATTCAACTCCATCCACTCGTTTGTGCCGCATTTAATGCTGATTTTGACGGGGATCAGATGGCAGTGCACGTTCCCCTGTCTTTGGAAGCTCAGCTCGAAGCGCGGGTCTTAATGATGTCAACAAACAATATATTGAGCCCGGCTAACGGCAAGCCGATCATCGTGCCGACCCAGGATATTGTGCTAGGCCTTTATTACCAGACATACAGCCGTCCCGGTTTGGTTGGTGAGGGAAAGGCGTTTGGTACGGTTGCGGAAATAAAACATGCCCTGGAAACGGAGGCAGTGCACCTGCACGCGGTAATAAAAGCACGGCTCAAAACGTACGATGATTCTGGCAACGAGGTAATAGTGCTGGCGGATACTACACCGGGCCGGATGTTACTGTCGGAGATTTTGCCCCACCATCCGAAGATACAGTTTACGTTGATCAATAGACTATTGACCAAGAAAGAAATCAGCCAGGTTATTGATGCGGTGTATCGACATTGTGGACAAAAAGAGACGGTTATCTTTGCGGATCAGCTAATGCAGATTGGTTTTAGCCGGGCATGTTCGGCAGGTATTTCATTTGGCAAAGATGACATGGTGGTACCGCCAACCAAAATGAACCTGGTAGACGAAACTCGAACGTTGGTGAAGGAATTTGAAGGCCAGTACGCTGAAGGTCTGATCACACAGGGAGAGAAATACAACAAAGTGATAGATGCGTGGTCTCAGTGTACAGACCAGGTCGCTGACGAAATGATGCGTGAAATATCAGGTACTGATTCGATCCAAGAGGCCGACGGCCTGTCGACTATTAATTCAATCTATATGATGGCTCATTCGGGCGCTCGGGGTTCCACCGCACAAATGAAGCAACTTGCCGGAATGCGTGGTCTAATGGCTAAGCCTTCTGGTGAGATTATTGAAACACCGATAATTTCTAATTTTAAAGAAGGTCTGTCGGTTTTAGAGTATTTCAACTCAACCCATGGGGCGCGAAAAGGATTAGCGGACACGGCTTTAAAGACAGCTAACTCAGGATATCTGACCCGTCGTCTGGTTGATGTGGCTCAAGACGTGATCATTTCTGAAGAGGATTGCGGCACGTCTAGGGGTTTGAGCGTGCGTGCGATAATTGACGGCGGGGAGATCATAGACCCGCTTTCGGATCGCGTTCTTGGTCGTACAGTAGTAGCCGATGTGCTTGAGCCCGCGAACGATAAGGTCCTGATACCTGCCGGCACTTTAATCGAGGAACCGGAGGTCGCGAGCATTGAATCTGCTGGCGTTGAAGAAATGCAGATTCGTTCTGTTTTAACTTGTGAGAGTAAAGAAGGTGTTTGTGTCAAGTGCTATGGACGGGACCTTGCCCGTGGTACGGTTGTGAATATAGGAGAGGCAGTTGGAGTGATCGCCGCTCAGTCAATTGGTGAACCTGGCACTCAACTTACTATGAGAACATTCCATATCGGTGGTGCCGTGCAGTCCGGCGCTCAGCAATCGAGTGTTGAGAGTACTATCGATGGTGTGGTGAAAATAGTTAATCGAACGGTTGTTGTCGCTTCTGATAAAGTGCCTGTTGTGATGAACCGGAAGTGCGAGTTGTTGTTATTGGATGAGAAGGGTCGTGAGCGGGCTCGGTACCGGGTACCGTATGGGAGTCGGCTCTTAGCTGACGACGGAGTTAAGGTGGAGCGTGGGCACAAACTTGCGGAGTGGGACCCACATACACGTCCTATCATTACTGAAAAAGGTGGTAGAATTCAGTTCGCGGATTTAGACGATGGTGTGAGTATGCGTGAGGTCATTGATGAGGCTACTGGTATTGCAAGTAAGGTGGTTATTGATTGGAAACCTCAGTCTGGGAAGGGTAGTGATTTGCGCCCACGACTGATTATTGCAGACAAACGTGGCCGTCCATTAAAACTGTCGAAGGGACAGGTGGCCCAGTATGAACTTCCAGTCGATGCCATTATAGGGGTTGAAAATGGTGACGAAGTCCACGCAGGAGATGCTATAGCACGAATACCTCAAGAATTTTCGCGTGCTCGGGATATCACCGGTGGTCTCCCTAGAGTGGCAGAGCTCTTCGAAGCACGGAAGCCCAAAGATCACGCGATCATCAGTGAGTGCGATGGTACCGTTCAATATGGCAAAGACTACAAATCCAAACGTCGCCTGATGATAGTGCCCGAAGGTAGTGAGGAAAGTGAGGCCGAATACCTGGTTCCCAAAGGGAAGCACATCACGGTTCAGGAGGGGGATTATGTCCAGAAGGGAGACTTATTGATGGACGGCAATCCCGTGCCGCACGATATTTTGAAAGTGCTTGGTGTTGCGCAGCTTGCGGATTATCTGGTTAACGAGATTCAAGAGGTTTATAGACTCCAGGGTGTCAAGATTAACGACAAGCATATTGAGGTAATCTGCCGTCAAATGCTGCAAAAGGTAGAAATTGAGAAGGCTGGTGACACTACATTTTTAGTAGGTGAGCAAGTCGACCGGACTGAATTCGACCGGCAAAATGATCGCGTAAGTGCTGAAGGTGGGGGTGTGGCTGAAGCCTCGCCGGTGCTTCAGGGCATCACAAAGGCAAGCTTGCAGACCAGTTCCTTTATTTCGGCTGCATCATTCCAGGAAACCACCCGTGTTTTGACTGAGGCCGCCGTCAGTGGACGGTCCGACGGACTCCGAGGTTTAAAGGAAAATGTCATCGTAGGTCGCTTGATTCCAGCTGGTACCGGCCGGCAAGTGAATAACGTGAAACACGTTGCTGCGGAAAGAGACCGTGAAATCCTTGAAGAACGGGCAAAGGCCG
>CAZSYW010000185.1:0-4794 GCA_964611315.1 uncultured Rhodospirillaceae bacterium
GGAAAGCCTGTCTCGTTTCAGCCCATCAACCCCGATTCATACACTAGATTCGCCATAAGTTGAATGTTTCCATGCAAGTGAGGGAGTCCTTACCCCATGCAAGAAGACCCCGTACACACGCTACTACCCGCCCAGGACAGCGCCAATGGAATGCCGGAGACCGACAACCCGGTGCTGACGACAGGAGACGTGAGCCACTTCAAGCAACGCGGATTCATCGTCAAGCGCGGACTGATCCCAGCGGAATTTCTCCGGCCCTGGCTCGACCGGCTCTGGCAGACCCCCCCGCGGGGCGTTTCTCGGGAAGACCCATCGACCTGGGCTGATCCCGCTGAGCACTGGCCTAACTCTACGGACGACCATGGGCCCTTCACTGCCGATGGGTACAGCACTTCGCGTGACCCACACCATCTCACGCCAAACTCGCAGTGGAGGGCACATATACTGGGTCACGATCCGGGATTTGTCGATGCCACTTCTGCCTACCCGCCACTGCTGCGACTGGTGGAAGAGTTACTGGGTGGGACGCTGCGGCGCCCGACGAGGAATCGCGGCATTTATTCGATCTTTCCCCGGCCGAGTCTAAGAGCGGATCCAAGCCGAATGCTCGCTCCGCACCTGGATATGGTCCCCTTGGAACTCAATGGTGCGCTGTATTTGGATCATGTTGGGCCGCAATCCGGGGCATTCACCGTTTGGCCGGGTTCGCATATTCCGCTGTGGGACCTCAGCATCGAGGATGTCAATTTTGTGCCGCCTAGCAAAGACGAGTACGAGGCAGTGAGAGAGGATATCGAGGCGAGAGTGCAGCCGCTCGAATTTGCCGGGGAGGTGGGTGATGTGATCCTGGTACACCCTTTCTTGCTACACTCGACCGGAATAAATACCTCGAAACGCATCCGGCACGCCACTATCCTCGATTTTAACCGGGTGTGGCCCTCGCCCACGGGTGGTGGCGAAGGGGGGAGGCGGAACTTGATGTGGGAGGTGTTGTCCGACCCGGAAGGCGGTGGAGATCTCACGCGGGTTGAACCGGATGGAACCGTGCGTCTGTCCGAGGAGGAGGGCAGCAAGCGCGCCGTCGTGCGATGGCACCACGACTGCATGGAGTGGCCACCATTCACTCCCAAGCACGAGGATGGAGAGGGCATGTGGACTTTGTGGAATTTGGGCTGGGTGCCCGCTCGTGGAGATATCGTAGCAGAGCGGCCATGGTGGGAGAAGTACGGGATGGATTTGCCACCATCACACCGGTTGCTAAGAGAAATTGCGTGCTACGATTCCGGGGCAGAGCTGTGGAGGCTACACAGCAGTTGAGGCAGTACTCATGCCGAATGCCACTGGTCTTCTCAGTTTAAGATTTTAGTGCAGAAAATCTGAGCTGTACATAGCCTGTGGCGAAGCAGGGACTGCGCCGCCCTTTGCGGGATGGCGACGTCCAGCGGATCGTCGAAACGGCGACTTATCACGGCAGGATGGACGGATCAATACAACGAAGAGCGCCCACATGATGCGCTCGGAGTTCTTACGCCCTTCCGATATCGATGGGACCATCAAACGCAGAAATACTCTAATTTAGACTGCCCCTAAACAGGGGATGATTACACGAGGCTTTCTGCTTGTGCGGCGACGGCCGTCGCTGACGCATTCGTCGTCGGGAAACACGCTATTCACAGCCTTTGGCAGTAGGCACATCGCATAAACGACGTCGACGGACGTCGGCGTCGATCTACATTCTGAGCTGGCTAGTGGTCTGCGTGACAGACGTTTTGAATGTCCTGGACTCGATTGACAAGGCCACAGATCAAGGTTTGCAACGCTTTGAGATTATTGTCCAGATCGTAACGAGTGAATTCCTATTCAAATGAATCGATTAACGGATGAAGAGGTCGGCTTTTTCAAGCGAGAAGGGTACCTCTTTAAAAGGGGGGTGATGAATCCAGAGCTTATGGCCAAAGCGCGCGATACGTTGTGGGCGGCTGCACCGCCGCGAATGAAACGTGACGACCCAAAAACATGGCGGGGACCTTTTCATCCCGACGAGGAGGTAGCTACACCGGAAAATGTGCGCCGAGGACATACCTGGAAGTTTCGGGTGGTGAGCTCCGCTGATTGGATGCTGCGTCTGGCAGCTACGGACAAAAAAATTTGGAGTTGGGTGGAACAGCTGATGGGTGCAGGGACAGTGGTTCGCCCGGAAAGGGTCCGTGGCATCTACTGCCGCCTGCCCGAAATCGAGGCAAGGAACGACTCGCCGGTGTGCCACGTTGACGCTTTTGATCCCAAGAGGGTCGACGAAATTGATATGGGCAAACTCTTGCGGCCTAGGATTAGTCTTACGGGATTGATTGCGACTATACCGCCGGGTGGGGGTTGCTTTACGGTGTGGCCGCGCACCCATCGGGCGGTGTATCAGGTTTTCGCCAATCACGAGGGGAAGGAACGGCACAGAGTGTATCACGAGAAGCTCGAAGAATTCAACAGGCAAACCCCAGTCGAAGCGTGTGGAGAGCCGGGCGATATCCTTTTCTGGCATCACCTGCTCGGACACGCGGCAGGGCATAACCAATCCGAATTAACCCAATTGCGCGAAGCAGTACTCACAGACTGGGACAAAATGGATAGCGAAGAATTTGCAGCACAGCGCCCGCACAAAGATATTTGGCACGAGTGGTCGCCAGAAATAAAGGCGGCGAAGATTTGAGCGAATGCATTGGATTGCGCAGTATCTCCATCGCTTTTTCACGCAGGGGAAATCCATTGCAATTTTAGGGCAGAATCCGCACGCGCCAGCCCACGTAGGGAATCTCGCTACCGTAGAAGGCAATAGTGAACATCGGACCGTATTGTCGTCAGTAATCATAGATGCTACTTAAAATTACCCACGACATCATTGTCAAAAGCTTAGGAGATTTTAAAGCGTGTTTTGTAGGCGTTACTTGTGGGTTGATGGCCTCCGCCGCTTTTATGCGACGGGGGTTTTTATATACCGTCTACAACTTTCAGGTAGAGGAGATGGCTGATGATGATCGAACACCGACTGCAGAATCGAAGCCAGCACCTAATGGCGATGCTAACTCTGATGTCGGTGGCATATTTACAGTGGGCGACAGTAGCTGCGATAGGCGAGAAAAACGGCAAATTTGAATCGGTCACTGCCAAGCGATACCGATAGTACCAACCTGATTACGGTAGTTGGAAAGGATAAGTATGAATACTAACTGCAAGATTGTCATAGTCGGTATCGGAAGCGCCAGCTTTGGCCCGAAAACCCTTGCCGACACCTTTATTGAACGTGAGTTGGCAGGAAGCACGCTGTGCCTTGTCGACATAAACTCAGAAGCACTTAATGCGATGGGTCAATTGGCTAATAAAGTCAATGAAGATTGGGATTGCGGACTGGCCATTGAAACTTATACCGAACTAAGCGACGCGCTTCCCGGGGCCGATTTTGTTATCACGATGATCGATGCGAATCGTGACCAACTGTGGCAACGGGACATGCAAATTCCGCACAAATATGGAGTCATGCAAATTCTTGGTGAAAATGGTGGACCTGGAGGTCTCTCACACACTTTACGCACGGCTCCGCTCGTCCTCAAGGTGGCCACCCAGATGGAACAGCACTGTCCAGATGCCTGGCTACTCAACTACACGAACCCATTGCCCCGAATTTGCAGAACGGTCACGAAATACACAAACATCAAAACGATCGGATTTTGCCACGGGATCGGTGGGACTGTCAAACAAATTGCTCGTATACTGGGTGTTGATGCCGACGATGTAGATATTAAAGCAGCGGGATTGAATCATTTTCATTGGGTGATGGACGTTCGTCTAAAGAGCACTGGAGAAGATGTCTACCAACTTTTGCGTGAACGCGAACCGGCATATGAACCCAACGACAGATGCCTTTGGCGCGACCTATTCCGTCGTATCGGGTATTTCCCTTTCCCAAGCGATGATCACTTAGGCGAATATCTACCGCACTTACACATCAGGGAATTCGGGAGTTGGAAACGCTATGCACACGACCATTGGCTATTGCACTGGGACGGAGAAGATCGGCGCGACGGGAGTTGGACCGAAATAGATGAGATGATCCGCGGCAAGCGATCACTGGATCAGATGCGGTTCAGTTCAGGAGAACGAGCTATTCCGGTGCTTCTGGCATTGCGGGACAACCGCAATCAGTATGAACTGGCCCTTAACATTCCCAACGATGGCTACATCCGCAATCTGCCGGATGAATGCATCGTTGAAGTACCCGCCATTGTTAGTGGCGACGGCGTACGAGGATTCCCAATGGGAGATTTGCCACCCGCTATATCAGCATGGGTGACTAATCAAATTTATGTCGTGGAATTAGCCGTGGAGGCCGCCGTAACAGGTGATCGCAACACCGCCCTGCAAGCGCTGTTAGCAGATCCGGTGATTAACGATGTCCATATAGCGGAGAAAATCCTCGACGATTATCTATCGACACACGCAGAATGGCTTCCTCAGTTTGCAACATAATGCTCTTCAAGCGGCCATCGCTGCATCTCAGAGAGGCACGAATGGGCTTGTGCTCTGCGCGACTCACGATAGAGTCCCCATGAGAGCAAGTATAGGAAATTCAAATGCCGTCTTCCAAGTTATTCTGGCATCCAGGCCTCGGCCATAGCGCGCGACGGCGAGAGCGGCGCTGACCCTTGTTCAAAGATGCGAAGTATCGGCGTCGCACAAAGCGGGGCATGGCCTCATTCGCTACAGCAACAGAAGGATCAGCGGACAGGAAGCGCTTACCTGATC
>CAZSYW010000186.1:0-4776 GCA_964611315.1 uncultured Rhodospirillaceae bacterium
CTAACTCCAAATGGCACTGTGGCGGCGACACAGCTTATCCAGAGTTTAATCCAAGAAAAGCTAAGAGCCTACTTATGACTTACGGCAAACCAGTCAAATTTAAAATGGTGACCATGCCAATCAAGAATTTTCTCGTTGGCGCAAAGCTGCACCAAACATTCTGGAAGCGTATGGGTATTGAGGTTGACCTTAAGGTGGTCCCGCCCGGGCCCGCGTATTTTCGGGCTGTCCGTTCTGGACAATTTAATGCTTGGCTCGTCGGCATTTCGGAAGCCGTTGATCCCGGACTGCAAGGACAAGCATTTCATTCAAAATATCGCGGCAACAGCACAAAATCCAACTTTACTGACATTGATGCGGCGTTGGAAAAAGCGTGGAGCAGTTTCAGGGATCCTGAAGCCAGAAAGGCCGCCTATTGCAATTATGTTAGTGCGGTTGTGAAACAACAACCAATCCTTTTTCGCGCGCATAATAATTTTGCTATTATAGCTGGCAGGCAGGTTAAAGGCCTAAATAAATCAAAACTAACCTTAACTCGCCTGCAAGATACCTGGTTGGAAAAATAAGACTTTAAAGTGGATTAGATGCAATTTTATATTCGCCGCAAACTCCTCCATCTGATTCCCATATCATTTGCGGTAACTGCGCTGAGTTTTTTTTTCATTGACCTTTTACCGGGCGATGTCGCGGCCACTATAGCCGGTGTGGGCACTGATAATTCGGTCGTTGATGAAAAAGTAGTTCAAGCTATCCGAGAAGACCTTGGTTTAGATAGGCCAATTATCGTTCGTTACTTTTCCTGGTTAGGAAATGCGATACAGGGTGAGTTGGGTAAATCCTACCAAACAGGACAATTGGTTAAGGACGCGATTGGGCTCAGATTACCGATCACCTTGCAGTTGCTAGTGATGGCACAAATTATGGCGGTTTTATTTGCCGTTCCGGCCGGTGTCATCGCAGCTTCCAGCGTCGGCAAGCTCACCGACAAAGTTGTCACAACGTTAACATTTGCTTTCTTGGCGGCACCCAGTTTTATTATCGCCATCGTTCTTGCATTTTTGTTTGCCGTACTACTGAATTGGTTTCCCGCCACTGGTTATATTTCTTTCGCTGATGACCCAATTGGTAATTTGCGATCCTTTACGTTGCCAGCTTTGGCATTAGCATTAATTGAATGGCCAATATTGAGCCGTGTATTGCGCAACGACCTGATCGAAACCTTGCAGGAAGATTTCATTCTGGTTGCTAAATCGAAAGGGCTTAGTGATGCGCGAATTTTGTTTCGCCATGCTTTAAGGCCATCATCGTTCTCGCTAATCACAATCGTTGGCATTCAACTCGGTAACCTGATCAGCGGAGCGGTAATTGTCGAAAGCATATTCGCCCTCCCTGGCGTCGGCTCGTTACTAGTTGATTCGATTCATTCTCGCGAGGTTCTCGTGGTACAGGGAATAATCGTTTTGATGGCAGCATCATACGTAATTATAAACTTGGTTGTAGACATAGTGTATGGTGCGCTTGATCCGAGAATTCGGCGATGAATTTTAAACCAGTCAATTCCACCGATGCCGACAGAGAACGAACCCGGAATTCCAATTTATTTCCACTAAATTCTGTATCTAAAATAAATTCTGGCGCACACTTTGGGGTAGAAATTTGGTTGCCCGCGATTTGGATTATCGCCCTACTATTTGGTGTCGTATTTGCCGATGTCTTACCACTCCGCGATCCTACTGCCAGCGATTTCACCAACCTCAAGTCTCGACCCTGCATGGATTATTGGCTGGGCACGGACGTCTTGGGTAGAGACATTTTTTCGCGAATTATCCATGGTGCTCGAATTTCGCTGACTGTTGGAATATTCGCGCCGGTTCTGGGTATGGTTGTCGGGTTGCTGTTGGGCATGTTAGCCGGGTATTACCGGGGTACATTAGAATCTGTTATTGTTGGTACAATGGACGTGGTTCTCGCGTTTCCCAATATTGTACTTGCGATGGGCATCTTGTTTTTTGCCGGCGCCAACTTGGTTAACCTAATTATCGTGCTTTCTATTACATCAATTCCCGCCAATACGCGAATCGCCCGCGCGTCTAGCCTCGTTTACGTCGAACGGGATTTCATCATGGCCGCGCGCATGCAAGGTGCGTCAGATTTACGTATTCTTTTCGACGAATTGCTACCGAATATAGTTCTGCCACAACTGGCATATACGTTGTCGTTTATGGCGATTGTCATCATGATCGAAGGTTCACTAGCTTTTTTAGGTGTAGGAATTCCGCCGCCAACTCCGACTTTAGGGAGCATGATCGCGCAAGGTTTTCCCGACATTAATACTGATCCGCATATTACGTTTTTGCCTGCAATGTTTCTGTTTTTAACAGTTTTGTCGTTGAACCTAATCGGTGATTTTCTTCGGAACAAATTCACCATTCATCAAAGCTCAATTTGAAGGGAAATAGTTATGGATTCGATGGAAAATCTAATCATTAAAGAAGAATGCCAGGCCATTTCGCTCCGCTTTGGCAGATATCAAGACCAACGGCGCTATGAGGATTTACCCGATCTCATGACCGAAGATGGTACTTACACCCGCCTTGGAGAAGAATTAGCGGTTGCTGATTTTATTGAGTGGGTTGCGACGATGCCGCCCAATAAAACGCGGCACTTTGTTACCAACATTGACTTTAGCCAGATCACAGACATGTCGGCCAAAGGGATTTCCTATTATACGCTTTACCTCTATGGCGGTGAGGGAGGGCCACCCTATCCACTAGAGGGACCTTTTGTTGTCGGTGAATATCACGAAGATTTTGCTAAAACCAATGCTGGCTGGCGCATTAAACGTCGCGCCGCTCATATAATTTTCCGGAATGTTAAATAGGAGAGGTAAATGAGCATCAATGGTATCGATGCCGTCACCTTTGGCATTACTAATCGAACCAAATCGGAAAGGTTTCTTGATCATTGGGGTTTGAAGAAGATCCGATCGGGTAAATTTGGTGCTAATTATATTTGTACCGACGGAACAGAAGTTAAATTTCGCGGGCATAAAAGCAAAAGCCTTCCAAAGGCCATCCAAGCTGGTTCCACAGTGCGTGAAGTCGTTTGGGGAGTTGAGAAAAAAAATGACCTCAAGGTTATCGCCAATGAGTTCGCCAAGGACCGGAAGGTTAAAGTCCTAACAGACGGCTCAATTCGATTAGTAGACGATATAGGATTGGGCATTGGCTTTCGCATATCCAAACGCAAAAAGCTTAAACATAAACCACCAACTTTCAATCGTCCGGGTGAAGATATACGAGTCGATGCGCCGGCAACCTTTTATGAGCGGGCGACCCCACAAATGATTAGCCATATTGTATTTGGCGTACCAGATTATCAGGTCATAGAAAATTTTTACGGCCGTATTGGATTTCTGGCGACCGACCGCTACCCTGGCCGGGGTGTGTTTCTGAGAGCCGCTGAACGCGGAAACCATCACAACTTATTTGCCATGAATATTGAAGGCAATAAGCCCAAGTTCAATCACTTAGCCTTCAAGGTACAAGATATTCACGAAGTGATAGGCGGTGGACAATTTTTGGTTCGTCATGGTTGGAAATCCAGTGTCGGGCCGGGCAGGCATTATATTTCCTCGGCATGTTTCTGGTATTTTCAAACACCGCTAGGTGGCGACTGCGAATATTGCGCTGACGAGGATATCATGACCAAGAATTGGAAGGTCCGCGAGTTCGAGGTCGGGCCTGATATTTTCTCGGAATGGACCTTCAACGCAGACACCAACTTTAAGGCGCCGACCGCGGCTAGCCGCACAAAGTAACCGGCTCGCAAGGGTAGACAACTTACTTTGTGCGGTGAGGAACCAATATCGTCAGCAAGGAAGAGTTTGCAAACTACTGCGCTAATACCGGTTATACATTCGTCAATATATGACAAACTATAGCGGTCGGCCTAAGGCCTAATCCTGCTAGCGAAACTCGGGCGCCATCAAATATTTGATAAGCTAGCGCTCGCAGGGCTTAACCTCGGTGGTACCAGCTATGGCCGTGGTGAGCAGCACTTTTTAACTGACCTTCGCTCTTGCCCATTTTTGGAATATAGACAATTGCGTTTTACCATTTGGTCCACATCATGATGTCTCGACAGGTGACACCTGTTCCGTTGGCCCTGACGATGGGGGAAATTATCCTAGTCCAATGTTTCAAATTTACCTAAAAACATTCTAGTCCAAGTGGTAGAGGCGCCGCGCGTTCTCCCCGCCAATTTTTTCAGCGAGGTCCGGGGGTAATTGACTGAGCATAGCCCAGGTGGGATCAAAAGAGGCGGCGATGTGCGCCGGTTGGCCAGGGCCGATAAACTCGTCGGCGCCGATAACAAAACGGTCCGGAAAGCGCCGCAACAGCCGTAGCCACTGCGGTTGGATTTTGCCGGCCGGGTTCACCAGTCGGTTTGGGATTGGGCTCCCGTCCATGCGGACGATGCGGGGCGGTACGCGTAAGGCCATGAACAGATTGTGGTGGGCCACTAAAAGGCGGCCCAGGAGATAGGGTGTCATCTGCCCCGTATTGTCCCAACCTATGTGCTGCCAGACTATGCGAGCGGCCCGGTTATGCCTTAGGAGCCGTTCCAGAGCCGGGATCGTGGGTTCAAGGCTCACTGGATTTTGTGCGCAGCGGTGGGCAAGGTGCACCGGTACGGGCACTCGATTATTTATGGCTTCCATATGGATATCGATGGGCACATCGTTCTGGGCAGCGATGTCGGCGAGGCTTAGGA
>CAZSYW010000187.1:0-4767 GCA_964611315.1 uncultured Rhodospirillaceae bacterium
TGAAGGCGAAGTGCAACAACTGGCAAATTCTAATGATCTGCACACGAGCGAGCAAAACTGCTTGGAGGTGATCACCGCGAAGACTGCTAAACTGTTTGCAGCTGCTTGCGAAATAGGGGCAGTTGTTGCCAACAAACCGACCAAAGCAGCACAGTCCCTTGCGAACTTCGGCCTAAACTTTGGAATCAGCTTCCAGTTAATTGATGACGTAATCGATTATGCCGCATCGGACTCGGTTATAGGGAAACAAGTCGGCGACGATTTTAGAGAAGGAAAGGTGACACTCCCAGTTCTTTTGGCTTACGACCGGGGTAGCAAACGCGACCGATCATTCTGGAAAAGAACAATCGAAAAAGGTGAATTACGTGAAGGTGACTTAACTTATGCTACAGGCTTGATGGGAAAATACGACGTATTCAAAGACATTAGCGACCGTGCGAGACAATACATGTCTAAGGCGTGCGACCAGCTAGATGACTTTCCGGATAACCCTGCGCGACAAGCTCTGATTGAAGCGGCAAAATTCTGTGCAAACCGCAGCTACTGATACGTAGGGGGCCATAACTAACGAAAATGTCAAAAATCTTCTTACATAGTGTTTTATGGTTAAAGAAAATCGAGCGGTGACACTGTTATCACGCCTTGCTCCCTAGGAAGCTTGACGGTATAAGGGCCGACACGCTACCCCAGCTCCTGTTAATACAAAGATGTATTCGGAAGTCTAACCAAAACGCCAAGTCTCATATCTCCACAGTGTGTGAGGGACTTCACGGAACAATCCACTTGGATGACTAGTCGGGGCGTAGCTCAGCCTGGTAGAGCGCCATCTTCGGGAGGTGGAAGTCGCTGGTTCGAATCCAGTCGCCCCGACCACTTCACAGAAGCTGTCTTAGCTAAAATTGATCCAAGAATCCGGGTGGCTCAGAGTATTACTAGTAGTAAATACTTTCTTTATTTCCATCTTCCTTAAAACAACTCTGGAGGCATACGTGCCAAAGCTACTTGGCGACAATAGGGGGGTGTCAGTCTCGCTTAAACTGCTTGCTTAATTGCAGTCCCTGCTCCTGATAAGAGGAGCCAATGCCGGAACCGTAAAGACGTTCGGGAGAACCAGTAAGACGTTCATACCAAAGTCTCCCAATAATTTGACCATCTTCGATTATAAAAGGCACTTCGTGGGATCTAACTTCCAAGACCGCTCGAGTACCATTCTCACCCTCATCACGGAATCCAAAGCCGGGATCAAAAAACCCAGCATAGTGGACACGAAATTCCCCAACCAACGGATCATAAGGGATCATTTCGGCCGCATGGTCAGGCGGCACGGTAACCAACTCTTTGGATGCCAAGATATGAAAGTCGCCCGGATTAAGGATCAAACCACTTCCCACAGCGTGAATCGGGTCCCAGTAAAGTTCGGGCTGATAGTAATTTATCCGATCCACGTCAATTGCCCCCGTGTGCTTTCGCGCTTTGTAACCCACCACTCCCTGGTTCAGTGGGCCACGAAGGTCCACCGACAAAGCAATGCCGTTCTCAATGTTCGTTTCTGCCTCGGATCGATCAACCAGCCGCCACCGCTCATGAAGGCGACGCAAGGTCGCGTCACTGCTATTAGGATTCCCGCGACGAAGTCGAAGTTGATTCAGACACGACCCTTCCCGTACCACTACGGAGAAAGCACGTGGTGAAATCTCTGCATAAAGTGGGCCCTGATACCCACACGAAACACGATCAAATTCGGTAGCTCTATCGGTTATTAAACGTGTAAAGATATCCAATCTGCCAATTGAACTTTTTGGATTAGCTACGGCTGCAATCCGGCTACTCAACGCAAGCCCCTCCTTAAGGGGTACAATATATACGCACTCCTTTTCCAAAAGCGCACCCTTGGAGAGGTCGATTTCGCCCATCTTCAGGTCTTCGAGTTTTTCCAGAACCTTATGATCTGGACCAGGCAAAAAACTAGAGCGAACCCTGTAGGCGACCTTATCAAGACGGAGATCAAGGCTAGCCGGCTGCACTTGCGCATGTAGAATCTGTCCGATACTAGTAATTTCATGACTTCGGATCATTTCGCCAATCACTTGTGAGGGCAAAAGCCCCGTCATGTGCCGTGGCTCGGTTGGGTGCGGTGCCGACAATTTTGGCAACAAATCCGCTTGTTCATCCATAAAATTTATCTCCCAATAAGAAAACGCTTATCGCACCCTATGCTTAATCGGAACGCTCCATCAAATTTTCGTCTTACCCACTTTCGTTGTGAAACTTGACGCAACTAGTTGTCACATGAGGCAGCTAGATTTTAGTGCTACGTGCAAGCACCGCATCCAATCGGGACATTAAACCATCGTCACGTGCGTCAACTGCCGTGACCAACGCGGCATCGAGCGCAGTTCTGCAGCCGTGCGGACACGGAAAACTATCGTTCGCCAAGGCCTGCACAACCTCAGATACTATGTCCCGCGCCTTCCCACCATTCTCAACCAAAATTTTAACGATCGCCTCAACCGTAACGTCAGCGTGATGCGGGTGCCAACAATCATAGTCCGTGACCATGGCAATCGTCGCGTAACATATCTCCGCTTCACGGGCGAGTTTTGCCTCGGGCATATTGGTCATCCCAATCACATCACAACCCCAATTTCTATAAAGCTCCGATTCGGCACGTGTCGAAAACTGTGGCCCCTCCATCGCCAAATAAGTACCGCCTCTTGTTATTTCGATTCCCGACGCTCGCGCAGCGGAAGTTAATCGATTACCTAGACGTTGGCACACAGGATCCCCAAAAGCGACATGACCTACTAGCCCCGTACCAAAAAAACTCTTCGCCCGAAGGCTGGTCCGGTCGATAAACTGATCCACCAACACAAAACTTCCGGGACTCAGCTGTTCCCGGAGAGAACCAACCGCACTCAACGAAATCAATTGCGTACAACCCAGATCCTTCAAAGCATATATGTTTGCACGGAAATTGATTTCGGTGGGCGGGATCCGATGACCCTTCCCGTGACGCGGCAAAAACAAAACCCGCTGGCCACCAAGACTGCCCTCAGTTATGTCTGAAGAGGGTTTACCAAACGGTGTGTCGACAGTGTGTCGTTGAATATTAGTTAGCTTATCAAGTTGATCCACACCTGTACCGCCGACCACCCCAATTGTCTCTGTCTGTCCCACAGTTAACTCCCCGCTCTCAACCATGACCTTTGACCTATTCCTGAGCCCCATCTTTGTAGTTTGGTGTCAACTCTACGTCAGCGGGATATATCCAAAAGCTCAACCTCAAAGACCAAAGTCGAATTAGCGGGAATCAAACCGCCGCCAACAGCGCGGTCGCCATACGCTAATTCAGACGGGATAGTGAGCTTCCGAACGCCGCCAGTCTGCATACCACGCACACCACGATCCCATCCCTCTATGACATCACCAACACCAAGCTTAAATGTAAAGGGCTGTCCGCGATCAAGAGAACTGTCAAATTTTGTCCCGTCCAATAACCAACCGGTGTAGTGGACCGTAACCTGGTCCCCCATCACGGCCTCTACACCCTCACCAACCATTAAATCCTCTATTTCCAAGAAACCCGCGGCTACATTGGATACAAAAACTCCGACCAACATGATTGTTGTAGCTAACAAACGCATTCGAAAATACCTCCGGAATGGATGATTGATAGTTGGCCCATAAAACGGGACCCTGAAAACAGCTAGCCGATATGACTGGACAAAAACGTTAATGTACGATCAAGCGCCGTGCTCGCTGCTTTTTCTTGATAGCTGGAACGATGATCACAATTAAAACCATGGTCAGCAGAATCATAAATATTAATTTCGACCTCGGCCTGGGCTGCCCGGATTTTGTCGATGTCAGAAAGTGGAATCATGGAATCCAAAGCACCAAAATGCATCATCACTGGACATCTTGGCGGGGTGTCGAGCCTCGTGACAATACCTCCCCCATAATAACAAACTGCCGCTGAAACATGGCTTAGCTGGCATGACGAAATCCAGCTTACATAACCACCGAAGCAATAACCGACGACGCCAATTTTTGCGTCCCCCCCCTTCTCTTTTACACAAGCCTCAACGTCCAAAAGGACTTCCGAGTCTTTCAATGCACTACGCAGCTCAATTCCACGGGCCACATCCGATTCTTCGTACCCCAACTCGATACCTGGCTCTACACGGTCGAACAAGGCGGGCGAAAAAACCTCGTAGCCTTGCTTCCCGTACCCATCGCAAACAGCCCTAATGTGGTCATTCACACCGAATATTTCCTGAACCACAACTAAGCCCGCCCGACGCGCTATAGGACCTGTGGCGGCCACATGATACGATGAAAACTCATGGCCATCCCCAGCCGTAAGACGAATCATTTCACCCATTTTACTTCCTCCGACAAGTGTGACGCCCATCATTGCAGTTTATTTAGTGTACAGCGTAAAAATAAGCACGAAGAATACGACGATCCACGCAAATCTAGCATGAGCAATTTCTGATACACTCTAATGCGACAGCGCTTTATTTTGCACCCCCTATCCCAGGATTTGATCCTCGTGAAAAGAGAGGCGAATTAACTATTGTTAGGTTTAAAGATTGTGGATAATAGCAAGCTCGTCAATATGACCAAGGAACAAAATCGGACCGCCGGCCATGACTGACTTTTTAGTAAAGATCGACAGATCTTCCGTACCAGCGAAAATTTCGTTCCCCGACCCTTTCAATGTAGCGGTACCATTTATCGACCGCCATATACAAGAAAATCGTG
>CAZSYW010000188.1:0-4748 GCA_964611315.1 uncultured Rhodospirillaceae bacterium
TCACCAAGGACCAATGACTCGCACGGTCGAGGATGCAGCGCTCATGTTTACCGTCATCAGTCAAGCAGATACCCGTGATTGGTACGCCAGCCCCTATCGCTCGATCAATTACCATGAAAACTTGGAAAGCGACATATCGGGTCTACGGATCGCATATAGCCCGACTCTTGGATACGCAACAGTAGACCAAAAGGTGAAAGCGTTAGTTGAAAAATCATTACGACACTTTGAAGCGCTTGGCGCGGAAATCGTACAGGTCGACCCCGGTATAGAGGATCCTATCGATACAATGATCACCTTATGGTCAGTCGGCCTTGCGGTTCTCGTTGAAAATACTCCTCCGGAAAAACGTCATCTAATGGAGCAACCAATCCTAGAACTCGCGGAGCACGGACGGTCCTTCGATGCTCTAAAGATACGTCACACCGAAAAAGCAAGAGAGGCACTAGGCGTACGGATGAATTTATTTCTGGACGACTACAATTTACTAATAACCCCGCAATTACCGCTGACTGCCTTTGAAGCAGGCAAAGAAGTGCCCCCAGGACATGATATGAATCGGTGGTGGGAATGGTCACCGTTCACTTATCCCTTCAACCTAACTCAACACCCCGCCGCAACCGTCCCCTGCGGGCTAGCAAGCGATGGCTTACCGGTCTGCTTCCAGATAGTCGCTCCACGATTTGGAGAACGCGAATTGCTTAGGGTGTGCCGGGCTTTTGAGACGGCGAAGCCCTTCGTAATGCCGAAGATTCCCTGACGGCTAAAGAACAGCCAAGAGCCAACGCACTAACACCGCGACACTCCATTCAAGAAGAACAGAAAACTTATTAAATAAGAAATCACAAATTGTTATGGGATTTATTTTAATAAGATTGTTAATCTTCCCGCATGGCCTTTTTACGAGCCAACTTACGTGCGCGGCGGATAGCTTCCGCCTTTTCGCGCGCTTTTTTTTCGGACGGTTTTTCGAAGGAGCGGCGCATTTTCATTTCCCGAAAAATACCCTCGCGCTGCATTTTCTTCTTTAAGGCACGCAGTGCCTGATCAACGTTATTATCTCGGACAAGAACTTGCAAAACGTGTTTTCCCCTACACCAGTGCGTTAACTATGCGCGGGTGATAGCACATAGCATTGATGGTGTGAAGGGCCTTAAAGCTAAGGACCATGAGCGAAAATACTATCCCTTCATGCGATAGTCTCACGCAAAATATTCGTGACACGTAGCTTGAACGACTCAAAAATCTCTTTTTTGCCTCTGTCTTGAGCCTCTTTGTGATTTGGCTGTGCCCGCCACGCGGTAACCGCAGCTTCATCTCTCCAAGTTGAAATCGATACAAATTTGTTCCTGTCAAAAGGGCTTTGGTAGCGTTCAACGCCCAAAAACCCGTCGATTTTGCCAACTATTGGTTGTAAGTCGTCCGCAAACGCGAAGTACGCCTGCTCCTGTCCCGGCTTAACTGTGAATTCGAAGACCACCATTATCATTATTTGATACCCCTTAATGGTAAGCGTCCGATCTTGCCAAACCCTTTACCCGCCTACCAAACCAAGTCATATTGCCCTCATGGCTATTCTAAAAATAGCACGTATGGGCCATCCGGTCCTCAAAACTCAAGCCAAGCCCGTGGCAGATCCCACAGCGCCTGAAATTCGACAACTGATAAACGATATGCGGGAAACCATGGCTGATGCTGGGGGCGTTGGCCTAGCCGCACCTCAAGTGCATATTCCCCTCAGATTGGTAATATTTCAGGTTCCAACAACTCGCTCAGGTGGGGATGACGAAACCGATGGAAATTTTTTTAGCCAAGTCTTAATCAATCCTAAGGTGGAACCCCGTTCAGAAGAATTCGAAAGTGGGTGGGAAGGATGTCTGTCAGTACCCGAGCTTCGCGGAGCAGTTCCGCGCTATACACACATTCATTATGAAGGCTTCGATGAGAAAGGCACTCTAATCGGTCGTGACGCCCAGGGCTTCCACGCACGTGTCGTGCAACACGAGTGTGACCATCTAGATGGCGTTCTTTATCCAATGCGTATGTCTGATTTAACGAGTCTTCATTATATTTCGGAAATGCGTTTCAACTCCACTGAACATCCGTCAAACGAGACATCCTGAGGGCACAATGCTACCACCACAACTCAAGTCCGAGCGTGAACGAATACTGGAGTTTGCTCTTGGCCACGTACCCTCGCATGGATGGACAGAACAGTCTCTCCGAATGGCAACTACCGATGCGGGCTTTGAAGAGTCCATGTCACGCCGAGCCTTTCCGAGAGGTATCAATGATCTTATCGATACCTATTTATCCAAGGCAGACGATTTAATGTTAGGAGAACTCGAAAAATGTAGTTTGGCTGCCATGCCAATTCGCGACCGCATACGAAGTGCGGTTAAGCTAAGACTTGAACAGAGTAGTGAACAACGAGAGGCTATCCGACATCTGATTCCCTTGCAATGCACCCCTCAACATGCCGGATCGGCGATGCTCGCATTACATCGAACTGTTGACAAAATGTGGCGCGCCGCCGGAGATAAGTCGGCAGACTTTAATTTTTATACAAAACGGGCTCTCCTAGCAGGCGTATATAGCTCAACAACGTTATTTTGGTTGAATGATCACTCTGCTGGCTTTTCTGAGACATGGCACTTCCTTGACCGCCGCATCAATGACGTCATGCGGTTGCAAAAGGTGCGTAGCGAATACGAACATCGGCTAAAACATCTCGAGTCCAATGCCTCCAAATATTTCCGAAGACTTATCTCTCTTATTTGAAACCTAAGAGGTTATCCAAAGCTTCAGGAGATGTCAGCCGCTCTCGGCTTCAACCTAGTTACGTGTCCCATCTTGCGACCAGCCCGGGTCTCCGATTTCCCGTACAAATGCAATATTGCCCCGGGTTCAGTGAGGTATTGAAACCAGTCCTCAACCGTCGTCCCAATCAAATTATGCATTTCGGCGTCAGAATGACGCTCGGTTGAGCCGAGTGGCACACCACAGATTGCTCTAACTAACTGCTCAAACTGACTGGTTAAGCAAGCATCAATCGTCCAATGACCCGAATTGTGCGGACGCGGTGCAATCTCATTCACAAGCAATTCAGAATCAGCGATCAAAAACATTTCTACAGCAAGTACTCCCACCAAACCGATAGCTTGGGCAATTTCACAGGCGATTTCTTGCGCCTTTTCAGCAAACCGGAGATTGATCGGTGCAGGAGCAATCGTAGTCTCTAGGATATACTGTTCATGACGATTCTGCACTGGATCATAGGTTGCCATCGTTCCATCATCAGAGCGGGCGACAACGACTGAAATTTCGCTATCAAAGTTTACCCACTTCTCGAGGATTCCAGCGTCACCACCCATGGCCTTCCAAGCAACGGATGCTTGGTCCCCAACACTTACCCGCGTCTGATTTTTTCCATCGTAGCCAAGACGTGCACTTTTCAACACACCAGATCCGCCGAGTGACTTTAGAGCCTTATCCAACTCATCAACGTCCTTAACAGACCAGTACGGAGTGGTAGATATTCCAAGTGATGACAGAAAATCTTTTTCTATTATACGATCCTGTGCAATCTCAAGAGCACGATAATGGGGACGAACAGGTTTGATCTCAGACACCGTCACAATTGCAGTGGCTGGAATATTTTCAAATTCGAATGTCGCAACGTCCACGGATCGAGCAAACTCTGAGAGCTGCAAAGAATCATCATAAGATCCAGTAGTAGAAAAATTACTTACGTGCTTGGCAGGAGCCAAAGGGTCAGGGCAGTAAACATGCACCTTATATCCGAGCCGAGCAGCAGCTAACGCCGTCATCCGCCCCAGTTGGCCGCCTCCAAGAATGCCGATAACAGCACCAGGCGCCAGAGGCTCCGTAATTAATTTTGCCATTATTGATACGCTGCTAAGAAGGTTTCGAGACTGGATACAACGCTAACTCCTCAGTTTGCCGCCCACGAAAGTCTCGCAAAGCTTTAGCTACGTTTGCATTATCAAGCGCAATAACCGCCGCAGCCAATAATGCCGAGTTGATTGCGCCCGGCACCCCAATAGCCGTAGTTCCTACAGGCACACCTGCTGGCATTTGAACTATGGACAATAAACTATCAAGACCCTTAAGGCTGTGACTTTCGACCGGAACTCCAAAAATTGGCAGGCATGTGAGCGCAGCAACCATGCCTGGCAGGTGCGCAGCTCCCCCGGCACCTGCAATGATAACCTTAAGACCCCTGGATTCCGCGGTCTCCGCATAATCGTACAGGCGTTTCGGCGTCCGATGTGCAGAAACTATCCGCACTTCGTGGGTAATACCTAGCTGCTGCAACGTTTCGGCGGCGTGCCGCATAGTCTCCCAGTCCGACTGACTACCCATAATGACGCCAACCGCCGGCGTCTCATCATTCATTCAAATGTTCTCCTTGTTTGGTAAGGGAAAGCCGAATTATGGTGTTTGGATCACCTCCCCGCAAGGGCACCAATGTTGCATGACCACGCCCAAGGAATCAAAAAAACACGGATAATCGCGTACATTTGTCAACTTAAGGATATTGGATAGGATATGCCACCAGAGTAATGATTTTAGTCCTTTTTAACCACGTACAGTTTTGCAGTAGAAACGTTAAAACCGACTGATCCCTTCACCCGTGGCGTCCTTTGGCCATCCTATAATATTCAACTGGTTTGATTGTGGCACATATGGATCCAAGCACGAATAAAAAATCAGATTGTCAGGAA
>CAZSYW010000189.1:0-4745 GCA_964611315.1 uncultured Rhodospirillaceae bacterium
CCAATCCTTAAAATGGATCAAATGCCGCCGTTAGAAATTGTTATTGTTCCTTCTTCGGATTCACCGAAAAGTGTCGGAGAAGATGCAGTACCAATCACCATTGCAGCATTCGTGAACGCGATAGCGGATGCTGGCTGAAAGATCGACGATTAACACACTAGAAAATTAGTGTTTACGACGTAAGGATGAACCGAACCGATTTGAAATGCACTTTAAAGAACTTGATTTTATTTCAGTATGTGCCATCGTCCTCGATTACGTACTGATTAATAAAAGGAGAAATTCTTGAAAAACTTCATCACGATAATATTCCTTGTGTCTCTAATCAATACTGTAACCCTTGCCGATGAGCATAAGACGAATCACCTGACAAATGAGCAGGTGGTCACCCAATTCATTAAGGCCTGGGCTAGCCTAGATGCGGAAAATTTAATCCCTTTTTTCGCTGAAGACGGTACTTACCATAATATGATGCTGGAACCAGTCTCCGGTCATGATGCTCTTCGAAAGTTTATCAACGGATTCCTTTCACAATGGTCGAAATCAGATTGGGAAATAGTTAATATTATTTCAAAAGGAAACCTTGTGATAGCCGAACGTATCGATCATACGACGGTCGGTAAAAAAGAAATTCACCTACCATGCGTCGGAGTTTTTGAGCTGGTGAATGGCAAAATAAGAACATGGCGTGACTATTTCGATCTCGCTACTTATCAAGAAGGAATTACCGATTAAGTTCGTGCCGAATACTAACTCTCTTCGCGATCAGTCTAAAAATATTAGTTTTTTATCGCGCTCTTTAGATGCTAAAAAACTGTGCTGCTTGATATTTCTGGCAACACATACAACTGCTCAAAGCAAAAAACGGACTACAGTATGAATTATCAACACATCACTTATAGCAAATACAATTCCGTCTCGACTATAACCCTGAATCGACCCAAGGCACACAATGCTTTAACGACTAAAATGCTGGAAGAGATAGAGCTAGCCATTTCTGAGATTGAAAAGGACGAAGAAGTTATTGCTGTTATAATTACCGGTTCCGGAGAAGACGCGTTTTGCGCCGGAATCGATCTAGAAGAAACCGTAAATCAAGATGGAATGGGCGCCCGAGCGAGCGGAAAACGAATCCATCGTACTAACAAAGCAGTTCGGAATTTAGACAAGCCGGTAATAGCTAAAGTACGTGGTCTATGCCTTGGAGCTGGCCTCGAATTAGCAGTTTCTTGCGACCTTATTATAGGAACAAAAACTTCCCGCTATGGACTTCCGCACATGCGCATAGGAATAGCCTCAATTGTTGAAGCTGGCATTTTACCTCAAGCTATTGGAATCTTTAGAACGAAAGAACTTTGCTTTACCGCCGATTTTTGGGATGGGGAAAAAGCAGAGCAAGTTGGCCTCATCAATTACGCTGTCGACGAAACGGAACTAGACAAAGAAGTGGAGAAACTCGCATCTAAATTGTGCGGATGGAGCCCTGTTGCAATGGCGGTACAAAAAAACATAATAAATCAATGGATGGACACCGACCTGCAGGCTGCAATAGACCATTCTATAAATTCAATTTCCATAGTCTTTAATTCTGAAGACCAAAAGGAAGGCATGGAAGCTTTCCTAGAAAAACGAAAACCTGTTTTCAAGGGACGATAGACTTAAGGAATGCGGGGTTGGATAAAGACAAGAAGAACATTAACCGAAAATCTATATCGGGGTTAATTCGCTAGGACCCCCGCACCTCGCTCGTTGTAACTCTCATCGTCGATAACTGAAATGCGCTAATTCCACATAAAAAGTAGCCTACTGAAGCCGATGGGGAGCTGTGCAACTGACAAAGGACTGCTCTATCCCAAAACCAGACATAAGGTTCTTATCTACCTCATCGCCAACGTGGAGTTTTGAGGATTATTTGAATTTACGTTCGCTACAAACGGTTCACGGGCAGCTTGAGGTATGTATGCCCGTCACCTTCTGCCGGTGGGAGCGCGCCGGCCCGAATATTCACCTGCAACGACGGCAGAATAAGGCGTGGCGCGCCAAGTGCTGCGTCTCGGAGTTCCCGCATCGCAACATATGCGTCTTCACTTGAGCCGCGCAGGTGAATGTTTGAGGCGGCCTGCTGAGCCACCGTTGTCTCCCAAGCCGGTTTGTCACGGTCTTCGGGCAAGTAATCGTGTCCCACAAATATCCGCGTTTTTTCAGGAAGGTTCAGAATCTTCTGAATGGAGCGGTAAAGTGTACGCGCGTCCCCGCCCGGAAAATCTGCGCGGGCAGTGCCATAGTCGGGCATAAACAAAGTATCACCGACAAAGGCTGCATCTTCGATCAGATAGGTGAGGCACGCGGGGGTGTGCCCAGGGGTGTGCATGACCCGGATACTGGTCGAGCCGAACGGTATGTCTTGGCCATCTTCGAACAAGGTATCGAATACAGTGTCGTCTGCCGAACCATCCACTATGTTGAACATGGGCTGGAATAGTTTTTGAACATCGGTAAATTTGGCGCCGATGCCAACTTTCGCGCCCGTTTTATTACGAACATAATCGGCTGCAGATAGATGATCCGCATGAACGTGCGTGTCGAGGACCCAGGCGAGGATCAAGCCGCGCGCACGGACGCCGGTGAGGATCTTGTCGACTGAGTCTGTGTCCAGAGCCGCGCGATGCGGATCATAATCAAGGACCGGATCGATTATTACGGCTACCTTAGTTTCAACATCCGTGACCACGTAGGTCACTGTATTGGTGGCGGTGTCAAAATGGGCATCAATGTCAATCACGATGGTATCTCCTTCGATAAAGATATATTAGTCATAACTAAATTAGTCCTAGCTAAATTAGTAATACCGTGTAAAATATATATTAGTTTTAACTAAATTAGTAGTACCGCATATATAAAGCATGACGAATATGATCTCACCCATGGATCCTGCGATATTTCAGGCCAAGGCGACTGAAGCGGCAAGTTTGCTACGCGCTATGTCGAATGAGCATCGGTTGATGATTTTGTGCCGGCTTGGCGCTGCAGAAGCATCCGTCGGTGAATTGCAAGCCGATATCGGCCTCTCGCAATCGGCGCTCTCGCAGCACCTTGCGATACTGCGCGACCGAGGTTTAGTCGCCACACGGCGCGAGCGACAGACGATTTATTACAGGTTATCAGACCCTGCGGTCCTACAGATCATTCAAACGTTGATGACCATTTACTGTCCGGAGATTTAAAATGACAACACTTACAAAACTCGAGCCGAAAGCTGTCGCAAAGCGACTAAAGACGGGTGAGGCCGTGCTGATCGACATCCGTGAACCCGATGAATATGCGAGAGAGCACATTGCGGGTGCGGTGTCGCTACCGGTGTCGGCGATCGATACAGCGAACCTCACACTTGAGACCGGACAGCAAGCCATCTTTTATTGCAAATCTGGGATGCGAACCGATTCCCACGGCGTGCGCCTGTCTGACCATGTCGCGAGGGAGGCCCATATGTTGGCTGGCGGCCTAGATGCATGGCGCCGGTCTGGATTGCCCACAAAGAAGGACGCCAAAGCGCCGCTGGAAATCAATCGACAAGTGCAGATCACAGCTGGCAGCCTCATCCTGATCGGTGTCCTTCTGGGACAGTTCATACACCCAGGCTATTATGCTCTGTCGGCCTTCGTGGGTGCAGGACTGATGTTTGCTGGGGTCAGTGGTTGGTGCGGCATGGCCAATCTACTTTCAGTGATGCCTTGGAACCGAAAGACGACGGTCGGATAACGCGATGATCGAGCTGACGTCCCAGATCATTGCTCTGACGCTGGTTAGCGGTGTAATTGTCGGATTATTTCTTGGCACGTTTGGCGGCGGCGGATCGGTGCTCGCGGCGCCGCTGCTCATCTATCTCGTCGGAATAGAAGATCCACATGTTGCTATCGGCACATCGGCAGCAGGCGTCGCTGCTATTGCCCTTGTCGGTCTTGTCGGTCATTGGCGCGGCGGCCGCGTGAAATGGCCCTGCGCGATTGTGTTTGCGCTCTCGGGACTTGTCGGATCGCTGCTAGGCTCCAGTCTTGCCAAGATTACACCGGGCGACATTCTGCTGCTGGGGTTTGCTGCAGCCATGGCAATGATTGCCGTCTCAATGTTCCAGCGCCCAAAAAGCGCCGGAGATCCCGACATTAGCCTCACACCGGATATGGTCCTACGACTTGCCCCTATTGGATTGATGGTGGGCATCGCAGCTGGATTTTTTGGAATCGGCGGCGGCTTCTTGATTGTTCCGGGTTTGATGCTTGCCGTGGGCATGACAATGGCAAACGCAACCGCCTCATCACTGGTATCTGTTGCCATTTTTGGCGCGGCGACATCCGCAAACTATGCGTTATCAGGAATGGTCGATGCACGGATCGTTTTACTCTTACTTTGCGGCGGAGTTTTGGGTGGGGTTGTGGGTATCCTAATCGCAAAAGGGCTCGCTGACCGGGTCCGCATAGCCCGGATCGCCTTTGCGACCATGATCTTGGCGGTCGCTGCATTCGTCGCCATCAGTGCCAGCCAGAGTGTGTTCTTCTCTTGAATCGAAACACTGTTGGGACCCCGGACATCCCGTCCAAAGCACTAAAAAGGGAGGAACTAATGGCGCTTCGAATAAATGAACCAAACCTGACTGTTAATACAGATCAGGGTGCATTTTCTCTTCATGACTGGATTGGGAAAAATTCGACAATCTTGTTTTCTCATCCCAAGGATTCCACACCTGTTTG
>CAZSYW010000190.1:0-4742 GCA_964611315.1 uncultured Rhodospirillaceae bacterium
TCGCCGTGCCATTGGAGCTTGCGTAGTCCACCGTGACCGTCTGGCCTGAAGCCGCCGACAAAGTCACAGTGAAGGTGGCATTGGCGGCACTTTCGTCCGTTGTCGTCACATCGTTGATCGAAAGCGATGGCGCACTGTCATCGTCGGTAATCGTCAGTGTGCCAGTGGCGTCACTGATCGAGGCATTCGATGCGTTTGATAGCGTCAATGTCACCGTCTCGTTACTCTCATCGATACTATCTGCCAATACTGGAACGGTAAAAGTCTTAGTGGTCTCCCCCGCGGCAAAGGTGAGAGTGCCGCTGGTTATCGTGTAGTCTGCACCTGACGTCGCCGTGCCATTGGAGCTTGCATAGTCAACCGTGACTGTCTGGCCAGAAGCTGCCGACAAGGTCGCAGTGAAGGTGGCATTGGCAGCACTCTCGTCCGTTGTCGTCACGTCATTGATCGAAAGGGACGGCGTGTTGTCATCATCGATAATCGTCGCTTTAGCAGAACCTCCGAGTATCGAACCATTCGACGGGTTTGACACTCTAAGGAAAAACGTCTCATTAGTTTCGTCAAAGGCGTCGTCGAGGATGTTGACACGGACCTCTTTGGCGGTCTCTCCGGGAGCGAAAGTTAGCTTGCCACTGGTTGCTGTGTAATCCGATCCCGCGGTGGCCGTGCCATCTGAAGTGGCAAAATCAACCGTTGTCACCAAATCGATCCTCCCTACACGGGAGATAGTGAAAGAAACTGTCCCAGCCGATTCTAAAACCTCAAAATTCTGGTTTTCTGCGTAGTTAAAATCGACCAAAGTGGCGATCAAAGGCACAAAGTCATCGGTTCTCGAATATTTCGGCTCGGCTTCTAGTTCCGGAGTGTAGCCGTTGAGCACGGCAAGGTCCGGAAGAGAAAAAGAGTCAATTTTAAAATCTATATCTATCGGTGTGTATTCGTATTCTCCGGAAAACCTGAACCAGTCTTTCACAGCCTGCTCATAGGCAAGCAGTCCCTCCCCTTCCAGAGTTATTCGCTCTTGCCCAGACCAGGCGTCAATGGAATCCCGGAAGGCCAGCATATCTCCCTCCATCGGCAGGACTTCACCAACCGCCTCCCGGACCGCCTGTTGCACACGAAACTCTGCCTCGGCCAAAGAAGTTCCTTCGTGCAGAGCCTGTTGATAGATTTCACCCGCAACCACCGCAAACTCTGCCGACACCCCAGGACCAAGAGCAAGGCGCTCCTCGACCGAAAACCCTTGAACTGATTCCGAAGGGATCGGTTCACCTCCCTCCAGGAACACCTCTCCATCAGAAAGTTGCTCCACGGCACCGTCTGAAACCGCAGCGATCACATCCAGGTCATTGCCATCACCCCTTGACCTTTCTACCCTGCTTTCCGGTTGAAGTTGACTTTCGCTACTGTCCGCGACTTTGATCGGAGCTTCTGGGGAACCCACTCCCAGTTGTGCAAATTGATCAGGGGTTGCCGGATTTGCCAAACTCGTCGCCTCAGACCCGGAAATGAATAAATTACCATCGCTTGAGTAAAGGTCGGGCGCCCTTTGGTGCGTGAAATAGCCCTTTACCAGAACCGAGTACCCGTCGTCACCGAACATCAACAGGTCCGGACCCAGGCGCTCATACGAGGCCTCAAAAACGAAATTCTCTCCTGGGATATTGAGGGGCAACTCTGACGTCGTCGCATCAATAACCTCAAAGTGCGACGGATCGAGATAAACCGAAGGATCGCTGCCGGAGCGCGGTCCAAGTGGAAGTTCAGATGAGGCCATTGCCCTTACTCATCGCCAACCTAGTCTGGGGAAGGGACAGTCGACCATACTATGCCTTTGTATCCCCAATGCAAGTAGCGACCCAAGACCACTCAAACTCACCAAAAATCGCGAGGACAGAGTGCACTAGAACTTATTGATTTCTCACTTGGAAGCCCTTCAATGGTTCGTGCTTACCGTCGCTCATTTCATTCCGGCAGACCCGCTTTGGAAAGCCCTTCTCGATGATGCTCGCAGTCTTTGTTTTCCTTGAAGGGTAGGCGCCGCATAAAATCAGCAATGGAGAAGTCTGGCTTCAGACGCAACACCTCCAGGGCGTGCGATCTTGCCTGCTCGTTCAATTCGAGCTGCGCATAACAAGCGGCGATCTCCGCATGGTGGCCGTAACGCAACACCCGAACCTTCTCGAACGCCTCGATCGCAGCCGCATAGTCTCGCGCGACATACAGCGCGCGGCCTAACAAATGGGCGCGGCCAGCGGCAGCGTATGGATCCAAACGCATGGCCAGTCGCGCCCACTCCGCACCCTGGTCTGGATTACCCTGCCAAGTCAGCAACTCTCCTTTTTGAGCAACTATTCGAGGATCATTGGGATTTAAGGCGAAGGCCTTTTCGTGATGCTGTTCTGCCCGCTCCAATCGCGCTCCCAGGTCAGCGATTGGCGAGAGATCACCGTAAGCCCTATTCGCCCACTCCATATGCAACTCGCACATGTTCCACTGACACGTGATATTGTTCTCGTCGAGCAAAAGCCCTTTTTCTGCTGTTTCGAGTTCTCGGGCAAACAGTTCTTCTTTGTTATCACCGAAGTCCCGAGCTTGGGCCTGACCCAACGTACAGGACTGCCAGGCGTAGGCTTCGGCAAATTCTGGATCGAGTTCGATGGCCTTACCAAGTAGCCGAAGTGCTTCAGCGTTGTCTTCTTTCGTGCCACGATGATGGTGAATCTTACCGCGGAGCGTGTAATCGTACGCCGCCATGTTTTCCAAGCGCTTGCGTTTGATTCGATCGAAGTCTGCTTCCAAAAGGCGCCCGGGAATAGCTGCCACGATACACTTCGTGACGTCGTCTTGAACCTCAAACACATCGGCCAATTCACGATCGTAGCGCTCTGCCCAAACATGATTTCCGCTCGCCGCCTCAATCAGCTGAGCGGTGATCCGGACGCGGTCTCCGACCTTGCGAACGCTACCCTCGAGAACGTAGAAAACACCCAACTCGCGACCAATATCCGTCACTGTCATGCCCTTGCCTTTGTACGCAAACGAGGAGTTTCGAGCGATAACGAAAAAGGTCTGAAAGCGAGAGAGTTCAGTGATGATGTCCTCCGTCAGACCATCAGCGAAGTACTCCTGCTCGGGGTCACCTGACATGTTGTCGAAGGGCAGCACGGCAATAGAAGGTTTGTCGGGAAGCGGGAGCTCGTCCGCCGTGCGCGGTTCTTCGGGCTGCCGTTCATCAGGAATATCATTAGACCAGAGATAAACGCGAACGGGCTCTTCAATATTCTTTAGTTCGTGCTCTCCCTTGTCAACAAAGTCGACACTGACCTTCCCTGCAGCGTGCTCGTAAGCGGTGGCACTCAGAGCGACACCGCCCGGCTGAGAAAGCTGTTCAATTCGAGATGCAACATTTACACCATTGCCATGGATGTCATCACCCTCAACGATCACGTCGCCCAGGTTGACTCCGATCCGCACCTCGATACGCCTATCTGTTGGGACCCCAGCGTTGCGCGCCGCGGAATCACGTTGGACGATGACCGCACACGCCACCGCATCAACGACACTCGGGAACTCCACGAGCGCCCCGTCACCCATCAGTTTAACAATGCGACCGCGGTGCTCAGCTACCCTAGGTCCAAAAAGCTCTTTCCACAGGGCTTTGATAGCCACATGTGTACCGGTCTCATCCTGGCCCATGAGCCTCGAGAAACCCACCACATCAGCGATGAGTATAGCAGCGAGACGGCGTTCCATCTAATGCACCCCCGCCTACAGACTATCTAACGAATACGAAAAAATCTACGTGCGACTGCGCTTCCCGTTCTCCAACCCTTACAAACGACAAGGTCCAAACAACGTGCCTCACAAAAACAAGTGCTGCGTGGTCGACACACGAAGCCGTTTCCCCCAGTTCTGCAACTATGTAACTCTAGCTTTGAATATCTCACTTAGCTCCTGCGCAGTCCCCTAAAGGAGCGGCTGGGAACATATGAGGTCCATACGACATGACTATGGCGCCGAACGAAGCCACGCGATGTCTCAACAGCCCTTCTTCATAACCGCCTTTAATTGAACCAAGCATTCTGGCTGATCACCATAATGTGAAAATGGGAGGGTTTTCCGTAGCAGTTCCCAATTGCTTACTACCCCAGCCGTCGCATTGCATATTTCCTGACTAAATCCTGATGGGTCCGCAGCGGCCATTGCCGCTTTAGGGATCCAGACTTCGTCGGCTACACGCTGACCGATGCCAAAACAAAGCAACCCGGCCATAAAACCCATTGCTGTGAACGCTGTGAGCTTTTTCATGATTTTAGTTCCCCCATATTTGGTGTATGCACTTTGTTCCGAATAGCAACAAGGTTCGTTGCCAAGAATTAAAGTTTACAACTCGTAAAAAACCCCTCGCATCGCGAGAGGTTCCTGAGACGACCGTATTGTTGCCAATGGCCGCATCCTTGGACCACCGTTGCCCGATCAGGGCTGGTTGGCGGGACTTATGCCCTCTCTTGATGCTGAATACATTTTATCAAAAAGCTGTTTGGAAACTATCTATTTTAAGGATAGAAAAATCTATTAGCTAATTGCCCACAAAACTACTTTGGAACCCACCAACTCATTAAGCCGCCTTAACATCATGCATTGTTTCATGTCCAACTCATTTTGCCGTTCTCCACGGTTTGAACAAACCCGCCCCAAACCCCGACCCGCTGATTAAGAGTTACATGCCCACACAGCCG
>CAZSYW010000191.1:0-4733 GCA_964611315.1 uncultured Rhodospirillaceae bacterium
TTTTACGCGGGCGCGCGAATCTGTTTGAAGACGTTGAGGCGCTTGTTGATCTTGAAAGATTGCGTCAGTTATTCGATATTCTGGAGAGAAAGAAAAGCCTGTTACGGGTGATAGAACAGACCCAGGAGGGTGATGGGGTCCACGTCTTTATCGGTTCCGACAACCGTTTGTTTGATTTGGCAGGTTGCTCTCTGATCGTGGCGCCACTTGGCGCAGCTGTGAATTCAAAGCCCGCGCGGCCTCTAGGTGCAATCGGTGTAATTGGCCCTACACGGATCAATTACGCGCGAATTATACCGATGGTAGATTATACCGCTCGAGCCATTAGTCGCCTGATGAGTTGAAGGAGTTTTAAGAACCAATGGGAAAGAAGGAAAGTGATCGACAAACAGTTGGAGATGAGGTGGCTCGAGTTGAGTGTCAGGATGCAGGAAAGGACGGTGAAGTTTCACCAAGTGGGGTGGAAGAAAAAATAGGTGCATCAAAAGTACATGACGGCGGTGAAGAGAAGCTCGACTGTGCGAGGAAGGAAGAAGGGCAGCTGAGCGAGGATGGGGAAGATAGTGAGCCGAAAGATGATGAGTTGGTGGATGTTGACGGGCTCAAGGATCAGTTGTTACGGGCTCTGGCTGAAACTGAGAATGTGCGGAAACGTGGCGAACGTGACCGTGAGGAGGCCGTGAAATATGGGATTACGAGCCTGGCCCGCGATATAGTTGGTATAGCCGACAACCTGAAACGTGCGTTAGAAAATCTGCCCACGGCCTCAGAACAAACCGACGCGCAGGTAAAAAGCCTTCGTGAGGGTGTTGCTTTAACACAACAGGAGTTGGAAACTGTCTTGGCCCGTCACGGTATAGAGCAGATTGAGGCTTTGGGTGAGCCCTTCGATCACAATTTTCATCAGGCTATGTTTGAGGTGGAGGACGAGGACCACTCCGCGGGAACTGTAGTACAGGTGTTGCAACAGGGCTATCGGATACATGGTCGGTTGTTACGCCCAGCCATGGTCGGTGTGGCGAAAAAAAAGGGCGAATCAGCGGAGTCGTAGGCACTTGGGGTCATGTTTTGCTGCGATTTAGGGTCCCTTGCGCTTGTACCGAGAGCTTAGTGCCCCCATATAATTCCCGGCTCCAAGTTCTAACCTGGACCACAGTGTGGCCGGACAATCGGCATTAGACGTAAAAATCCACGGTGCATTTAAATTTCACACAAATGTGCTCGCTTAGGTGGAAGAGGGTCAGATGAGCAAGATTATTGGCATCGATTTAGGCACTACTAATTCTTGTGTCGCGGTAATGGACAGCAAAAACCCGCGCGTGATCGAGAATACAGAGGGCGCGCGGACGACGCCGTCCATTGTTGCGTTTGCCGAAGACGGGGAGCGGTTAGTAGGTCAGCCGGCCAAGCGACAAATGGTGACAAATCCGGACGGCAGTTTTTTTGCTATCAAGCGCCTTATAGGGCGTCTGCATGAGGATCCTATGGTCCGCAAGGATGCCGATATGGTGCCCTATAAGATCGTAAAAGGCGATAACGGCGACGCATGGGTTGAGGCAAAGGACAAGAAGTATGCACCGAGCCAGATTAGTGCGTTTGTTTTGCAAAAAATGAAGGAAACGGCCGAGAGTTTTTTGGGTGAGAAGGTTGATAAGGCTGTGATCACAGTGCCGGCTTATTTCAATGATTCGCAACGACAGGCAACGAAGGATGCAGGCCAAATCGCTGGCCTCGAGGTTCTGCGAATTATTAATGAACCGACCGCGGCAGCCTTTGGTTACGGCCTGGACACCAAGAAAGATGGCGGAGTTGTTGCGGTTTATGATCTTGGGGGGGGTACCTTTGACGTCTCAGTTCTTGAAATTGGTGACGGGGTATTTGAGGTCAAGGCGACTAATGGCGACACGTTTTTGGGGGGCGAGGATTTCGATCTGCGCATCGTTAACTATTTGGCCGATGAGTTTAAGAAAGAAAACGGTATAGACTTGCGAGATGATAAACTCGCCTTGCAACGTCTGAGAGAAGCGTCTGAAAAGGCGAAGGTGGAGCTCTCTAGCACGGCACAAACTGAAATTAACCTGCCCTTTATTACGGCTGATCAGGCCGGACCTAAACATCTGGCCATCAGGTTGACGAGAGCTAAATTAGAGGCACTGGTGGCGGATCTGATCGAACGTACCATTGAGCCGTGCAAGAAGGCGCTTAAAGATGCAGGTCTAAGTGCCGGCGAGATAGATGATGTCGTGCTGGTTGGTGGCATGACCCGCATGCCCAAGGTGATCGAAACAGTAAAGAATTTCTTCGGTCGTGAGCCACATAAAGGTGTAAACCCGGATGAAGTCGTGGCAGAAGGCGCCGCTATTCAGGGTGCCGTCCTTAGTGGCGATGTAAAAGACGTGCTATTATTGGACGTAACTCCACTATCTCTCGGGATCGAAACATTGGGAGGCGTGTTCACACGTCTTATCGATCGCAATACCACGATTCCTACCAAGAAAAGCCAGACGTTTTCCACTGCTGATGACGGCCAAAGCGCGGTCACCATCCGGGTATTTCAGGGTGAGCGGGAAATGGCCACTGATAATAAAGCTCTGGGACAATTTGATTTAGTTGGCATTCCACCAGCGCCGCGAGGCACCCCGCAAATAGAGGTCACATTCGATATTGATGCTAACGGTATCGTTAACGTGTCTGCCAAGGATAAGGGAACGGGCAAGGAGCAACAGATACAAATTCAGGCTTCGGGGGGGCTTGGAGAGGAAGATATCGAACGTATGGTGGCGGAAGCGGAGCAGCATGCGGAAGAAGATCAGAAGCGGCGTGAGTTGGTGGATAAACGGAACCACGCGGATGGTTTGATACACGCTACCGAAAAATCGCTCAGTGAGTTTGGCGATAAGGTCGAGGGTGCGGACAAGGATTCAATCGAACAAGCAATTGCCGCACTTCGTGAAGCCATGGCGGAAGAGGATCCGGCTGCCATACAGGCTGGAATTGATACGCTGCAACAAGCATCCATGAAGCTTGGAGAGGCTATGTATAAGGAACAGGCAGAGGCTGGCAGCGACGAAGCTGCGAACGGCGTTGGCGAGACTGGGGAAACAATTTCCGAGAACGATGAGTCGGTGGTCGACGCTGATTTTGAGGAGGTCAAAGACGACGATCAACCGGCGCGTTAGTTACGGCGCTCGGTGACGACGGCCCTTGGAGTTCATGTGTACAAAGATAATGGCGATACCTGAAGAGCTGCATGCAGTTGCGATGGATCGATGTTCCAAGCAAATAGCGGAGTGAATTGTCTATGGCCAAGCGCGACTACTACGAGACGCTCGGTCTAGACCGAAACTCAAACGACGGGGATATTAAAAAAGCCTACCGTCGCCTCGCAATGGAATGTCACCCTGATCGCAACCCTGGCGACGCAGGCGCTGAAAAGCGGTTTAAAGAGCTATCCGAGGCCTACGGCGTGCTCAAGGATGGAGAGAAACGCGCTGCCTATGATCAGTTCGGGCATGCTGCTTTTGACGGCGCCTCGGGTGGCCCCGGCGGAGGCTTTGGGTTTACGGCCTCGAGTTTTGCCGATGTGTTTGACGACCTTTTTGGGAATTTTGGGGGGCGTAGAGGTGGATCAAATGCCCGGTCGGGTGCGGATCTACGGTACAACCTCGAAATATCTTTGGAAGACTCCTTCCACGGAAAAAGCGCCACAATCCGCACTACGAGTCCGGCTGTTTGCGATGATTGTGGCGGAAGTGGCGCGGAAAAGGGTTCTTCTCCTGTCACTTGTGGCTCATGCCAAGGCGCTGGGAAGGTTCGTGCCCAGCAGGGATTTTTCACCATCGAACGAACCTGCCCCACGTGCCAGGGGATGGGCAGAATTATTGAGAACGCATGTGGTGCTTGTGGCGGTGGTGGGCGAATATCAAAAGAAAAACAGCTTCAGGTGAATATCCCAAAGGGTGTAGATGATGAAATGCGAATCCGCCTATCTGGGGAGGGGGAGGCTGGAGTACGAGGTGGTCCACCAGGGGACCTTTATATTTTTATAAAAATCTCTGCTCACAGCTTGTTTCAGCGTGACGGGCAGGAGCTTTATTGCCGTGTGCCGCTAGCAATGACGCAGGCCGTGCTCGGCGGTACGATTGAGGTGCCCACTCTGGACGGTGGCAGGGCCAGAGTAACTATCCCTGAAGGAACACAAAGCGGTCAACAATTTCGGCTGCGGGGGAAAGGGATGCCGGCAGTGCGTGGCAAGGGCTTTGGCGATATGATTGTTCAGACGAAGGTTGAGACACCTGTTAACTTGACGGACAAACAAAGGGAATTACTGCGTGAGTTTGAGGAAAATGGGGGTAAGAACAATAGCCCTGAAACGGACGGCTTTTTCACTAAAGTGAAAGAATTATGGGACGATCTGCGAGATTAGATAAGTGCACCGGACGTATAGGCGTAATGTTGATGCTTGGCTTTAGGTTAACCGGCGAGGCTTGTTAGATGGCGCGTTTGGATATTGGCGTAGTGGGCTCAGCTGGGCGCATGGGGCAGTCTTTGGTACGAGAGATAGTGGAGAAAGAAGGGGTCCGGTTAGTGGCGGCGAGTGAGCGCAACACACACCCGGCTTTGGGACAAGACGCGGGATCGCTTGCTGGGGTTGGCACTCTGGGCGTCACAATTACCAGTGATCCAGAGCAAGTGTTCGAGAAGGCTGATTCGGTGCTCGAATTTTCAGTACC
>CAZSYW010000192.1:0-4727 GCA_964611315.1 uncultured Rhodospirillaceae bacterium
GATAGCCGGGTGCGCAATCGCCCTTAAAACACACTTTCCTTCAATCAAAATTCACCCAGTAGAGCCACACGGCTTTGACGATACTACACGTTCACTGGCAACAAAAAAACGGGTGAAGAACACGATTAGCCCCTCATCAATTTGTGACTCTCTTTTGGTACCAACACCCGGCAGGGTTACTTTCAAAATCAACCTGCAACACCTTTCCGAAGGTATAGTTGTCACCGATGATCAGGTCGAGTCTGCTATACGTTTTGCTTTCCGGCACTTAAAATTAATCGTGGAACCCGGAGGAGCAATCGGGTTAGCTGCGCTACTAAAAAATATAACAAACTATAAAAACAAGACCGTACTCGTAGTCCTGTCAGGTGGGAACGTCGATGAGGCAATTTATAGACGTATCTTGAGTGAGTAAAATACGAGCGAGACACCTGCAATAAAGAGAAAGCTCACGCCAATTCTGTGCAATCTACGAGATTGATCACACCTGCCGTACGATAAAGTTGCGTGGGACACATCAGTTTTAAATTATCCCAGAAGCACGAAGGACACTGATGCTATCCGCGTCAAAGCCCGCCTCCATTAGCAGCTCATCAGTATGTTCAGCAAGCAATGGTGCACCGAAACGAATTTCCGTGGGCGTTTCCGAAAATTGGGCAGGAGCGCGTGCCTGTCTGACCCGTCCAGCACTTGGATGATCATATTCAACTATCGTTTCGTTAGCCTTTAACTGAGGATGCTCAAGCATCTCCTCCCGGGTCAAAACCGGAGCGCATGGTACCCTTTCCAATTCAAATCGCGACATCCATTCCTCTGTTGTTCGTTTTAACAAAACCTCTTGAATAAGTTCCAAACGAGCATCGATATTTAAGGAACGTAAAACTGGCGTAGAAAATCGAGGGTCATCAAGCCAATCCGGTTGATCTAAAGCCCGAGTTAGGGCTGCCCACTCCCGATCTGTGTTTACAGCAACACTGACGTATCCATCCGCCGTGTCATAAATAAGGTCAATTTTACTTGCTGACCTCTCCGGACCCGTTGCTCCGTCGACAAAAGTATGTGCCCCCATGTCCGAGGCCCACATGAATGAAACAAGTGTATCCAACATAGAAAGGCGAACATGCTGGCCTTTCCCCGACTTAACTTTGGCGAACAAAGCGGCCGTTATAGCCTGAGCCGCCGTAAACGCCGTGAGTTTATCGGGAAGAATCGTGCGCACTAGGCGAGGTCTTTCATCATCAGCACCACCTTGAATCGACGCAAGACCAGACAAGGCTTGAATCACGGGATCATAGGCGGGCCTTGAAGCGTAAGGACCATTTTGACCAAAACCACTAATTGACACATATATAATCTCAGGAACGACTCCTCGTATCGCCTTTTCTCCAATGCCGATACGTTCTGCTACTCCGGGGCGAAAATTTTGCACAAAAACATCGGCTTCTTCAACAAGCCTAAACAACACCTCTCTTCCGCCTTCACTTTTCAGGTCAATTGCGATAGATCGCTTATTACGATTATTATTAAGAAACGCCGCCGAAAAGCCTTGAACTCGGTTCCCAGCCAACCGCACGTAGTCTCCCTGGCCCGGCATCTCTACCTTAATCACTTCAGCACCCTGGTCAGCCAGCATCATGGTGGCTAAAGGTCCAGTAACGTTACTTGTCAGGTCAACAATTCGGCATCCCTCAAGTGGTCCAGACATAAATACTCCCCGCCAAAAACCTTAACATCACAAAGTTATGACCTCTTTTGCCATATCGGATGAACTCAACCAAACACTCATTTCCATTTGCCAATAATAACTTTAGACATGAATTACTTATGATAACGTCTGAGGGTTACTGATTTTCATCTGCCCTATTGGTTGGCCTTTCAAACCGATCACGTTACAGATAGGTAAGCTGAGAGGAGAGAAACATGAACTGGCGACCTGAAATTGAGGACATTAACGAACTGCGCAGACTAGCTCTTGAACAGGGCGGCGCCGAAAACGTTGATCGCCAACATTCGAAAGGACGACTCACCATTCGTGAGCGTATCCAATCTCTCCTAGACCCAGACACCTTTCAGGAGGTGGGACCCGCTGCTGGTGCGAATGAAAGAGATACGAATGGGCGGCTTATTTCGTTTACTCCGGCCAACTTTGTCGTAGGATTCGGCGAAATAGATGGGCGAAGGTGTGTCGCAAGCGGGGAGGACTTCACCGTTAAAGGGGGCTCACCAAATGCAGCCGGATTACGTAAGAGTATTTATGCCGAGCATCTAGCTTGTCGCTATCGTGTGCCACTCATCCGCTTGCACGAAGGGGGTGGAGGAAGTGTGGGCAGCGCCCCGACCGGCAACGCGACTGTTGGGACGCCAGTTTACGAACCCCACAGATTTCGCTCTGTCGCTGAGGCCATGTCCACTGTACCAGTGGCAACAGCGGCGTTGGGCCCGGTTGCTGGACTGCCTGCAGCAAGATTAGTCGCTGCGCATTTATCAGTTATGTCCCGCGACAATGCTCAGGTTTTGATAGCTGGTCCCGCAGTGGTTGAAAGGGCGCTTGGAGAACGCGTAACCAAAGAAGAACTGGGTGGCGCAAAGGTACATACCAAAAACGGCGTAATAGACAACCTCGCAGAAAGCGAAACACATGCCTTCGACCAGATTAGGACTTTTCTCGGATACCTACCGCCCAACATATGGGAGTTGCCTCCCTTGGCGATTACCAAGGACAAACCCAACAGGGAAGATCCTGAACTCCGCGATATTATCCCGCGGGATCGGCGCAAGCTTTACAGCATCCACAAATTGCTCCAGCACGTTTTGGATAGCAACTCGTTTTTTGAAATCGGCGCTAACTACGGACGGGGTCAGGTAACCGGCCTTGCCCGACTAAATGGTCAACCGGTTGGTATTTGGGCCAATAACTGCCGCTATCTTGCAGGGGCTATGACAGCAATCGGTGCCCGCAAAGCACGTCGTTTCATAGAATTTTGCGAAACTTTTCACCTGCCTATTGTTTGCTTCATTGACGAACCAGGCTTCATGATAGGCTCAACGGCCGAACAAGAGGGAACAATCCGCGATGGCACAGCCACAGTGCTTACGGCAGCTATGTCAACCGTTCCGTGGGCCTCAGTCGTACTGCGCAAATCTTTTGGGGTGGCACAGGCTGCCCATTATGGCCAAGACGCATATGTACTCGCTTGGCCATCTGCGGAAATGGGACCTTTGCCAGTAGAGGGTGGGGTCGCCGTTGCATATCACCGGGAAATTGCCGCTGCTGTTGATCCTGAGGCCAAGCGTGCTGAACTAGAAAAGCAACTTGCTGCCGGGCAGTCCCCAATGCCGAGAGCTGGATCCTTCTCTCTGCACGATGTCATCGACCCGGCGGAAACCCGGAGCAAACTATGCGATTGGATAGAATGGATTCAGCCAATCCTGCCCAGCCTTCTTGGACCAAAATCCTTTCCTATTCGGCCGTGACGGGAGATTGCAAAACCCATGTGACCACAGTGATCCTATGGGGCAGCGGCATCTAACCTGTAGACACGAGAGGCCGTACCGTGGAACAGATCGGCTTTTTGTTTACGAGTTAGATGATGCACTATTATCTTAAAAGAATTCCATAAGACATTATACGAACATGATACTTTGTCGACAGGAAAATTACTTTCAAACATACACCGTTCAGGACCAAAACAATCGATAGTATGAAGATAGTAGTGTTTATTTGCTGCTAATTCCTCAGAAGTTGGAGGGGTAAGACGCTTGTGCCACTTAAATCCGTTAATCGCCATATTCAGACCACCGAGCTTCGCAACTACATTTGAGCATGTAGAAAGTTCAGCAATATCGCCTTGCCATTTTCGATAAATTTCAGACCTCATCTCCGCATAAGGGCCTATTCCAAGAGGCCCACCAAAATGATCAAACACTATAGGCACGTCAGGACAGGCACGCGCCAACTCTGTTAGCTCCGGTATCTGGGGATGATATAACCAAGCTTCAAACGATAAGTTATATGCAGAAAGGCGCCTTACACCCTCTCGAAATTGCTTATCACCCAATATGCCCTGAGGTGGATTTGTATTAGCATTTCGAATCTCTTGGCTAGCGTCCCAACTGACAGAGTGCCGAATACCTCTAAATCTTTCCGGGGCCATTTCGATGTGAGCTTTAAGCACTTCATCAACTTCTTCACCTAACGTCAGGTCTGCATGACCTACAATGCCCTCGCAGATTCTACGGGGAGCTACACCAGAATTTTTTTGAACGTTTTTTTCAGCCACCGAATTCACAAACTCCGTCTCTCCCACGGGCCTTAACCGCTCCGGACCGTCCTGCCGATACATCGAACCGCATTCTACAAACACCGTGGAAATAATGTTGTGTCCACTTTCAATATCAGTTTGCAAATCATCAATCATGTAACGACTATCAGGCCGATCCCATAAATGGTGATGTGGATCAACGATAGGCAAATCAGGTTCCAATATCTCTTCTTGGACTTGACTTAACCAGTCCTCTCTAATAGGCATTTTTGCTCCCCGGTTTACTAAAATTATGTGTAATGTAAGAAAACTATCTTTAAATACGGCACCACCGGAGATCGTCCGATATCCCCCATGCTTCCGTGATCAATATCCTATCCTCAAACGACCTGAGATACCGTACTATTTTGTAATACCTTAAAACGGCGAAAACACATGCCTGCCGTCCTTTTATAAGGGGATACA
>CAZSYW010000193.1:0-4726 GCA_964611315.1 uncultured Rhodospirillaceae bacterium
TTGTTAACGACTATGTCGCAGCGTCCAAAGGCATCCAATGCACCACCCAACAAACCATCAGCAAAACCAGGCTCCGTAATGTCACCGGCGAGCGTTATTAAAGATTTGTGATCCCCCAAAGTTTTCAGCTTTTCTGGTCTTCTGCCAGTGGCAAAAACACTAGCACCTGCACCCAAGAATGACTGCGTTATCGCGGCGCCAATCCCACTACCCGAACCAGTCACCACCGCCACTTGGCCATCAAGTTCACCTGACATCAAATTACCCCCCTTAAGATTTGCGAATTGATCTACAGTTAATTCCCGTGTGGACGTTTCCCCTAGCACAAATTTTTCAGAGCACCTAACGTTAGGCAGGAATTCTTATAAACATTATGTTAGACAGGGCTTAACGCGCCTTGATACAGCAACAATTGTGGTGGGAAGGAATAGACTAGAATAGGGGCCAAAAATACCTAATAAAAAAAACACTCTTCGTTTAATTTCAATAAACATGAAAACCCGGAAAAGATGGTTGTATTTTTCAACATTGATTAAATCGTGAATGAGGAAGAACTGATGGCCCTAGGCGATGAAGTACAAACAGCACGTGAGGATTTGGCAGCTGCCTATCGTCTAGCTGAAAAATTCGGGTTCAATGAAGGAATTGACAACCACTTCACCATGGCAGTTCCTGATCAAAACGATCAATTTTTCTTGATCCCTTACGGCCTTCACTGGTCTGAAGTAACTGCGAGCACATTAATGATCGTCGACGGAACAGGGGCACGGATTGAGGGCGAGGGGTTCGTGGAACCCACCGCCTTTCATATTCACAGTTCAATTCATAAAGCCCGCCCAGACGCAGCTTGCGTAATGCATTGCCATCCACCGTACCCACTTGCACTCTGCATGATCGAAGACGGGCGTCTTGAATTTGCGGATCAAAACGCCTGCCGATTCTATGAAAAAATTGCGTATGATGACGAATACGGCGGAGGAGCGTTGGATAACGACGAAGGGTCACGCATTGCCAATGCACTGGGCAACAATGACGTCTTATTTATGGCCAACCACGGGGTAACCGTTGCCGGCGCCAACGTGGCACATGCATGGGAACAACTGTATTTTCTCGATCGCGCTTGCCGAGCCCAAGTGTTGGCTATGTCAACTGGCCGGCCCCTAAAAACAATTCCAGAGCATACCGTAAGATCTGTCGCCAAAGAAATAGAGACTGCAGAGTCGGGTGTGACAGCAAGCTATCACCGCCACTTCGCTGCACTCAAACGTTTACTTGAGCCTGAACAACCGAACTATAGATGTTAATCACGGCGCGTGGCCCTGGCATAACTAAACTGCGGTCCACCCTCCATCTACTGTTAGGATATGTCCTGTAACCATACTCGATGCTGCGCTCGCCAAAAAAAGGAATGCCCCCGCCAGTTCCTCAGGCTCCGCAAACCTCCCCATGGGCGTTCGCTCAATCACAAGCTGACTAAGTGTTTCGTCGGAGCGTAAAGGCTTCGTGAGGTTGGTTTTCACAAAGGTCGGGGCAATCGCGTTAACTCTCACCCCATGGGGCGCCCATTCAGCGGCCAGAGCACGTGTCATGTTCACGACCGCACCTTTCGTCGCGTGATAGGAAAAATTTGGATAAAGTCCTCCCCCCACTAAACCCATGATTGAAGCAAGGTTGATGATAGCACCCCTCTTTTCCTTCAGCATGTGCTTACCCACCTCGCGTGAACACAGAAACACCTGCGTCTGATTTATCTGCACTATCCTGTCCCACACCTCAAGTGACATATCTTCTGTAGGTTGGCGCTGGGCGGTCCCCGCATTATTGACCAAAATATCGATTTTACCGTGTCGCTCTGCGACTTCAGATATCACACGCACTATCCGTTCATTATCAGTGACATCGAGATGCCAGGCATCGGCTGACCCACCTGCATCTACGATTTCCCGCACAACTTTCTCAGAAAGCTGCATGTTTACATCCGACACACACACATGTGCGCCGGCCTCACCGAAAGTCCGTGCAGCAATTCGTCCCAGACCGTCTCCAGAGCCAGTAATGAGAGCAACTTCCTTATCAAGCCCGAATTGGGATATTGCTGAAAAGGCATTATCAGGCATTTCTTCCATACTCCCTAGTCCGGTCACTAAACATTATCGGCCTACCCTGCGGCACTTCAACCGCACGGGTACATTTTTTTCAATTAGCTACGACACGTCGGATGGCTTCCATCACCGGAATCAAGGTTCGACACTATCGCGAGTCTGAATCACACACTGATTTTCGCCGGGGCTGAAATCACCCGGACACAGAAGTTGAACTGGATTAAACGCATTTCGATAATCTTGGCAACCCGGAAGGACTACAACGACGATGATAGCTCCAATTATTACAGCATTTTTTGTGGTGGAACGGATGCTAAGAACCATACCCTTTTCCCAAAACCCGAACCGCCCTGCAATGAGCCAACTTTCGAGACGCTTGAACAGATTGGCCTATCGAATAAACCCCGGCTACTCTGAGGAAGTTATCGAACGCTGCCTATTTTCCATAATGTTTTGTCAAACTCGAAAACACATGAAACCCCACGACCCCACATGAACCCATCCTAAAAATTGGGACTACAAAATAAAAATAGCCATTAGGACCAAGATCGCCACGACGGCAGCAGATCCATATATTGTCAACTTAATGAAATGAGCCCAATTGGCGCGGTGTACTTCCTCGTACTGATCCAAATCGAAGTCCATTTGTTACTACCCCCTTGCAAAAATTGTTTCTCTGGAATTGAAGTCCAGACATGCCGGACGGAAAATCCCAAGACAATCTAGAGTTTCGCAAAACCGTGCCCGTAAAGAGCACCTTATTGTGCAACCTCGCGCACTTCCTCCATGCGATAATAATATCCATTCCAGTCCTGCACGCGGATCTTGAATATACCCGTAACCACCACTGGTTCTGTTGTAAAATCGAGCGGCTCATCGCAACTAAGCTCAACGAAACCCTCTGGCCCGGAGGGAAGACAAAAGGGGCAATGAGGTGAATTCAGACTGAGCAGCTGACGGTGACCGTTACTATCAAGTGGTAGCACGAATCCAACCATTTTAATCCGCTTGCCATCAAGTTCCCGGATGGCGTCGGCATAATCCGGAACTAAATCATTGTCATCAAAAACCAAATCAACCCTGGACAAAATATCCCATGGGACTGCGCCATCTACCTCTGGCAGCGGAACCCCCGAATATCCTCCGTCCGCCCAAGGATTGGTGTTGCTCTGGGCGAGCACCAGCCCCGAGAACGGCACGGCGAGTAATATCCCCAACACGACCAATGTGACGGCACGGAACATAACGGTCACCCCCTAGCTAACACCCCTGCGACATCTATGCGATACGCCCGTATCGCTGGAAACAAGCCCGCTACTATACCAATAACTCCTGAAAGACCCAAAAGCCACAACTCCTCCCGTAATAGAGTCATACCAGACAAATACAGTTGATGTTCGCGCCAAAGCCACGTCCCGGCCAACTCCGCCGTCAAATGGCCAAGAATTAAACCAATCAAAGCCCCCATCAAACTTAACAACATACCCTCAAATAAAAACTGCCAGAAGACCCGCGGTTTACTCGCGCCCAGCGCACGAAACACTGCTATATCGTAACGGCGCTCGGACAGAGCGTTATATAAAGCGGTAAAAATTCCTACGCCTGCACTGAGGACTAAAACCATAGCAAATGCCCTAAAACCATCTAAGCCGACGCCAACCAACTTAAACAGACGTGAAATTTCATACCCTGGCAGAGCCGCTTGCATTGTAGTCTGCGTGTTTATGAGCCGCGGGAGGGTGACTAACGCAATTGGACTCGAAAATTTAACGAGCAAAACAGTGATTTCCCGATTGTCAGAGGCCTCAACATGATCGGAATGCTGGCCTCTCTCTTGGTCATGATGGGAAGACTCTGTGTGATCGACGCTATCATCTGAATGGACTCCTGCTTCCGATTGGTGCCCATGCACCGACCAAACACTTTCAACTGCCGTCAAAATCAATCGATCAATAACCGTTCCGGTAACTTCCATAACACCGACCACCCGATACGGGTCCTTGCCATGAGTACTTCCACCGTCAGCAAAACCATGACTCGCTATAAACTGATCGCCGGCTTTCAGGCCCAGATCCCGGGCAACAAGCGCACCCAATACCACCTCTAAAGGCACCTGCCACAAGCGGCCTGCGGATATACTGCCTCCGTAGTGGTCTAGATACCCAAAATCCGTGCCGACAATCCTGAACCCGCGGAAGCTGTCGCCGAGAGCGAGCGGAATAGTCTCTTTTATCATCGGATTCACTGAGAGCATGTTTGCTTCAACGAGCGGTATATTTCCGGTTGGTACATCAAGGTGGTATATGCCGGAAAGAATGAGTTGCATCGGGCTGCCCTTGGCACCAACGACCATGTCGATACCCTGTGCATCCCGCGTCATTTGCCCTTCGAGTTGCTCAGTAAACAACATCAGCAACGAAATTGTCATGATGCCGAGCGCCAGAAGTGCCAAATTGAGTCCCGTGTGCAACGGTCGCAGTCGAATATACGCTAGCGCGATGGTGAACGCGTTCATGGCTTTCTTGGTGATGCAAGTAAGTCGAGCCTGTGCGGAATCTGATTGCTAATGCGTGTGTCATGAGAAGCCACCACCAATACGCTTTCAGTCAAACTCGCCTGCTCCA
>CAZSYW010000194.1:0-4719 GCA_964611315.1 uncultured Rhodospirillaceae bacterium
ACCTGCAGAAAACCTTATCGTTCAATTTTTCCCACATAAGCAATCTCTTGTCTGCTCCAGTAGCTAATCTAACAGAACATTTCTTTGGGCATTCTGGTCACTTATATTAGTCACAAGCAATCTTTTTGGCGGCCACGATTAGATCTTGATGTTTCGATTCTAAAACGTAATCAGGAAATACTAATATGTCCTTATCAGACTACGGATCGGCTTTGGTAACCGGTGCATCTAGCGGCATAGGAACAGCACTAGTGCGGGCACTTACAGAACGAGGAATAAAAACCTACGCGCTTGCCAGACGCCGCAAGCGACTCGACGCATTAGCCGCTGAGACTGGATGCACACCGCTTGTCGTCGACCTCCGTGACAAAGAGGAAATTGATCGGGCGCTATCCGAGCTTGATGTCGATATCCTGATCAATAATGCGGGACATGGACGTAGTGAAGGTCCGCTTCACCAAGCCGACGTGAGTGCTATATACGATATGATCCAAACAAACGTCAGCTCCGTGCTTCACCTCGTCAGAGTGATTTCTCCTAGATTGGTAGCTCGCCGCCAAGGTCATATTGTAATGATTGGATCCGTCGCCGGACTACACCCAATCAAGGCCTCGGTATATGGTGCCACAAAAGGAGCTATCCATCTGCTCTGCCAAAACCTACGAATCGAGCTGGTTGGAACTGGAGTCCGAGTAACCGAAATTTGTCCAGGTCGTGTCCGAACAGAATTTTTTGAGCATGCCTTTGGGGTCGCACAAGGGCGCGAACTCACGGGTGGTTTTACTTTACTCGAGCCCGAGGACATCGCTTCCGCAGTTATACACGCTCTTGACGCTCCGCAGAGAGTCAATATCACCACGGTGGAGATGACGCCGACAGAACAAGCAGTCGGCGGACTTCAAATCCTCGGGTCTGGAAACGCCGGCTGAGCAACAGCGCCAACCCGACACAAGCTGCGCAGAGCCAGTCGTTGTTTTTGCGATAAACCGGTCCCGCTCTTCCGGACAAAATGCAGAGGCGTACCCTTTCAGCTACTGCATAAGATGGGTTTCAAACCACTCCAAAGCCAAGGCGGTGGCGGCTGAAGTGTGCCTCGAATAAATATCATAATGTCTCCCAGGAAAAAGTTTGTAATTCGCCTGTGTATTCTTGGATATCAATTCAAACGCAGACCTACCATTCTTCCTGCGATCAAAAAATTCCTCATCTTCAACGTCTATAATCAAAGTCGGTACTCGTATTTGGCTTGCCCAATCTATGGGTCGATAGTCGACCATTTTTGCGAGATCGGGTGTACCACTTAGCCTAGGGACTCCGTCTATTCCCTGAGGAATCGGATCAATTTTTCCTCGTGCTTTATCAATTGCTCTCTGACGAGAGAACAAACGACGTTCTTTGGTCAATCCAACGCCCTGATAACCCACTTGGCTGACAATCGCGGCGACACGTGGATCCTGGGCGCCTACAAAAATGACGTGACCCCCAGACAAACTTGTTCCCCAAATGCCTATCCGATTCACATCCACACCCGGCTCGCCTACCAAAAAATCAAGTGAACTAGTGATGTCCCGCACCTGATCGAAAGGGTCTATAACTTCCCGGATCGCACGCGCACGGACCGTTACCTCACCGTCCGGACCGATATCCGGTTGGTCACCTATAATCACCAAACGGCTGTCACTATCTGCCCAGCCACGGTAGTCAAAAGTCAACACGACAAACCCCGCCTCTGCAAACTTGCCCGCGTATTGGATATTGAGGTGCTGTCGGACGCCGCCCCAGCCGTGGGTCATTAATATAGCAGGCCTCGGCGTATCCTTCCTAAAACCGTCTGGGAACCAAAGGTCCCCAGACATACGTGTGCCATCGCTCCAGATATCAATGTGCCGCTTTTCGACAGCACCCGCCCGCGAGATATCGAAGCTGACTACGAGAAAAGCTGACATGAGGATAAAATGGAAACAAAGCAAAAGCACGCCCATCCACTTTCTTATTCTGTTTTTCATTTGTTTTCCTTGATTGCGACCCAACAAGTAAGCCGTATTGACTTTCCTTATAATCTACGGATGTTTCAGCGCGACGGGCCATTCTCTGGGTTTTAATTCGTCCCTAATCAGTTAATTTTTGCAAAGGTAGAATGTGGTCCACGCACTGAAACCCCATGACTTGTACTCTCAAAAATATCTCTGACGACGCTATTACAGAGGCACTAACATAAGTAGTCACTGGATCGTCACGCCAGAAACGAACAGGCCCATGGGCAATAGGTCGAAGCGCGTCGTGATGCGTTCAGCATACTCAAGCTCTCACCAGTAGCTTTCCCCTTCATCAAACGTGTTCACGAGCTTCAGAAGCGAGCAACCGGCACCAGCTGCGGCAGTATGTTCGAAGGTGGATTGCCTGGCACCGCAACAAGCTTCGCGGCCTGATCTATACACGTAGCGGGTTTCCTGGTTCTGGAACTATGTAAAGTGAACTCTGAACGTCAATTCAATCACTGTGCAGCGGCTAGTCAGAGAGACAAGGAACAAAATGAGCTCCGCACGACGCTCCAACGCCCCACATACCCTTAGCGCCCAACGACTGTCGTCCTTTGGACTAGCAATGCAGCGTGCTGGCGACTTTCAACAATAAACTCCTTACTTCGTCACTCTCATGCGTAAAGTAATATGTAATCTTATCACATGCAGCCTCATCCATTTGTCCAGGCGTGCCCGACGCGGCATGTGCTGTATTCGCTAGCCAGCCTTCATTGGCTAGTCGTTCGCCGAGGACGCCACCTATCATCCCGGCCACAAAAGACATTGCGACTAATGCTGTGAGTTTCTTCATGGTTTGCATTCTTTCATGTTTCATAAATTGACTTTGTTCATCGTGGCAAAAGGTTGCGTCGATACCCATCTCTTAAAAGAAACAACGGATTGTTAAAACAACTACGAAAGAACTGAACGCTCAGGCCCCCAACTGTTTGCACGAAATCCAGCCCGGACCCCTGGGCAATGGGCCGTGGTTCACTGCTCCTGTTACTGAAATTTTCAACGTCGATCGTCATCAGATCTCTCGTTCTCTCCTATAGAGCCTCAGGTTAATCAAAGCCGGTAAACGAGCCAAGAACAACATTCGATGCGCTTCCAGGCCAGATAGAGCCGGCAGCGGCGATAAGATTCACATTTATGAGGAAAAATCAGCGAAGTTTAGAGCGAGTGCCTCCGTTGCGTCGTCGAAGCTCTCCAAAGTTGCAACGAAACTTACCTCGCCTCCGTCCACATCCGCACCATTATCGGCATCCTCGAAAAGGAACAACACTGAATCCGTGCCGTTATCCGTCAGATAATAGAACGCATCTCCAGCATTTAGTCGATTGGCGGAAGGTGAATTCGCATTTACGGCTGCGGAAAAACCATCAGAAAGTTCGGAAACTACAGTCGACGCTGAAAGATTTGATGAGTCTGCGCCCGCATTTACCAGCAATCCGGTGTCTGCACCAAGCAGAGACCCGCCTTTGAAATTGATGGACTGAAATCCGGTACCCGCACCCCGCAGATTCCCCGAAACCACATCCGTGAAATCAAATATATCTCCCGAGCTTCCACCAGCGAAGTCCCTTATCGTATCCACTACAGAGGCATTGCTTCCAACCTCGGAGATGGCGAAAGCAAACGTATCGCTGTCCGCACCACCCGTCAGCGTATCGGCACCGGTGCCGCCATTCAAAGTATCGTCGCCATTACCGCCATCCAAAGTATCGTCGCCACTACCGCCAACGAGAGTGTCATCGTTCCTAACACCCGAGAGAATGTCATCGCCTGCACCTCCTTCGAGAATGTCATTGCCCTTGCCACCATCCAAAGTATCGTCGCCATCACCACCCCTCAGTGTATCCGCCCCGGATCCGCCAGCGAGAGTGTCATCGCCTGGCCCTCCTTCGAGAATGTCACCGCCCTTGCCACCATCCAAAGTATCGGCGCCTCCACCGCCAACGAGAATGTCATCGTTCTTGCCACCCGAGAGAATGTCATTTCCAGTACCACCCAGGAGAAGATCATTGCCACGCCCACCGCTCGCGATACCAAAAACATCAAACAAAGAATCGCCAAAACCAACTCCTCCTAGCACCAACAGAATATCGTCGCCGCGCCCACCACGCGCGATACCGTTACCAACTCCTCCTAGCACCAACGCACCTCCAAATTCTGCTAGGTCAAAAATATTAACAGGGCCCGAATCTGCGAGCGGCTGACCAAAACTAGAAATAGCGCCAAAAACTGGGACAACGTCCTGACCAGGAGCAAGGACTCGCTCTCCAATAACCTCTTGGACAACTTCCAGCACTCGGAGCTCTGCCTCTTCCACAGATGCGCCCTCGCTTAGTGCTTGTTCTAAAACCTCCTCCGCCCGTGATGCAACCTCTCCTTGAAAATCAATAACAGCGGCTCCTTCTATAGCTCCCTCGCCAAACACCTCCTGAGCCACAGCATCCCGGGCCCGTAGCTCCGCTTCCTCCGGGGAGAGGCCTTCGTCCAACGCCTGTTCATAGGCCTCCTCTGCAATCGCATCCACTTCACCCGGTGGAGGGCCATCCCTCGCCGCAAGCTCGCCGGGCTCTCCCTCAGGACCTTCCCCTTCCAGGCGCTCTTCCAGCTCCGCACCTTCTCCTTCCTCTAGACCTTCTCCTTCCAGGCGCTCTTCCAACTCCGCGCCTTCCCCTTCCTCTAGACC
>CAZSYW010000195.1:0-4714 GCA_964611315.1 uncultured Rhodospirillaceae bacterium
AAGGGGAATGTAGACGGCGAACAGTCACATGAGATCAGTGCATCGGCAGGAGATATAGAAGATGACGGATAGAATTGGTCTGTATCCTGGTACATTTGATCCTCCTACCGCTGGTCACCTGGACATTATTTCCCGTGCGCTCCGCGTTGTAGATCAACTCATTGTGGGAGTTGCCGTAAACGTTGGAAAGGCGCCAATGTTCGTTTTGGAAGAACGTGTCGAGATGGTCGAGGGGGCTATTGCAGCCCTTGGAACTGGCGCAGCCTCTCGTGTTCAAGTGCGCCCATTCGAAAGTTTACTGATGAGATTTGCAAAGGATTGTCGGGCTACCATAATTGTTCGGGGACTTCGTGCAGTGTCCGATTTTGAATATGAATTTCAAATGGCAGGCATGAATGTGCATCTTGAACCGGAAGTTGAAACGGTCTTCCTGATGGCATCGGAACAGACCCAATTTATTTCGTCACGTTTGGTAAAAGAGATTTGCTTGCTTGGTGGTGACATAACTGATTTCGTGCCGGGCAATGTTAAAGAACGTCTACTCGAACGTGTCGGGGGCGAGCTAAGTACGGGCGAGTAATTAACAAGTGGATTAATAAAAGGAAGGAAAATGCGGAAATTGTTTTATTTTTTGCTGATACCTGCGGTATTGGCAATGTCAGGACAGAAATCTTTTGCGGGGGAAATAGTATTGGCAATGGCGGGACCTAAGGCTGAGGCGGGAGATCTGGAGAACACTTTGTACATGGAGTTGGAGGACGGGCGTGTGGTGATTCAGATGCGACCGGACTTGGCGCCAAATCATGTTTCACGAATCAAGGAACTAGTGCGTGAGGGATTTTACGATGGCGTCGTATTTCATAGAGTAATCGAAGGCTTTATGGCCCAAGGGGGAGATCCGACAGGAACGGGGACCGGTGGTTCCGGACAAAATCTTGACGCAGAATTTTCCGACGCCAATCATGTCCGTGGAACACTGTCCATGGCGCGCGCGCAAAATCCGAATAGCGCAGACAGCCAGTTCTTCATTTGCTTAGCTGATGTTCCACACTTGGATGGGCAATACACGGTGTGGGGCCAAGTAGTTGAAGGTATGGAATTCGTGGATAAGATAAAACGAGGCTCACCGCAAAATAACGGATCAGTCGAAAATCCAGATAAGATTGTCCGAATGTTGGTTGCTTCAGATGCGGAATAACTGCTAACAGAAATCCATTATGCAGGTTGACGCATTCGATTTTGATCTTCCGCGAGATCGGATCGCCGATCGCCCTGTTCAACCACGGGATAGTGCTAAACTATTGGTTGTTTCGGACGGTTTAAGTGATGCTCGTGTCTGTGATTTGCCAAACTATCTTCGCTCTGGCGACTTAATTGTTGTTAATGATACTCGGGTAATTCCAGCGCGAATGCAGGGATATCGCGGGAAGGCAAAAATCCAGGTCACCTTGGACAAGCCGTTAGGAAACGGACGGTGGCGGATACTCGCCTATCCAGCGCGTAAATTAAAACCTGGGGACACAGTTGTCTTTACAACCGATTTTGTCGCCAGCGTTTGTTCAACTCAAGTTCGAGGTGAGCTAATAATTGACTTTGACAGGGAAGCAGAAGAGGTGCTGTCATTTTTTTGTAAATATGGGACGGTGCCCCTGCCTCCCTATATTTCTAGGCCGGATGGTATTGATGAACGTGATAGCGCTGATTACCAAACTATATACGCAGACCGTCTAGGTGCAGTTGCTGCGCCGACGGCAGGTCTGCATTTTACACACGATCTTCTGTCTAAGTTGAACGGATTAGGCGTAGATATGTGCCGTCTAACGCTCCATGTTGGATCGGGAACATTTCGGCCGGTGACGGTCACCGATACGCGTGATCATAGGATGTCGCCGGAGTGGGGAGAGGTCTCTCCGCTTGCGGCGGAGGAAATAAATGATGTGCGTGCGTCGGGTGGCAGAATAGTGGCAGTTGGAAGTACTGCACTCCGATTGCTTGAGACGGCTAGCGATGAAAAAGGAGTTTTACGACCCCATGTCGGAGAAACGGATCTTTTTATTACGCCCGGATATCGTTTTAAGGTTGTAAATTTTTTGATGACAAATTTTCATCTTCCGCGCTCGACTTTATTCATGCTTGTCGCGGCCTTTAGTGGGGTACAGCGTATGCATGCAGCGTACGCCCATGCGATCGAACAAGGTTATCGATTTTATTCCTACGGTGACGCTTCTTTTTTGTCGCCTGAATCTGTTGAATGAGTATTTGCTTTGAGTTAATTGCTCGTGACGGAGCAGCGCGTTCCGGGCGTGTATCAACCTGTCACGGAGATTTTGTAACCCCAGCTTTTATGCCGGTTGGGACCGCTGGAACCGTCAAGGCGATGACACCCGAATCACTTGCAAAGTGTGGTGTTCAGGTTTTGTTGGCCAATACTTATCATCTGATGCTGCGGCCCGGTGCGGAGAGAGTATCGCGCCTTGGCGGGGTAGGGCCGATGATGTCGTGGCCGGGCCCAGTACTCACTGATTCAGGGGGATTTCAGGTCCTATCCTTATCAAAAATACGAAAGGTGTCTGAAGAGGGGGTCACCTTTCAGTCGCATATCGATGGAAGTTCACACCTACTTACTCCTGAGAAAAGCATCCAAATTCAATATGATCTGGGTTCCACCATCACCATGGTGTTGGATGAGTGTACCCATTTTCCCGTTTCGAAAGACTTAGCCGCAGACTCAATGGCTTTATCGATGCGCTGGGCGCAACGGTCAAGAAAGGCTTATTCGGTTAGATCAGGCTATGGGCTGTTTGGGATAGTGCAGGGCGGTATGTATCGAGATCTACGTGTTGAGTCTGTGTCATCGTTAGTTGATATAGGCTTTGACGGTTATGGAATCGGCGGCCTTGCTGTTGGAGAGGGCAACGAATTAATGCATGAAATGGCGGCTTACACGGCGTCACAGCTCCCAGACGACAAACCTAGATATCTAATGGGTGTGGGCCGTCCTAGGGACCTTGTCGAGGCCGTAATCGCGGGTTGTGACATGTTTGACTGTGTCTTACCCACACGGTCGGGTCGAACCGGTCAAGCATTTACCTGGAAAGGTGTTGTCAACATTCGAAACAGCCGGCACAGAGATGACCCGCGTCCTATTGACGAAAATTGTAGGTGTCCCACTTGCATGGGTTACAGCAGGGCTTATCTCTACCACCTCGTTCAGTCCAAGGAGATTTTAGGCGCTGTCTTAATGAGTTGGCACAACCTGTATTACTACCAAGCTTTGTTGACTGAGGTACGTTCAGCCATCCGTTCCGGTGACTTGGATGGTTTTTACGCAAACTTTTTGGACGCGGAAAGGCAAGGGGATATCGATCCGCTTTAAGACAACGGTTCTGCTACAACCATATAATTTCGATGTGTGTTTCGAGAATAAAACTTCGGCCCCCTGAGAGTTCTGTTGAAGAACTGGAGCAGCTTGACCCCTTGGAAAGGCAATCCTATGGTCGCCCTGTTTTTGCGAGCGCGCTTAGCTCAGTCGGTAGAGCAACTGACTTTTAATCAGTGGGTCGCAGGTTCGATTCCTGCAGCGCGCACCAATTATATCAATGACTTACGAGCATTCTGGCATTTAGTTGATGTGACTAGGTGGTTTGGATATGCTGCGTCTTCAACATTGGTTCTAAATCGGGGGTGAACTCATGGCTATTTCGCAAGTCGAAGCTGATTTGAGTGGTGAAGAGCAACTGAGAAAGGAAGCCTTTGCCAACTACATGCCTCGCGCAGAATTGGATAAACGTGGTTATAAATGGGTCGAACGCGAGATTGAAAAACTTGATCCGCACACGCACTACGAGCAAATATGGTCTTTAACCACTATTTACTACTACGGCGATTTCATCATGAATGTCCTCTACACCCTGGGGATGCCAGCCTTCACAATGAGGCCTAAGATAAGTTATATGCTGACGGACAACACAGGAAAAGTTCTCAACGACCAGGAAGGACGGATAACCGATACTAATCAACGGTTCTGGCAGTGGTTCGAACTGGGGCCATCTCATCCCGACGTGCGTAGATCTATGGAGGGCGTGAATAAGATCCATATGGCACTGAACAAGAAGTTTCCGGGAAACTACCCTGCAAGTGACTTCATTTACACCTGTGTTTGGATTGCTACTGCATTGCACAAAATTAAGATCTCCGTGGGAGCACGTGGCTTCTCGGAAAAGCAGAAAATCGCAGCGCACCTTTATTGGCAAAGCCTGTGCGGTCAGTTCCGCAGCCAAGAAGGACAGATCGAGGATTTTCCCGATTCATGGGACGATATGATGCGTGTTGCGGAAGAATTCGAAGGACATCCATGGAAAGAATCAGAGTCTGGGAGACAGCTTGCCGAAGCTATTACACAACAGTTCAACAATGCCTGGCTGCCACGCGGTCTTCACTGGGCGGGACGACAGTTTGTATTATCAATGCAAACACCGCAAACGCGTAAAGTTATGCAAATGGATAACCCCAACCCGATAATGAGGGCCGTGATTCGTAAGGCAGTGTGGTTTGTCTTCACGATGAAAGAGCGAGTACTGCCTCATTCCAAACTTTCGACACCCGAAAAAGCCCGTGCCAAACAGGTCAGATCACCGAGTCACAAACAGCCACCATTGGCAAAAATATCAGAGTGCCCCTTCAATCCAAATACTACTAAGAAGTTCGAGAGAAG
>CAZSYW010000196.1:0-4619 GCA_964611315.1 uncultured Rhodospirillaceae bacterium
AGATGGGTGTGAGCCGCAGTAGGGTCAAGATTGAACGAGCGGACGTTGCCTGGGTTTCTTTCAACCTGCATACATGGGCGGGATAGGGCAACTCACTAAATTTGTGCCAAGTAGGGTAGTATAGTTTAGCTCGCGTGGCCGACAAGGTTTCTGATAGAGGAGTGGACAATGCGGAGTTGGTCTTTAGCGTCAATCGTAGGAATCGGTTTGAGTATGGCGGCTCAAGCCGCAGATGACATTAAGGTGGGTGTCGTGCTCCCATTTTCGGGCGTCTATGCTGCGCTAGGAGGCGATATCACTGATGGCATGCAACTCGCGCTAGATTTGTATGGATCTGAGATTGCGGGTAGGAAAATTGTCCTCATTACTGAAGATTCTGAGGTTAAGCCCACCGTAGGTCTCACCAAGACCAAGAAACTGGTATTTCAAGACCGGGTTGATCTCGTGGTGGGGCCCGTGGCTTCTAACGTCGCTGGAGCAATGCGTGATTTTGTCCACAATGCCAATATGCCACTTATTATCCCGAATGCCGGGAATAATTTGTTGACGGGGGAAAAATGCAGTCCGTGGGTGATCCGGACTTCCTTTTCTAATGATCAAGTCAATCGGGTGATGGGGCCGTGGCTCTACGAACAAGGGCACCGAACTTTGTATCTTATGGCGCCCGATTATGCGGCTGGTCATCAGATGATGGATGCAGTTCGGAGGGGTTTCATAGAGGCTGGAGGGGAAGTCATTGGGGAGGAGTATCCACCACTGCGAGAGACTAAGGACTTTGCACCTTACCTGGCCAAGGTCAAAGCTACCGGGCCAGATGCTTTGTACGTGTTTTTCGCAGGCAATTTGGCCATTCAGTTCGTCAAACAATTTCATGACTTTGGACTTAAAGCCGAGATGCAGTTGACCGGAAACGGGGCGTTGACCTCCCCTTTGTTTTTGCCGGCGCAGGGGTCCGCTGCCGCAGGGTTTATCGGCTCCTCACACTACGTGCCGACAATTGATTCCGACGAAAATAGGGAATTTCAATTTGCGTTTAACGAGGCATATGAACGGATTGCGTCGGAGTTCGCCGTACAAGGGTTTGATACCGGGAGGTTGATAGTAGAGGCGCTCAAGATTACAGGTGGCGAAACGGCTGACAAAGCCGCTTTTGTGGAGGCGATTCACGCGGTGGAGTTCACCGGCCCTCGTGGGCCGTTCCGTATTGATCCACATACCAACAATGTCATTCAGGATATGTATATTTTTGAGACGAGACAGGTAGGTTACAATATTCGTCATGTGGTGATTGATAAAATTTCCAACGTACAGGATCCCCCTAACGGTTGCGTAATGTAAGTAGTGGAACCTTTGCCGGATGTTCCTTGATCCGATTTTTCTAGTCATTCAGGTTCTCAATGCGTTGCAACTTGCGAGTTTGTTGTTTCTTCTCTCGGTAGGGTTGTCAGTAGTGTACGGTTTGATGAATTTCATCAACTTGGCGCATGGTACACTTTATATGCTCGGTGCCTTTATCGGGCTTACGATAGTTCGAGAGAGCGAATCCTTTTGGGTCGCTCTTCTCATTGCACCCGTCGCTGTCGGGTTCTTGGGAGCACTCCTTCATATTTTATTGTTACGACGCATGCAGGCGGTGAGCCCGATGAAACAGGTATTAGTTACCTTTGGTTTGCTTTTTGTAGGCTTGGACGTGGTCCGTTATATCTGGGGCGACTACAGTCACGCTATTGACCCGCCCGCTCTTTTTTCGAAATCTGTTTTGATTTTTGGTGAGCTGTACCCAAGCTACCGCTTGTTTGTGATAGCGGTGGGTTTATTGATATTTTTTGTGCTCTATCTTGGTCTCGAACGAACACGCCTAGGCGCAGTGGTGCGGGCGGGCGTTGACGAGAGAGAAATTGCGATGTCGCTCGGTCTTAATATTGAATTGGCGTTTTTCGTGGTTTTCTGCCTGGGTTGCGGACTGGCTGGGTTGGCTGGTGTAGTGGCCGCACCAGTTTTTTCCGTATACCCGGGTATGGACATGTCGATATTGGTGTTGACTTTAATTGTAGTTGTAATAGGGGGACCGGGAAGTCTACGGGGCGCGGCTCTAGGCGCATTTTTGATTGGATTTTTTGAGACGTTTGGTCAGGTGTTCCTTCCTTCCGCTGCAAGCGTCATCATTTATGCCTTGATGGCTGTAATTCTTTTAGTTCGTCCGGGTGGTTTGTTGCCGGTGCGGTCAGGTTAAAGGCACTAATGATTAAGAATAGAGCAATAAGCAAACGTGATTTGGTCGCGCTTCTCCTGTTTTTAGTCGCAATAATCTCATGGTTTCGCGCCGATCCTTTCGGCCACGAGTTACTTGCACAGATTGCAATTTTGGCAATTTTTGCCATTAGTCTTGACCTCTTGGCTGGCTATACCGGGTTAGTGTCGTTGGGTCACGCTGCTTTCTACGGTGTCGGAGCCTACACGACAGCAGGGCTTGGCGTTATGGCGGGCTGGCCTATGTGGTTAGTGATACCCTCGGGAATGTTTTTAGCAGCGTTATTGGCCGCGTTGGTTGGTGCGTTTGCCGTGCGGTTGGTTGGTGTGTTTTTCCTGATGATTACGCTTGCGATTGGAGAAATGATTCATGCGTTCGTGTTCCGCAGTCGCCTGTTTGGTGGTGACGACGGTATGGGTGGAGTGCCGCGTATAAATTTGGACACGATGGGTATAAATTTATTAGACCCCACACAGTTTTCGTTGTTTACAGTATTTGTTGCGATGGTTGTATATTTTTTGGCTGCGAAAGTCGTGGACTCGCCATTTGGAAGAGTGTTGGCGGGCATACATGAGAATGCAGCAAGGATGCAAGCACTTGGTTGTCCGGTCAGGGGCTACAAGTTGGCGGTATTTGTCCTTGCTGCTTCCATTGCGGGACTCGCGGGGTCGCTCGCGGCACAACACAACAATTTCGTTTCGCCGGAGCTGCTGACCTGGACCACATCAGGGGAGGTGTTAATTGTAGTAATAATTGGTGGTATCGGCACCCTCGTGGGTCCTGTAGCGGGTGCGGCTGTCTTCGTAATGCTTGCCCATTATCTGAGCGGATTGACCGATTATTGGATGTTTTTTATGGGTTTGTTTTTTATTGCCGTAGTGACGTTTAGCGGCGAGGGGCTCTATGGTTTGGTGGGACGTATGCGTCAGGCACTCACATATGTTAGACGTTCAAAAACTCTGTAAGACATTTGGTGCCTTGAAGGTGGTACGTGATCTTTCGTTGCACATCCCGCGGGGTGCGCGCCATGCGTTAATCGGGCCTAATGGCGCTGGCAAGACAACGTTTTTCAATCTTTTGACTGGGGATATCAAGGTTGATTCAGGAACCATAAAATTGTCGGGTGCTGATCTTACCCATGCGCGTCCAGATTTTCGTGCTCGTCGTGGGATGGCGCGTTCTTTTCAGAAAAATAACTTATTTTCAGATTTAACGGTGACTGAAAATCTTGTGACAGCGCTTGTTGTGGCGCGCGGATATGGTCGGCGGGTTTGGAAACGCCTGTCTGGTATGAAAGGGCTCACAGCTGATGCTGAAAGGTTGGGAGAGCTAATTGGGTTGGCTGAAGTCCTGCATGAGCCAGCCCATACACTTGCATACGGAATGCAACGTCAATTGGAGGTGGGTTTAGCCCTGGCGGTCGATCCTGAGTTGTTGCTACTGGACGAGCCAACAGCGGGTATGAGCCCTGATGAAACCCAACTGATGCTTTCGTTGATTGGTAAGCTTCCGCCGAGCCTCACCCTTGTGATTGTCGAGCACGATATGGACGTAGTATTTCAGTTCGCTGAACGTATTACGGTCCTGGATGCAGGTGGAGTATTATTTGAGGGTTCGCCGAATGAAGTTCGTAACTCCCAAATTGTGCGTGCCCGGTATCTCAAGATTCCGGTATGAGTAATCCTTTGCTTGTCGTTGAAGATTTAAATGCTTGGTATCAAGATAGCCATATCCTGAAAGGTGTGTCGTTATTAGTGCCTAAGGGCGCCGCTGTCGGTATTTTGGGGCGGAATGGTGCCGGTAAGACTACGATTCTCAAATCTATTATGGGTTTGGTTTCTCGAAAAACAGGTTGTGTGCGATTGGGTGAGGTTAGGCTAGACAGCCTGCCGCCTTATAGGGTGGCCCGGGCCGGGATAGCATATGTGCCAGAATCGAGAGGTGTCTTTTCTTCTTTATCGGTGCAAGAGAATTTGAATGTAAGCGCGAGAGTGACCGAAGACGGCTGGTCGCTGGAACATATTTTTGACAGATTTCCCCGGCTTGCCGAGCGACGTCATCACGGTGGACACATGCTTTCGGGTGGTGAGCAGCAAATGCTTGCTATAGCGCGGGCATTGATGACAAACGGAAGAGTTTTGGTGCTGGATGAACCTACGGAGGGTCTGGCCCCGACCATCGTGGAGGAACTTACTGTTTTATTGCGCGACGTATTACTTGACGGCTTATCGTTATTGCTGGTTGAGCAGAATCTGGAGTTCGCGACTGGTATTTCTGACATGATTTATGTACTGGGTAGAGGGCAGGTCCGTTGGTCAGGTGTAACTTCTGATCTGGTTGAAGATGGGGATATAGTTCGCACTTGGTT
>CAZSYW010000197.1:0-4607 GCA_964611315.1 uncultured Rhodospirillaceae bacterium
AGCTCCTTTCGACCACTGAATGGCCCGGTAACGCAACACAAGATGAGGAAAATCTATACCGAACTCATGGGGCGGCACATAGGGGCAACTCACCATGAAACACATATCGCACAGCGTGCAACCATCCATGACGAAACCAAATCCATCACTTGAGACACTATCCAGCTCGCCACTATCAGATTCGTCAATTAACGCGAAAAGACGCGGAAAGCTGTCACACAAGTTGAAACAACGCCGACAACCGTGGCAAACGTCAAATACGCGACGGAGTTCCGACTCGAGTTTTGTTTCGTCAAGATAATCCGGTTCTTTGAAACCATGCGCATGGCGCACCGGAGCTTGCAAACCGCCTTCCATTTGTAAACCCCAGGAACCTAAAACTCAGGAGCGGTTGCTATCACCACTTGATTTCATAGTGCCCGCACTACCCTAACCAAGAGAATCAAATGCTTTCTGGAAACGTCCAGCGTGTGACTTTTCTGCCTTCGCTAAAGTCTCAAACCAATCGGCGACTTCGTCAAAACCCTCTTCCCGCGCAGTCCTCGCCATACCTGGGTACATATCTGTGTACTCATGGGTTTCGCCTGCTACCGCCGCCTGCAGATTGTCGGCTGTGTTACCGATAGGTTTACCGGTTGCCGGATCGCCTGTCTCTGTTAGGAATTCAAGATGCCCAAAAGCGTGCCCAGTCTCACCCTCGGCCGTCGACCGGAAAACCGCTGACACGTCATTGTAGCCCTCCACATCCGCTTTTTGCGCAAAAAACAAATACCGCCTGTTAGCTTGGGATTCGCCAGCAAAGGCGTCCTTCAGATTTTGCTCGGTTTTCGTCCCCGACAAGCTCATTTTCGCAACTCCTATTGAATCACACTTTGCAAATCTATCCGCTGAGAACCAAACATGCGAACAGTAACTGATTCACTCTTAGCACCCGCACATTTGGCATTACCGAATATGGCCGCGCGTAGCGAGACTGTCAATCGTTTAGAATGCTTCTAATAATGGGTTACCGCCCCTCGGTGAGTCCCATCCTTACCACAATGTCTACACTTTTTATTTCCATCCCATCAGGTACATCAGGCAAATCAGTAATCAGGAGTTCCCCTTCATCAATATCGCTTAGCTCACCGGTACGTTCATCGAGCAGGTGATGGTGATGACTGACGTTCGTATCAAAGAACCGCCTTCCCGAGTCCACTGCGACTTCGCGCAAAAGTCCCGCGCGGGTGAGACGATGCAAACTATTGTACACGGTGGCGAGAGCTACTTTGACACCAGCCACACGAGCTTCCTGATGTAACCCTTCAGCCGTAACATGGCGATGCTCTCCCCGAAACAAGAGCTGGGCGAGAGCCTGGCGCTGCCGCGTCGGCCGCATCTTAGCGGCACATAGAAGAGCTGCGGTATCAATTTTTGCTGACAAGGCGTTCATGAGGGCCCCACATGCTGCAGAATTCCAATCTGGCACTTTGCCCTCCACACAACAAGGCTTAAAATTTTGCCCAAACTGTCAAGGGACCAATGAAAGTTAAGATGTGATATCCGCCTGCGGGCCCGCCCGTGAAGAAATACCGATGATGGAATTTCCGTTGTCAACATAATGGATCTCACCGGTAACACCGCGAGAAAGGTCACTCAGGAGGTAGAGGCTTGCATCAGCGACGTTCTCGCTCCGAAGGTCTCTACCAAGAGCCGAATTAGCCCTCGCCCAACGATAGATCGAGCGGCCAGCACCAATGGCCGCTCCAGAAAGCGTCCTCATAGGCCCAGACGAAATCGCATTTACTCGAACGCCGACAGGACCCAAATCCATTGCCAAGTATTTAACACTCGCTTCAAGCGCGGCCTTTGAAACCCCCATCACGTTGTAACTCGGCACAACACGACGGGCCCCGGAAAACGTAAAAGTGAGCAGGCTCGCGCCTTCATTAGCTAAACCGGCAGCTCGACGAGCGACAGAAGTGAAAGAGTAACAGGAGACCATCATGCTAGTCGTTAAGTTACTCCGACTCGTATCGACGTACCGCCCTTTCAATTCATTTCGGTCTGCGTATGCGATCGCGTGAACGACAAAATCAATCCCTCCCCAGCTATCGGACAAGTGATTGAACAGGGTCTCTATCTCATCTTCATTAACCACGTCACACGGGAAAACCAGTCGCGAGCCCGCTTCCTCAGCGAGGGGCCGAACTCTCCGAGCGAGCCCCTCATTTTGATAGGTAAAAGCCAGCTCCGCACCGTGCCGGCGGGCGGCCTCAGCAACGACCCAGGCGATGGAACGCTCATTAGCAACGCCCATAATCAGGCCTTTTTTTCCGTCTAGTAGGCAGGCAGAAGGCATTATCGAACTCTCAAAAACGGTGTCGCTCCGCTTTACCTATCAACGCGCGAAAAAATCAATGAAACGTTGGTCCCACCGAAGCCAAAACTGTTAGACATCACAACACCGAGACCAGCGTCGTCAATGCGTTTTCGGACGATAGCAGCATCACCAGCTGCAGGATCGAGATCTTCAATATTTGCAGAGGCGGCGACAAAATCATTCTGGAGCATTAACAGAGAGTAAATGGCCTCATGAGCGCCCGCCGCTCCTTGTGAATGACCGGTTAGGGATTTTGTTGAGGAAATGTGTGGCCGTTGACTCCCGAACACTTCCCTAATAGCGCCGAGTTCGATGATATCACCAACTGGAGTGGAGGTGCCATGTGTATTGATGTAATCGACAGTCTGCCCACCAAGGTCCGTTACAGCCATCTTCATGCAGCGCGCGGCGCCCTCGCCAGAAGGAGCAACCATGTCAACACCGTCAGAGGTGGCCCCATAGCCAACTAACTCAGCATAAATCTTAGCTCCGCGTGCTCTCGCATGCTCCAACTCTTCAAGAACAACCACACCAGCGCCGGCAGCAATCACGAAGCCATCGCGGTTAACATCGTAGGCCCGCGAAGCCTTTTCTGGGGTGTCATTGTATTTTGAGGACAGCGCGCCCATTGCATCAAACAAAACCGTGAGTGTCCAGTGAAGCTCCTCAGCGCCCCCAGCAAAAACAATATCCTGTTTGTCCATCTGTATCAGTTCCGACCCGTTCCCTATGCAGTGTGCACTAGTCGAACAAGCAGAACTGATAGAATAACTCAGACCCCGCATGCCAAAAGCGGTCGACATGTTTGCAGAGAGAGTTGAACACATCGTCTTAGGGACCGCATACGGGCCAACCCGCTTCGGGCTCTTTTGCCTAGCCAGATCAGCAGCCTCTACTTGGGCAGACGTGGACGGCCCGCCCGAGCCCACCACTAGGCCCGTACGCAAATCACGCACGTCCTTGTCACCAAGGCCAGAATCGGCGATTGCCTGACCCATCGCGATGTAACTATAGGCCGCGCCATCACCCATAAATCGGCGCAGTTTCCGGTCAATGTGATCGTCAAAATCAATCTCCGGCGCCCCGTGAACGTGTGACCGGAAACCCATTTCTGCGTACGTATCACATCGAACAATACCTGAATGCCCTTCACGCAAGCTCTTCGCGACTTCCGTCGCATCATTCCCAATTGGAGAAACGATGCCCAAACCAGTCACAACAACCCGCCGGAGGGCCTTTCCGTTCATCAACCAGACTTCTCAACAACCGGGAACAGACCGACCCGTAGACCGTTAGCACTGTACACCCGCTTACCATCAAGTTCGCAATGGCCATCGGCAACCGCTAGGGCGAAACTGCGCTTAATGACCTTCTTCACATCAACGTAATAACGAAGAAGTTTACCATTTGGCTTTACTTCCCCAGCGAACTTCACCTCCCCAACCGATAGGGCGCGACCCGGCCCTGGCAGGTCGAGCCACCCAAGAAAGAAACCAAGCATCTGCCACAATGCGTCCAGGCCGAGGCAACCCGGCATAACCGGATCACCCTGAAAATGGCAGTCGTAAAACCAGAGGTCCTTTTTAACATCCATCTCGGCGACCACGAGTCCTCGCCCATGCTCACCCCCGTCAGCGGTAATCTCCACTATTCGGTCAAACATCAACATGGGCGGCAAGGGCAATTGTGCGTTGCCCAAGCCGAATAGCTCACCCCGAGCACAACGCAACAAATCCTCACGCCCATAACTGGATTTATTCCAATCAGATGCTCGCTCACCAGTTGTTTGTCTCGCGATGCCCACAGCCCACCCGGCTCCATTTCCAGTCTCAATTTCGAACATGTGGCACTACGCCAAGATCATTGCCCGTCACCAACAAGTATATGGAGGCATTATGCGGAAAAGACCACCCTCCTGGATTGAATCTTTATTCTCCACCCTTGCGGACTTAGCATCTTCTGTTTTATTGGCCCGTCTGATCTCAAAAAAACGCCGTGCCGCAATCGCCCCCGCGCAATTTCTTACTTCAACTAATACCCACCGCTAGACACCTGCCAGCTTATTCATTCCTACGTGCTCTAGGGCAGCACAGTTTCCCTAAAATGACGCTAATCACACCCTCTAGATTACCTGCTGACTGCAGAAAGTGGTAGCCTTGGCCCCTTACTTTCGTTGCGACAGAATACTGCCTCACGTGGCGTCCCCCTGAACGGCCCCATCCTCGATCGGTGCTCCCGTTTGCTG
>CAZSYW010000198.1:0-4436 GCA_964611315.1 uncultured Rhodospirillaceae bacterium
ATTAAAGGTGCCCCTGAGGATATAGAAACTGTCGATAATCTTTTCAGGCAATTGGAAAAATTACATGAAGCCAATCTTCCTGTTGAAAACGGAGACGTAAAGTTTGCTATTCGACTGATCGCGGAAGATACTCAGGCAGATCTCAAATCCATCTTTTCGGAGCGTATTGCAGTTTCACCGAAAAAGGGTTATATCACCCCTAAGGGACCAGCGCAGCACCAGTTTATCCAGTCTATAAGACAGGAGGATATCGTTCTTTCCATTGGCCCCGCAGGTACAGGCAAAACTTACTTAGCTGTTGCGATGGCAGTAGAGGGTTTGCTAAAAAAAAAATTCAGAAAGATTATTCTGGTGCGACCAGCCGTGGAAGCAGGTGAAAAACTGGGTTATTTACCGGGAGATATTGCTGAAAAAATCAATCCCTACCTCATGCCTCTCTATGATGCCTTAAGTGATATGATGGAAACCAATCAAGTGAGGCAACTTATGGATGACGGTGCCATTGAAATTGCTCCATTGGCATATATGCGGGGGAGAACATTGAGTGACGCGTTTATCATTCTTGATGAAGCCCAGAACGCGACCCGGGAACAGATGAAAATGTTTCTGACCCGTTTAGGTTTCCGTTCAAAAATGGTTGTCACAGGAGATATTACTCAAATCGACCTTCCCAAGCACAGTGATTCAGGACTCATCCACATACAAAATCTGCTCAATCAGGTCAAGGGCATTAACTTTATATATTTTTCTACAAAGGATGTCGTCCGCCATGAGTTAGTAAAAAAAATTATTAAAGCTTATGACCAAACCGATTCGGGTCAGGAGTAGTTTTCCTTTATCTTCCTGATACCCACTGGTTTTAGACCATTTTTTGAATGTATTAACATGGAAATTCTAATTAATAATGAGTTCCCTGAAATCAATGTGGATGCCGAAAAAATTGAGCAACAAATCGGCAAAGTCCTCACCTCTCTCGATTGCAATGAGCATGAAATCAGCATATTATTTACCGGAAATCAGGGTATTCGCGACCTGAACTTTCAGTTCAGAGGTATAGATCGCTCTACAGATGTGTTATCGTTTCCACAGATTTTGGAAGGCGAAGCGGATATGCCGGGGGCACCTGTCTTAGGGGATGTTGCCATTTCGCTTGAGACAGCCCGTAATCAATCAGAAACACATCGGCTGTCCTTTGAAGAAGAATTAACTTTATTGCTCATTCACGGCATCCTTCATCTCCTCGGCTATGATCATGAAAAATCAGATTTGGAAGAAGAAAGAATGTGCAACAAAACTAGGGAGTTATTCACAATGATTTACCCTAACAAAAAGCTTGAAAGCATATGTAGCTTTTAATTCGATAAAACCTTCTGATTAGGAAAAAACATGAAGCAACTCTGGGCACCCTGGAGGATGGAATATGTCAAGAGTGAGAAGTCCGATGAATGTATTTTTTGTTCACTCCCCAAAGAAAGTGATGACAAAAAAAATTATATTCTTCATCGAGGCCAGTCAGCTTTGGTAATCATGAATATCTTCCCTTATAATTCCGCACACTTAATGGTAGCGCCTTTCCGGCATATAGGATGCTTAACAGAGCAGGATGTTGACGAAATCAAGGAGATAAACCAACTGACCCATAAGTGCATCGAGACATTACGGAGCGTGATCAACCCTGAGGGCTTTAATCTTGGTTATAACATCGGCAAAGCCGCTGGAGCCGGATATGATAAACATATTCATTGCCATATCGTTCCTCGATGGACTGGAGACACCAATTTCATGCCTGTCTTGGGGGAAACTAAAGTTCATCCAGAACATTTGCAAGCCACCTATAAGAAGCTTCTTCCATATTTTAAAACTCTGTAAACTATAAAATCTATGGGCGTTTCGGCCAAAAGTATGAAGGTCACTCAAGATGATACCCCTATGATGCAACAGTACAGGGGAATCAAAAAGGAATACTCCGACTCCATTTTATTCTTCAGGATGGGGGACTTTTACGAGATGTTTAATGAGGATGCTAAAGCAGCGTCCCAAATTTTGCAGATCGCTCTTACAGCTAGAAATAAGAAATCCAATCCCGTGCCCATGTGCGGAATTCCTCATCATTCTGCAAATCTTTATATTACAAAACTTCTTAAAGCTGGAAAAAAAGTCGCTATCTGCGAGCAAACAGAAGATCCAAAGCAAGCGAAAGGACTCGTTAAAAGAGAAGTGGTCCGAGTCATCACACCAGGAACAATTCTTGACGAAAATATTCTTGATCCTAAACAGGACCAATATATAGCATCGATTTATTTTGGAAAAAACCAAATTGGGCTCGCCGCCCTTGATGTATCGACCGGGATCTTTAAAGTCACCCAGATTGATGGAAAAAATGCCCTCTCGCTTCTTACTGATGAGTTAAAAAAACTCGACCCCAAAGAAATTATCATCCCAACTTCAAAAAATGAAGAGACTCACCCCTGGCTCCCGGCCGGTGAAGTCTTTATTCACACTGGAGAAGACTGGACCTTTTCTTTTAGCGAAGCGTATAGAAGCCTGATTGAACATTTCAAAACCCAGTCGTTAGAAGGATTTGGTTGTGAAAATCTGGACGCAGCAATTTCATCAGCCGGTGCATTGATTCATTATCTCAGGGAAACTCAGAAATCCAGTATGGATCATATCACTGCCCTGACCCACTTCCCTATTCACGATTATATGGCATTAGATCAATGTACTATGGCTAGCCTGGAACTAGTCCAGTCCAGTGAAGGAAGCCGAAAAAACTCCCTTTTGGACTTGCTGGATCTTTCTCAGACCCCTATGGGTGCACGACGAATTCGAGAATGGATTTTAAAACCATTAATTGATGCAGAAAAAATTCGCGAACGGCTGAGCATCGTTGCAGACTTCAAAGATAACCCGACAGAACGAAAACACCTACGTGATCTCCTGAAACGTATTTTCGACCTGGAAAGATTGTTGGGACGGATCACTCTTTCTGTATGTAATGCAAGAGACCTCATTGCGTTGAAAGCTTCCCTGGAAGTTTTCCCAAGCATATCAAAAACTCTTAAAAGTTATGACTCCAGCCCATTACAACCATATCTGGAAAACTGGGATAACCTTGAAAGTGTGCACGATTTGATTGACCGGAATATTATGGACGACCCTCCCTTGAACTTAAAGGAAGGAAACCTGATCAAACCTGGTTGCAACGAAGAACTCGATCGCCTTAAAAAAATCACCCGGCAGGGAAAAAACTGGATCGCTTCTCTGGAACAAGAAGAGAAAGAGAAAACCGGCATACCTGTCTTAAAGGTAGGCTTTAATAAAATTTACGGATATTACATAGAGGTCACTAAAAAACATAGTGATCGTGTACCCGCTGAATATATACGCAAACAGTCCCTTGTCAATGCAGAGCGTTTTATCTCCCCCAAGCTGAAGGAATACGAAGAAGAAATCACAGGTGCAGAAGAAAAGATTTTTGCCATAGAACAAACACTTTTTGAAGAAATCCGATCCAAAGTTTCTCTTGAAGGCATGCGAATACAAAGCATGGCGCGGACCATCAGTGAAGTTGACACTTTATCTTCATTTGCCGAAATCGCCCACAGATATAATTATTGCCAGCCAGAATTCAACACTAGCCGTAGTCTAGTTATTGAAAATGGCCGACATCCACTCATCGAAAAAATTGATCCAACTACTCGCTTCATCTCCAACGACACATTCTTGGATTCGGTAGAACAACAAATCATGATTATAACCGGCCCCAATATGGCTGGGAAATCTACTTATTTGAGACAGGTTGCTCTCATTACTCTCATTGCACAAATAGGAAGCTTTGTTCCAGCTGACAAAGTCAGCCTAGGAGTTACAGACCGTATTTTTTCCCGCGTGGGTGCTCAGGATCATCTCTTGAAAGGGCAATCTACTTTTATGGTAGAAATGAACGAAACTGCCAATATTTTAAATAATGCCACTCCGGACAGCCTTATCATTCTAGATGAAATCGGACGCGGGACCAGCACTTTTGATGGAATCAGTATCGCTTGGGCAATTGTCGAGTTTCTTCATAATGCTGATCATGGGGGAGGGCCTAAAACACTTTTTGCCACCCATTACCATGAATTGACAGATCTATCCCGTGTTCTTGCAGGAGTAAAAAATTTCAATGTCCAAATCAAAGAATGGAATGATGAGATCATTTTTCTCCGAAAAATTGTTCCTGGAGGTACTGATAAAAGCTACGGCATTCAAGTAGCACGTTTAGCAGGGTTGCCTAAAAAAGTTCTGGATCGTGCTCATGAAGTTTTATTCAATTTAGAACAAAGTGAATTTGATGAAGTCGGTATTCCTAAAATCTCTCACTCTGAAATTGGTGAGCACCAGCCATACACAAGCCAGCTAGGGCTTTTCCCAGAGCCCGAGAACCCTATGAT
>CAZSYW010000199.1:0-4426 GCA_964611315.1 uncultured Rhodospirillaceae bacterium
TTCTGCAAAAATAGATCAAAGCACGTTGTTTGGAGTTTTGGGTGTGCGATTTGTTGTGCGATCTTGCAAGATTGAATATCTAAAGTCTGCGCGGCTCGATGACGATCTTGAAGTGCACACAAAAATTGTCCGCATTCTCGGGGCCAGTTTGTTGGCAAATCAGGTTGTTCAAAATGACCAAGGGCCGACAACGCTTTTGGATTCACGAATTGCTTGCGTCGGCGAACTCGGTAGACCCGTGCCTTGGCCTTTCGAGGTGCGCTCTGCATTAACAACTTACTTACAAGTAAGCTAGGGGTCCTGTTGAGATGGCAACTATTGAGTCGGTGACTTTAGGTGAAAGAGGCTCATCTGGTGATTTGTCGATTTGGGGCTTAGTCGCGCAAGCAGACCTTGTGGTGCAGATAGTGATGGTTGCCTTGGCTTTGTCCTCAATCTGGTGTTGGGCAATAATTTTTGACAAGGTTCGGTATTTCCGTCGGTTGCGCCAACAGGCCGAACAGTTTGAGGAAGCGTTTTGGTCAGGCGGTTCTCTAGAGGAGTTGTACGAGCGCTTGGGAAACACGCCGGAGCACCCGTTAGCAGCTTTATTTGTGGTGGCCATGCGTGAGTGGACGCATGCTGCAAAGCGCGGGTTCACCCACCAGGGCGAGACCGCGCGTGCCAATCTACAAGGGCGTATTGATCGAGTCATCAATGTTACCCTGGCTCGAGAAATGGAATCACTGGAACGACACATGGGTTTTTTAGCTACCGTCGGATCTACTGCACCCTTCGTGGGCTTATTCGGCACGGTGTGGGGAATTATGAACAGTTTTCAGGCGATCGCAGTAACAAAAAACACGTCACTTGCCGTCGTTGCTCCAGGTATTGCAGAGGCGTTATTTGCGACGGCGCTTGGTTTGGTGGCGGCTATTCCAGCAGTGGTTGCCTACAATAAACTGTCAAATGACCTAGGGCGTTATGCAGGTAGATTGGAAAGTTTTGCCGGTGAATTTACCACTTTGCTTTCACGGAAATTGGGTGAGGATCATATGTGATGGCAGGCATGGTGCATGAGAGTTCAGGGACTAAATTGAAACGTCGCTACCAGCCAATGGCAAACATAAATGTGACCCCGTTCGTGGATGTAATGTTGGTGCTGTTGGTTGTGTTTATGGTTACCGCCCCACTCCTTACGGTTGGTGTCAAAGTGGATCTTCCGAGTGTGGAAAGTAATGTAATACAAGGTAACGATGAACCATTAACGGTCTCAATAAATGGCGCCGGCCAAATTTACTTGCAGGAGGGTTTGATTCTTCTTCAGGAGTTAGTCCCAAAATTGCAAGCAATCACTGGTGAGAATCCTGAGGCACGAATCTTTGTGCGCGGTGATAAGGAAATAAATTACGGGCTAGTCATGGAGATCATGAGCGCGATCAACAGTGCCGGATTTGATAGAGTGGCATTGGTAACAAAAATGCCGGTCTTTTCAGAGGAATAGGGGTGCAGTGTGGGAGCCTCCGTAATAATGTCGGCGCTTTTCCATGGAGTGGCGATCGCGTTACTCTACGTAGGTCTGCCATATCTAAAAGACGATCAACTCTTAGGTGAGCGTGTTGTCGTGGTCGAAATGGTTACCATAGACGAGGTGCGTAATTTACCAGAAGATGGCTTGGAAGTGGAAACGGAAAAAGAGGTAATCGAAGAGAATAAAGTTGCACAAATGGCTCCTCCTCCACCTCCGTCAACACCGCGTTCGAATCCGATAATTGCAAAACCGCCTCCACAAAAACCTAGCACAGTAATCGAGGGACCACCCCCACCAAAACCGGCCTTGTCGCTGGCGACAGAGGAAAGACCAAAACAGGTTGAGAATGTGCTTTTGCCGACTAATGTGGAGGTTCCAGTGAGGAAGCCTATTCCACCGTCTAGGCCAGACCCTTTTGCTTCAGTCCTTAAGAGTGTGGAGGAGCTGGAGGTATCTCGCGTCGCAAAGTCGGAAGTTGAAGAAAGTGATAACGTCCCGCCGACCGAAGACGCTTTTGATAGGGTGTTGGCAAAGGCGGATAGTGAGTTCAGGGCTGACGTTCCTCTGAGCATGACGGAGCTCGACAACATTCGCTATCAAATTCAAAAGAACTGGCACTTGCCGGCAGGTGGGCGCAACGTGCAGAATATGCAGGTTACCCTGCGTATCCAGTTAGGGCCGGATGGCGGTGTATTAGACGTTTCTGTTGTAGATCAGTCTCAAATGACGAGTGATCCATTTTACCGCGCAATGGCGGAGAGTACGGTCCGCGCTGTTTTAAAAACAGGCAGGATTAAGAACCTTTCTCCCGACAAGTACCACCTTTGGCGGGACATGAAAATTAACTTTGATCCAAAGGAAATGTTTGGCTGATGCCTACAATTTTACGCGAGTGTTACTTTTTTAAATCGTGGGCGTTTTGGCGTCGATCGACCTTAGCTCTCGCGGCCCTTTGGCTGACGAGTCATCCGCCTTTCGCACATGCAGTGACCGAAGTTGAAATCACACGTGGTGTGGTAGAGCCATTACCCATTGCAATCACCGAGTTGTACGGCGCTGGGATCGAAGAAGGTGAAATGGGTAAATCGATCGCAAATGTCATATCTGGCAATTTAGAGCGTTCCGGATTATTCCGTTCCATAGATAGGAAGGCGTTCCAGCAAGCCCCAGAAGAGTTGCGACTTACACCTCGGTTTGTTGATTGGCGTCAAATAAATGCCCAATTTTTGGTGGTTGGGCGCGTGGAATTTCAGGTTGATGGTCAGGTGAGGGTCGAGTTTCGTCTCTGGGACGTGTTCGCGGGAGAACATTTAGTGGGGTTGTCGTTGTCAACCCCTCGCGAGAATTGGCGTCGGATTGCGCACCTGATTTCCGACCAAGTTTATAAGCGTGTAACGGGTGAAGACGGTTATTTTGATACGCGCATAGTCTATGTTTCTGAGTCTGGGAAGCAGGGCGACCGTGTCAAACGCTTGGCCCTTATGGATCAAGATGGTGCGAACCACCGATATCTTACGGACGGTCAATACTTGGTTCTCACGCCGCGTTTTTCACCAACCCTGCAAGAAATAACTTATTTGTCATACTTCAAGGATAAGCCACGTGTTTACATTTATAATATTGATACCGGTAAGCAGGAAGTTTTAGGTGATTTCCCCACGATGACTATCGCTCCCCGCTTCTCACCGGACGGAAACAAAGTAATTATGTCGATGGCACCTAACGGAAATTCCGATATATATGTAATGGACCTTCGGACTCGTGTTGTCGAAAAGCTCACCAATCATCCAGCTATTGAGACTGCTCCGTCTTATTCACATGACGGAACACAGATTACATTTGAATCGGACCGGTCGGGTAAGCAGCAGATTTACGTAATGGATGCGTATCCAGGTGGTAAAGAGCGGCGCATTAGCTTCGGGGACGGCAGATATGCAACGCCTGTGTGGTCGCCGCGCGGTGACTGGATCGCATTTACCAACATTAATAAAGGTGTTTTTTACATTGGCGTCATGAAATCTGATGGGACCGGTGAGAGGAGAATAGCCAAGGGTTACCTCGCGGAAGGTCCGACTTGGGCTCCAAATGGGCGAGTTCTGATGTTTTTCCGGGAGGATCGACCCTCCAATGACATGGGCGGTAAGGTGAGGCTCTATAGCGTAGACATTACGGGTACCAACGAAAGGGAAATTAAGACGCCAATGGACGCCTCTGATCCTGCATGGTCGCCCTTGATTCCTTAGGGTTTTCAAACTAACATCGACGGAAGTTTGGTTGGTCGATTGTAAACCAATTGTATTACAATGATAATTCGGTCCTTGAGGGGCGAATTTATTGCAATCCTGTTGTAGCGGTGACAGTGAGGAGGTCGGACTAAATGTGGTCTAAATTGCTCACCCTAAGTGGCGTGCTGCTGTTTGTTGCTGCTTGTGAGACAGCTCCAGATGGGTCGGCCGACGGTAGTGGCCAAGGCGGCGGTGAAGTGCAGGCTTCTGCCGTAGAGAATGAGACGGTGGCTGGATCTGGTGAGGCCGGGGCCGGTCGCACCGAAATGGCGGCAGTTGAGCCGGCTATGTCTCTCCAAGATAGGCTGGTCCAAGAAGTTGGTGATCGGGTATTTTTTGATTTCGACAAATCGTCTGTGCGGCCAGATGGCGAGGAAACGCTCCGCCGACAAGCCCAATTCCTGGAACAAAATCCGGAACTTGTGGTTACTATTGCCGGGCATTGCGATGAGCGAGGGACTAGAGAGTACAACCTCGCCCTCGGAGAGCGACGCGCCAATGCTGCGCGGAACTACCTGATCTCGCTTGGTGTGCACCCTACCCGGATATCTACTATCTCATACGGCAAAGAGCGGCCCGTTGTGCTGGGTCATAACGAGGCTGCTTGGGCACAGAACCGTGTTGGTATATC
>CAZSYW010000200.1:0-4425 GCA_964611315.1 uncultured Rhodospirillaceae bacterium
GATTGCGCTAAAGAATAAGCTGATTTGGCATCAATTTCATTCGCCAGACCCGGAAAAAAACTCGACGCCAAGACTGCTAAGATGGCGACACCGAAACGGAGCAGGAGCATTGGCATTCCTCTTTAGCGACTGCCGCAAATCGCGACATGTCCGGTGCTCGGTCTTAACATATTTTTGTCGACGTCGGAAGATAGCGATACCCACACATCGCGACAATCACTCACGGTAGAGAGTGAGAACAGAGGGCGACGTAGCAGCCAAAGGGTCTCACGGAAGCAGCGTGCGCAATCCCCGGCTCCACGACTACGAACACACCCTCAATCAAGCAACACGTGGGGAAGCCATAAGGCCAATTGCGGAAATCCAATGACAAATCCAAGTCCTATTAACTGCAAGGTCACGAACGGTATGATTCCTCGATAGATTTGCTGCATTTTCACGTGTGGGGGCGCCACCCCCTTCATGTAAAACAATGCAAAACCAAAGGGCGGAGTAAGAAATGAGGTTTGTAAATTAACAGCCAGCAAAATTGCAATCCACGGGACGATATCTACGGGATAGGGAATATGGACGCCAAAGTCCATTAGCTTCATTATCGGCGCAAATAAGGGAAGGACGATCAACGTGATTTCGATCCAATCGAAAAAGAAGCCTAGCAAAAACACCAAGCCCATCATTAAAAACAGGAGACCCCAAACACCCAGCCCGAAGGTCATAATGAAGTGGTGAACTACATCATCACCGCCTAGTACCCGATACACGTACGAAAAACAGGTGGCGCCAATGAAAATGCCAAAAATCATGCCTATAGTCAGCGCAGAGCGGATCAGCACGTCCTTCAGAACACCGTAATTTAGCTTCCGATTCATTACCGCAAGTAAAATAGCCCCCAGAGCCCCCACACCAGCTGCTTCAGTCGGTGTTGCCCAGCCTGCAAAAATAGATCCGAGCACAAAAACTATTAGCAAAATTGGGGGCACAAAACTGCGCAAAACCATTATGACCAACTCGTACTGGCTTTCTGGCCCCATCGTATCAGGCAAAGGCGGAGCAAGGCTGGGATTCAAACGAGTCCGGACGTAGATGTAAACTAGGTATAGCAAAGCCAGAAGCAGTCCCGGCAAAATCGCAGCCAAAAACAGTGTGCCGACTGATATTGACAGTAAATCCGCCATAATCACGAGCATGATACTCGGCGGAATGAGTATACCAAGTGTACCTGAAGCAGCGATCGTTCCGGTCGCCAAAGGCACATGGTAACCACGCTCCAACATGACCGGAAGAGCCAAAAGGGTCATCATAACCACTGAAGCGCCGATAATCCCGGTGGTTGCAGCCATGATCGTGCCCATTATCGTGACGGATAACGCTAGGCCACCAGGTGTTCGCCGCAGTAGCACCTGAAGACAGTGCAAGAGATCATTGGCGACACCTGAACGCTCCAACATAGTCCCCATAAAAATGAACATTGGCACCGCGACCAAGATCAAATTCTCTGCCGCTGTACCCCAAATTCGTGAAATCACATTGAAGAAGTAAATAAATTCAAAAACATCGTAATGCATCCCGATGAATCCGAACCCGATACCCACTCCACCTAACACCCACGCGACTGGAAACCCGCTAAACAGCAAAGCTGCTAGCGCTAAAAACATGAAAGCAGGCAACAAGTACACAAGATCCATAAAAATTACTCCGGCTTAGACTCTGCTACGGCGCCCGAATTAGTTACCGCCGTTTCCGCGTCAGGCACTTGCAGCTCGGGACAGATACCCTGTGCCTCGCGGCTCAGTTCAGGCGCGCCAAAAAGAAACACTAGGTTTCGAAAAAGCACCCCCATTGCAGCAACGAACAGCAAAAGCATTCCAATCGGCACAAATGATTTGATGATCCAGCGATGACTCAGCCCTGTTAAAGCCGCGGATACCTCATTCAATTCGAACGAACGTGAGGCAAAATTTAGCCCGTACCGGAACAACAGATAGGTATAGGGCACAATGAAAATCACAATCCCCGTGACTTCAAGCCACGCCTTAGTACGAACATCGAATTTTTCTCGGATTATTTCTATTCGCACGTGAGAATTTTTGACATAACCAAAACCTAAACACAGTAAAAATAGCGCTGCATGCAAGTGCCATTCCAGCTCCTGAAACTTAGTCGAGGTCAAATAGGTATCGACGAAATCCGCCGATCCAGTCATCCCGCTATTCATCAGAAACTCTTGTGTGGCGTTTAACAAACCAAACTTTCGGGTAATCACGTCTATGATGATTACGAGCATCATGGGAACTAAGAGCCATGCTGCCGTCCGTCCCACCGCAGATTGAAATCGATCGATAACGCGACTTGCCGCAAGCAATCGCTGCATTGTTTACATCCTCACATCTGCGCTGCAACCGGCCGGGCAGCCACATCCGACCATCATTGTAGAAATACTACCGCCAGCCAGCTGCTCCCACAGCGCGATGGCGGCGCCATTCTTTCAGGGCCTATGGCTGAAGACAACAGATTAATGTTCTTGCGGTTGAGCACGCGAGCGCCCCATTGACACCACAGCTCCGGCCCTGATACCGGTCAAGCACTCGTCATCTAACATAAATGAGGGCCTCAAAACAATCTTGCAAACAAGAATTCATCTCTGGGCCATGGTGGCAGCACTTTGTGCCGCATTCCTACTCAGCCACTTCTACCGCGCTTCGATTGGTGTCCTCGCGCCCACATTTATGGTCGACATGGGACTAACGGCCCGCATGCTCGGTATTATGGGCAGTACGTATTTTATAGTATTTGCCATTGCCCAGGTGCCTTGTGGCGTACTCCTTGACCACTACGGCCCGCGCCTAGTTAATACTGCGCTGTTGATGGTCGCCGCGGCTGGAGCGCTAGTTTTTGCCACTGCCACTGGACCGATCATGCTCTCCCTCGGACGGGGTATCATAGGTTTGGGATGCGCTACCTGCTTCATGGGAGCTCTTGTAGTTTTCTCACGCTGGTTCCCGCCTAAGCGCTTTCCGATGATGGCAGCAATCGCGAGCGGAGTTGGAGGTGGTGGGGCGCTGTTTGCCACTTCACCCCTCGCAATGACTGCCAATTGGTTAGGGTGGCGAGGAACATTCTTTGGCATGGCAGCGATTACCGCTCTCGTTGGGATATTCGTATGGCTACTAGTGCGTAACACCCCAAAGGGAGAGTCCTTCCATGAGGGTCCACGCGAGACACTTGCCAGTGCTTTGGGGGGTGTTAGAAAAATAGCGAGCTATCGCGAGCTACACTTATTACTACCTTTAAACGCGGTGTCATACGGCTCGATCATGGTCGTGCTTGGCCTTTGGGGCGCACCCTACCTAAGGGACATTCACGGATTTACGATGGTTAGTGCTGCCCACGTTTTAATGGCAATGGCGTTAAGCACCATGGCAGGTGCATTGGGCTACGCATGGCTGGCACCGCGGCTTGGCTCTATCAAAATTCTTGTGGTAGCCGGAAGCAGCTTGTCTGTATGCCTGTTCATCGTTCTCGCCACTTTACCTGCGACTCACCATTATTTTTTATTGCCACTCCTAAGCCTACTTGGTTTGGTCGGTTCGTATCCTGTATTAATTATCAGTCACGTCCGCATGTTAGCACCCATAAACTTGGTGGGACGCGCTCTTACTCTTTCCAACCTCTTTAGTTTTGGGGGAGTGGGGCTGCTTCAGATATTAAGTGGTTGGATAGTAGGATTTTTCCCATTAATCGAGGGAGTGCCCTCACCACAAGCATACAGCACGTTATTCTGGGGATTAGCCGGGCTATCGACGGTCGCAGTGCTATTTTACAGCCGGACCCAAGACCCTGACTTGGAACGGCTGGACTCTGCCTGAATCAATTTAACCTAGCTCGCCACCAGAATACAAAAGGTCGTTCAGATTGCATTGTGCTTTGGCAATATCATAACTTTTGGTACAAGCACATTGTCCTGTTGGGTAACCACGGTCAGCACAATATTTGCTATATCTTCGGGTTGCAGAGGCTGCTTGAGCCCAACCACATCTTTGGGGTGGGTTTCATAATGATCATGAAGCTGAGTAAGAACCAAACCCGGTTCAATGCAAGTCACTTTGACGTTTGTGTCAGCGAGCTCAAGCCGCATCGATTCGGACAAGGCCTCGACGGCGTATTTAGTTGCGCAATAAGCGCCAGCCCCCGGTCTCACTTTAGTGCCAAGAACACTCGACATATTTATGATTTGCCCGGTGTTCTGACCGACGAAGTGGCGTACAAAAACGTGTGCCACTCGAAATGCTGCCTCTATATTTACACGCACCATGGACACGACATGTTCTATATCAATCTTATGCGCGTCCCCACTCCACATTACCCCTGCATTGTTAACGACTATGTCGCAGCGTCCAAAGGCATCCAATGCACCACCCAACAAAC
>CAZSYW010000201.1:0-4420 GCA_964611315.1 uncultured Rhodospirillaceae bacterium
GATGACACTTACATCATTTTGGAGGATGGCGTCCGTGGCAGAGAAAAGGCACAACATCGGTCGGGTTTCCATTTTCAAGCGCAACAAATACTGGTGGGCCTATTACCGGGCCGGCGGTCAACAACATCGGTTTTCACTTAAGGTGACCAACGTCAAAGTTGCGCTGGAAAAAGCCCGATCCATCGATGATCAACTGCAGGCCGGAGGAGAGACAAAACTGCTAGCCGTCCGCAAAAGTGGACAGAAAACCTTCGCTGAACTCATTCGGGAGTTCGAAGCAAATTATACCCGCTGGAACGAAACGACCTGGAAAGGAAACCGGTATCGGCTGAACGAGCTCCTAGCCCAGTGGGGACACATGCCTTGCAATGCCATTACGCAATTGGATATTGACCGTTATTTAGCCGAAAAACAACAAACGATATCCCCTGCAAGCCGCAACCGTTTGCTGGCCACCATCCGGACCATCTTCAAGGCCGCAGTAGACTGGAACTTCATTACACACAGCCCAGCCAGTGATGTATCCCAGTTGCCCGAAGCCAGCCAAATCCCAGATGCCCTATCTGATGAGCAGGTCGAATCCTTACTAAAGGCATTGCCCGAATATGCTCAGCTTATAGTCACGATCCTCGTATACACCGGCTTGCGCAAATCTGAACTACACCGCATCACGTGGGGTGATATCGATTTCAAAAACAATGAACTCGCTATTCGCATGACCAAGAACTCCGAATTCCGTGTAATCCCCATGCATCCTCAGGTGCGCAAGGTGTTCAGCGAACTGCAACCGGGCCGCTCATGGCCGAAGAGCCAATCGGGACATAGCCGGAAAACCATTGTGTGGCCGGACTCGAAAAATCCTGCGGCGATCGCCATCCCTCATATTGACATCAAAAAATCATTGATCAGCGCCTCTAAACGCTGCGGTATTGGCCATGTCTATCCTCACATGCTTCGACATACTTTCGCGACGAAAATGCGAGACAACGGTGTGCCCTTGGACCGCATCCAGGTATTCTTAGGGCACAAGACCATGGCGATGGTGCTGCGCTACGCCAAGGCCAGGCCGGAGCAACTTCAAAAAGCCATAGAGAAGATTTAATTTTTACGGAATCCATGGAGAGCGCAATGAACTATCGTACCGCCAAGTGGTCCGAGGTCGTCCAGCACGAGTTCGGCTTTGATTGGAACATCCCCTACAACACGCCATTCCCACGCCCCCTTCCAATGGCGGACAGAGTCATCGAGACGACAGTCCCCGTGGAAACAGAGTCGGGCCCCTTAAACTGCGTCGTATGGTCCCCCAACGGCGAGCCTCTGCAACGGCCGCTGGTCCTACTCGGGCACGGTGGATCAGGCCATAAGAAGAGCCCCTATTTAGTCTGGTTTGCCATGAGACTCGTCACGGATTACAACTTCGTCGCCGCGGCGATAGACCACTTACCCCAACACGGCGACCGCGGCGGAGTTAGTAACATACGTAATGCTGTAGACTGGACCGGTGCATCAGCAACCTTTGATGAGGCCATCGACTCAATTGTCGATGATTGGCAAGCAACTATACGCACCCTCGTCAACAGGATTGAAGTGGACGAAACGAAAATTGGCTATTGGGGTCACTCAGGTGGCACTCTAATGGGCATACCCCTCCTCGCAAAGACACCAGGCATATCCGCCGCCGCTTTGGGCAAGTGGGGCCTAGTAGGCACTGAGGAGCTCAGAGAAATCTTTCCAGACGAATTCCCAGAGGTGGTAAACCGGCACAAGAAGGACGCGCCTCAACTCAAATGCGCCATTCATTACTCAATAAATATGGACGACAACCTGTTCATGCAGTCGGGACAGATCGACTTGTTTAACCGACTCGGATCATCCAGAAAAGTATTATGGGCAGAGCCCGGCAATCACGTAGCAGAATCCTACAATTCAATCGCGTATCAACTACAATTCCTCGGCGACACACTGACAGACAATCAGTAGACGGAAAACACCTTGCTTTTCAAAACGGGTTGGGAATCCTATATATGAACGCCAGAGTCCAAGGACAACGCCATGTTCACCTCAATCGGCTTATCTTGCATTATAACCACGCCTTACTACCACTCTGTGTCGGCGATAGGACGTAGCGACCTTCGCTCTTCTCCCGCCTTATGCCACTAGTGCATACGAGTCGTGGATGGCAATCGTAAGGCCAAGGACCCCAACCTACGGGCCGATTCAGGCGACCTTCCGATACGACTTGTAACTGCTTTCGATATATTTTATGAGAGGATTATTTAATGGACGTGAGCACTGAGCCGATCCGCTTGTCGGCAGATCAGATACGATACCTAATTCAGGAACTAGGCCTGAGCCAGGAGCGCTTCGCGGCTCAAATAGGATCAACCCGAGCCACGGTGTGGCACTGGGTAAACGGGCGGCGGACACCTTCCCATATGGCGTGTAAAATGATGCGCTTAGTCGCGGATGAATTTGCCATCCTGATACCTGAAGACCAAGAATTGGCTACCCATGCTGTCTAACCTCCTCAATTCGTCGATAAACCCGGCCCGGACCCTCTATTCTGCGAGCACATTCAATTGATCAACAAACTGTTGTTCTCGAGCACCGTCATCAATTCCTTTGCAGCTAACATTGGGCTGGCCGGACTACGAATCTTTACTGGCTTGAGCATGGCGTTCGCCCATGGTGTCGGCAAGATTCCTCCGTCTGAAGGGTTTACCAAAGGCATTGCAGACATGGGCTTTCCGGCACCCAACTGGTTCGCCTGGGCCGCCGGACTGTCGGAGTTCGGAGGGGGCATCCTCATCGCATTGGGGCTTATGACACGGCCCGCCTCCTTTTTCCTTGGTGTTACCATGTTCGTCGCCGCATTCATCCGGCACGCGGCCGATCCCTTTATGCGCAAGGAGAAGGCACTGCTTTTCCTATCGCTTGCCGTGTTTTTCACCCTGGTCGGCGCAGGACGGTATAGCCTCGACCGGATCATCCGCCCAGCAAGGTATTAAGGGCGCGGCTAGTACCCAGGCTACTCTGCAACCGGACTTTCGATCAGTGCCCACTGATTGTCAGACAGCACCCAGGTTTGCCCCGTAAAGGTATCCAGCCGGTACAGCCCACGCTCGTGGGACATAAGTTCAAACTGTTTGCCTTTGACTGTTTGCAGCAAGCCCCCGGCCGCATCCATTCCAGCTGGCTGAAACTCGGCTGAGAATTCGGGAGCAACAACGTGGTACACAGCGGCGCCCACTAGGACCAGAAGCACCGAACTTAGTATACGTCTCATACGGGATACTCCTTACAGGGGGAATGGAATACCAGAGGCTGGCGAACAGATTTATTCCTACGGCTCCCGTTCTCCAATTGCCCGCCTCAACCCACACCACCCCCATTGAATGTGGCTATCTATAGAAAGCAATCGTTCACGTACGTGGCAAATGTAGCCATTTTGGCCATTCCACGTACTTCAACGTATGTGAGAACTATCCTCCTTCGTACGTTGGCGTACGTAGGCTTTATACGTCAACGTATGTTGAAAAAGCCGATCACTCCTTGCCCTTAGGCGGATGGTAAGGATGCCCCGGCTGGAAACCGATGTCAGAACGCCATCGATTGCGCTTTGGCCGGGAGCGCTTTTCGAAGTTTGGAGTACCCCACTGCCTCCAACGTTCTGAAATCCAATACTTTGTGGCGTATTTGTACATTCCGACGCCACTTTCTTCGATGTCAATAAATCCGTGTTCAATCAGCGAATCTATTACCCTTTTGAAAACACTGTTAGACATCCCCAAAGCGCCAGCCTCTGAGTAGGTGTAAACGATCTCACCATTGTTCACTAACTTCCATTTGCGCCTGGCTTTACTACGGCCCCTCACCCTTTCGATCCGCCGCTTCGATAGAAAGTCGACGTACACCCGTAGGGCATTCGCAGAATTCAAAGCCCTCCATGCAGGCGAGTGAATAACTTCGCGATCCAAGAAAATGGGCGAGTCTGATTTCCGATGATTCCCGTCGCGACTACCTGTAGTCTTCATTAACGCACCATTTTCATAGCGACAAGATCCACATCAGGTAGCATTTCGACTGGCCTTAGCCTGTTTCTTAGCGTAGTCACGAAGGTCCTCCGGTCGCAATCGCACCCCTGCCTTAGGCCCCGAACTCAGTTTTACCGTCTTGATTAATCCTCGGCTAACCAGATCGTAAAGCTTGGACCGACTCAGCCCCAAGCTTTCGCATGCCTCAGGTACGGTAAGTAACGCCCGCTCAATTTTACCCTTTTCAGTGACCATGCAGCAGTTCCTCCTCCGACACCCCTAATTCAATAGCAAGACGGGCAAGTTCGGCCTCCCGGGGCTGATCCCTTCTATTCAGGATCCTCGATAAACGGGTTTCTGATATACCCATGGTCCGCGCTAAATCC
>CAZSYW010000202.1:0-4413 GCA_964611315.1 uncultured Rhodospirillaceae bacterium
AATGTCAAGGAATCCAATTCGGCGTTCCAAAAACCCTTGGACTGCCATTTCGTTTGCAGCGCTCATGACAGCCGGAGCAATACCCCCTTTCTCAAGGACCTCACGCGCCAACCGGAGAGCCGGGAACAATGTTTCGCAGGGGTGTTCGAAAGTTAGTTTACCAATCTCGGTTAAATTTAAACGAGTGACTGGTACTGAAACTCGATCCGGCCAAGCTAAAGTGAATGCGATTGGAATTCGCATATCAGGCGTGCCCAACTGAGCCAGCACAGATCCATCACAATATGAAACCATGCTATGCACCACTGACTGTGGATGGATTACTACCTCCACCTGCGATTTATCAATTGGGAAAAGATGGAATGCCTCAATCGTCTCAAGTCCTTTGTTCATCATTGTTGCACTATCAACAGAAATTTTTTTACCCATGTCCCAGTTTGGATGTAATACTGCCTCCTCTGGTGTAACCCTCTTCATTTCTTTCTGTGTGAAACAACGGAAAGGTCCACCAGAAGCCGTGAGCACAATTTTTTCGACAGCCCCTGGACGATCAAAATCAAATACTTGAAATATCCCGTTATGCTCCGAATCTACCGGCAGCAACTTCGCATCATATTTCTCTACTTCTTTTGTCAAGAGATCGCCAGCCGAAACCAAGCATTCTTTGTTGGCAAGAGCTATGATTGACCCATTGCGTACGGCACTTAAGGTTGGTAACAGGCCCGCTGTTCCAACGATGCCCGCCATTACCCAATCAGCGGACAATTGGGCTGCCTCAACAACGGCATTAATACCTGCACCGACTATTACGCCCGAACCAGATAGTTCCCGTTTTAGATCTTTGTATAGAGTCTTTTCGCTAACGGCTACCATTCTCGGCTTTAGTCGGAGAGCCTGTTCCGCAAGTAGCTTGACGTTAGATCGGGCTGTCAAAGCCATAACCTGAAATTGCTTCGGTTGGCTTTCGAGAATTGAAATTGTATTGCATCCAATGGAGCCCGTCGACCCGAGGACACTAACGCTCCGGGGCTTGTTCTCCTTCGATCGAGTTGGTGTTTTACTCACAATTTCTGCGAACCCTATCCGATGGTCCATAAAAGCACGGCCATTACCGGCGTGCTGATCATCAACCCATCCACACGGTCAAGTAAACCACCGTGTCCAGGAATAATATTGCCGCTATCCTTGAGCATTTGTCGACGCTTTAGCCATGACTCCCCCAAATCACCAATTTGCGCCGCAAAACCGACAACAATTCCCGACAAGACACCGGATGTCCAAGTGTCAAACACAAATTCCTGAAGGTGCATCAAATACGCCGCTGTAATACCTCCAACCAACCCGGCACAAGTTATTCCCCCAACAAAGCCTGCCCAGGTCTTTCGGGGGCTGATACTTGGAGCCAATTTTAGCCCCCCCACAGTGCTTCCAATTAAATACGCGAAAACATCAGTCGCCCAAACCACTACAAATAGCCAAACGACGACTACGGCGCCAATCACAGGTTGAGTCCTTAACCACAGTAAAGTTAGAAAAGGCAAAATAATATATATTGCACCGCAAGTAGCTAATAACACATTACGATTCTTACGCCATGTTAGAAAAGCCACGCTACACGTAGCTGCAGTAGCCAAAAGTAACGCCTCCACGTTTCCAAGAAACCAGCCGGCTGCTAATGACCCTGCCGCAAGCGTCCCGAAAACTATATTTGTCGAGGTTTCAGCAAGTCCCCCCATCAAGCGATTCCACTCAGGCACAAGGAGAAGAATTACGACTAATAAGAGTAGAAAAAAGGCCCCACCCCCTAACCATACAATCCACAAAATAGCTGGCGCTAGGATTATTGCTGAAACAGCTCGGAGGACAAAGTTGTTCAATTCCAACAGTTTAAACCGTAGTACCGCCGTAACGGCGCTCCCGTCGATGAAATTCTGCAATTGCCGTCATTAGATCGGCTTTCCCAAAATCCGGCCACAAAGTATCAAGTATTACAAACTCGGAGTATGCGCACTGCCAAAGGAGGAAATTACTTAGCCGATATTCCCCGCTAGTGCGGATCAATAAATCTGGATCTGGGATCCCATGTGTCTCCAAACACTGTTCAAACTTTTCCTCACTCACGCTGTCAGGTTTAAGGTTTCCCTTTACAATATCGCGCACCATCGCACGCACAGCTAAAAGAATTTCTCTTCGCCCCCCATAGTTCAATGCAACCGTTAAATGTAACCCTGTATTCTTCATAGTACGTTTTTCTGCAGACAGAATTAATTTCTGGATGTCTTGATCTAAATCTTCTCGGCATCCGATCACCTTTAACCGAACATCATTTTTTACTAAATCTTCGATTTCACTTTCTAAATACGAACGTAATAAACCCATAAGAGTTTGCACTTCATCTTTGGGCCTCTTCCAATTCTCGGACGAAAACGCAAACAAAGTTAAATAGCTAATACCTACCTCAATGCAGGCCTGCACCGTTTGCCTTACGGCATCTGCTCCTCTCGAGTGCCCAGCCGTACGTGGAAGGGCATGATTAAGTGCCCATCTCCCATTTCCGTCCATTATGATAGCAACGTGCCGCGGTGGTTCAGGCACAGAACGACCAACAGTGACTTCCATCGCATCAAACCTGCAGGATTTCTTGCTCTTTGGTATCCAGCAGTTCCGCTACTTTGGCAATGTAATCATCCGTAAGGATTTGTACTTCCTTGGAGGTCTCGTGTTGGAAATCTTTCGAGATTTCACCGGCACGTTCTTCACGCTTAAGTACGTCCATGCCATCGCGCCTTACATTGCGAATAGCAATTCGGGCCTGCTCCGCATATTTGTGGGCCACCTTAGCTAGTTCCTTTCGACGCTCCTCGGTCAATTCAGGAATCGGAACTCGTATCAACTGTCCCTCGGAAACAGGATTAAGTCCTAAATTTCCATCGCGGATCGATACTTCGACAGGGCCCACCATGGATTTATCCCAAACCTGTACTGTAAGCAGCCGGGCTTCTGGAGCACTTATTGTCCCCAGTTGATTTAGAGGCATCTGGCTACCATACGCGTCAACCATTAAAGGTTCGAGTAATCCAACGGAAGCGCGACCTGTCCGCAACCCAGCCAAATCATCACCGAGCACATTCAGCGCGCCCTGCATGCGACGAGTCAAGTCCTTAAGGTCAAAGCCAGCCATGGCAAATTACTCCTGGTCGTCTATTACCGTGTATTGACCGGCACCAGTTATCACTGCGCTAAACGCCCCCTTATTATGGATAGAAAACACCAAAATCGGGATTTTATTTTCGCGTGCTAATGATACTGCTGAAGCATCCGAAGCACTCGGTTAAACGACAAGCGTTCGAAACGGGAGGCCTTTAAATCTAAATTTGGATCTGCCGAATAAACTCCATCAACCTGGGTTCCCTTTAACAGAACCTCACACCCCATTTCTGCTGCCCTCAGAGCTGCAGCTGTATCTGTGGTAAAATAAGGGTTTCCGGTCCCTGCAGCAAAAATTACCACTCGACCTCTTTCCAAGTGTCGAACTGCCCGCCTTCTTATAGGGCTCGCATATAGCGTCCATCCGAATAGCCGACTGTACACGGGTTTGGACCCCCATACTCTCAAGCGTGCTTTGTATACCAAGGGCGTTAATTACGGTTGCCAGCATTCCCATTCCATCTGCTGTGGATCGTTCAATGCCGGCCGCTGCTCCTCCTAACCCTCGAAAAATATTGCCCGCACCCACAACGAGGCATATTTCCACTCCCATGGAGTGAACTTGACGAATGTCCTCAGCCAGTTGGTTTAACGCACCTCGATCCAGACCAAATCTGAGCTCTCCCATTAGAGCTTCTCCAGAAACTTTCAGCAGTACCCGCTGATACTTAGGCTTAGCTGTCCTGGGTGATTCCCGTCTTTCCGCTATAGCTGCCTCCCAATGTCACTTTCCCTGGCCTAATGGCCGGCATCGCACCATCGCCGTTAAATAGCCATCGAATTGAGGTGCCAACGCAATGAACTATATCGCAAAGTCCTCTATTTCTTAATTCCCAACTTGAGTTGCTACTTCCTCCGCAAAATTCTCTTCACGTTTCTCAAGGCCTTCGCCAAGCTCGTAGCGCTCAAACCCTGCAATCCGAATCGACGCACCAATTTCTTTAGAGGCTACTTCAAGAATTTTATTAATAGTGCTCTCCCCATCAACAACATAAATTTGTTCTCCTAGCACTACCTCCTGGTAATATTTACGTAACCGACCATCAACCATTTTTTCAATGATTTCTGGTGGCTTCCCCGACCCACTAGCCTGCTCAGTCAGAACCTCTCGCTCTCTTTGAATTGCTGCTGGATCTAAGTTTTCGCGATCAATGGCCAATGGCCGAGCCGCACATACATGCATAGCAATCTTATGCCCAAGTTCAT
>CAZSYW010000203.1:0-4320 GCA_964611315.1 uncultured Rhodospirillaceae bacterium
TACCTCGTTCTTAACCGGACAGGCATCAGCATCGACATAGATTTTAACCATTATAGAAAAAACGATTCCACGGATTTATCCTTCCCACAAATGGTAACACCTGTTTTATTAACAGGTAGATCGAACAAAGGGGGAATCCAATCCCCTGTCAGTCAGACATATCATTCAATTCAAGTCGTGCACTCCAAACAATTATGCACTCCTCGCACCTTCCTGTCGCAGGTCTTCGTGCACGATATGCAGGGTGTTTGCGACATCCTTCTGCAAGGATTTTGAGTAGTATGATTTTCCGTTGAGATTTATCTGCATCCATCTCATTTAATCCCCTTATCTGGGACATCCCCTTTCAGATAATCTTGGGTTTTGCCGGACTACCATCCTCATTCAATCTATGACGGTGATACACTGTGTGTGAGGGACTGTGCGTAACACACTCAATGGATTCATCACTGAAGTACTCCATTGTCACTTCAACATCGTCAGGATTGTCGAGACTGCCAATGTTAATGATTTGAGCATCTGGAAATCTCTCCAGTGTTGAACCTAAATTGGTTCCGCATTGATTACAGAACATCGGGTGGATCGCACGACCATGATCAGGAATTACATATTTAAATTGACTAATAGTGGTACCACTAAACTCCACTGAGGACTTGTCTACCGATATTGCCGGTCTTGCCCCCATTCCTGTCTGTTTTTGACAAAACCGACAGTGGCATATGTATCCACGTTGTGGTTTTTCGGATATGGAATAACGAACAGAACCACAAAGGCAACCACCAGTTAATTTGTTCTGTTCCATGATTATGTAATCCCTTCTAAAAAGAACTGTTATTCCTCACCTGTTTAGATGCAGTTTCACCGCAATCCTCGCATTTGAAGTTCTTCGCAACATAATTGATGTTGGGTTTCCCAGAGTCCAACCATTCTTGGGGAATGATCTCATCCCAACGATTGCAGGGTAAACAATGCAGACCCAGAGACATTCCATTGTCTGCGAGGTCACGAATGTTGGAGATGACGATAGGTTTGTGTCCTGACATTAAAAACCCCACGGAGAGAAAAATAATATTCTGATTATTAGTCCAATAATCATCATCAAAACCAACTGAACAACAAATACTTCCCATCTTCCAAAAAAAGGGAAGTCACTAAGATGGTCTTTAAAAGTCTTGGAATACCTTCTCCAACTTATAAGTTTCCTCAAATATTCTGAGAGATAAAAACCACCCGCAATCAATGCCGGTAAAACAATTACCCAGAGTAGTGTTCCTTCCCACCAAATCATCTACTTAATCCTTGTAACTGGGACACCCTCAAAACGGGGGGTCTTTGAACACCCCTACCTAGAAAACGCCTCATATTTTTGGAATACACTGGTCGGGTTCAAATGCGTATACCGGAACAATTGTCTCAAATCCTTATGCCCAGATACAAGTGCAACCTCTGGGACTGACATGCCCATCTCGAAGAACCGTGAGACTGCTTCGTGTCTCAAATCATGGAATCGTAAATCCGTTATATCTGCTTTCTTTCTTGCTCTGGTCCACGCAAGACGAAGGCAGTTTGCAGATATGGGAAATATGTTCTCACCCTGTCTATGCAGTGTTTTGAGGATCTGAACGCAATTTAAGGTAAGGGGTACCGATCTATCTTCCCCATTTTTGGTGTCATGCAGAAAAGCAAATCCATTTTCGAAATTCACATCACACCATCGAAGTTTCAATATTTCTGAACGGCGCATACCGGTCTCAATCGCAAATTCAATGACGGGAGCAATGTAGATATTCCGTTGGGATGATGCAGCGGTGAGAAGTCGTTCTTTTTCACCTTCTCGCAATCGTCTGGTTCTGGGACTCGAACCTTTGGGGAACTCAATGTCCTTTATCGGATTGTAAGGGATACCGTATCCCCATTTTCTAACGGCAGTATCCAGAACTCTCTTCATCAATGCGAGTTCCGAACCGACACTTCCACCTTTTACAATGTTCAGGCGGTCATCACGGTATTGAATGAAATGTTGTTTGGTTAAATACCGAATATCCAATTCACCAATCCATTTCTTGGCAATGGATTTCAATCTGCAGGTTTCTGCAATCACACCTTTATGAGTGGGGGATATTTCTTCTGCATATTTGAGCAGAAGTTCTCCAAGCGTAATCTTTTTGTTGTTTGGAACTTCTGGGGTATGAGCGGAACGAAGTTTGTGTTCGAGTTCCTTTATCCAGACAACCGCATCTGATTTTTTACTGAAAGATTTGGTGAAATTTCTCCATCCAGAAATCCTCACTTGAGCATTCCAAGATTTACCTCTTTTACGCACACAACCCATGGATTTGACCCTTTACTGTGTCAAATCTGTGTCAAAACTGCATTTCTCTGGGGTCAGACTGAAACCCTAAACTGGTAACTGTCTGAATATATTACGCAAAAAATGGCGCACCCGACAGGATTCGAACCTGTGACCTCTGCCTTCGGAGGGCAGCGCTCTATCCAGCTGAGCTACGGGTGCTCTGGAGCTTTCGTTGCAAGATATATTTTGGATTCCGATCTTATTTGTATTCAATTGTGAAAAATACGTCTAGTTGGGAGCTTTCCGGGTAATTTCTAGAAACAGGTCTTCCAGAGCGGGTTCAGTGACTGAGAGGTCGGCGACTGACAACCCTGCAGAATCTACAGCAGCCAAAACTTCCGCGATCTCCATCTCGCTGGGGCGATATTGAATCACCAGAGTCCGGGCTGAAGCGAGCTGCGCTCCCAGAGCCTGAAGCGAGAGTGGGATTTCGGACAGGCCCTCAGTGACGGTGATAGAAATTTCTTTTCGGTCCAACTTTTGCACGAGGTTGCTAGTTTCGTCACATGCCACCACGTTACCGTTATTGATTATTGCGATCCGATCACACATGCGCTCGGCTTCTTCAAGGTAATGGGTAGTAAGTAGTATTGTGGTACCCTGACCGTTGAGGTTGCGAACGTAGTCCCACAGTTGGGCGCGAAGCTCAACGTCAACGCCCGCAGTTGGTTCGTCCAGCACAAGTATCGGGGGTCGATGTACCAGCGCTTTGGCCACCATCAGTCGTCGCCTCATGCCGCCGGAGAGCCGCCGCGTGTATGCTTCGGCTTTGTCGGCTAAACCAAGTGCAACCAAGATTTCCCCGGTGCGACGCTCCGATGCGGGAACACCGTAGTACCCAGCCTGCAAATCCAGCGTTTCACGTGGCGTAAAAAAAGGGTCAATCGTCAGCTCTTGAGGCACGATACCAATTGCCGCGCTAGCCTGACGGCGGTTATGATCAATATCACTTCCCCATATCTCGACGGTTCCAGAGCTCTTGTTCACGAGATCAGCAAGTATATTAATAAAAGTTGATTTTCCCGCTCCATTTGGTCCCAGGAGCCCAAAAATTGATCCCCGCGGAATATCTAGGTCTATTCCCCTTAACGCCTCCACCGGATCCCTGCCGCCTGCCGAATAAATTTTTCGGAGATCTCGTGCCCGGATAGCAAATTCTGGTGGGACAATATTCGCATGCATGGGTATACCGATGATTTGGGGTTCGTACTTGTTTGGGGTCAGAACACCGATATCATGCAAAACAGCATTCCGCTACGGTGAATGCGTTCTCGGTTTTTTATAGACAGGATGTTTATACGGTTTGGACCCTAACGAGACAATTGTGGTGAGGCAATCCACCGTTGCATGTGACGGAGGCGATGGGCCTCTGGGGCATCCCAGAGTCCATTTAAAGATAGGGGAGACGGGCAATATCGATTGTCCCTATTGTGGACGGCGCTACGTGTCGGAAGATGGCGTTTTGCCTGATGCCTGAGTGATTTGATAGTTCCCAAGTTGCTTGCCATTCCAATGCTTGTGCAAGGCTAGCGCGCAAAGACCCCCAATGGCTGCTGCAATCGTCATTGCAAAAAATGCAGTGGCGCCATAGCGTTCGTAGAGATGACCTGAGGCGATCATCATAAATGCTGATGCAATGCCCAGACCAACGGCAGAATAAAGCGCTTGCGCTGTGGTGGAGCTACCTGTTGGCGCCGCCTTTTGTATGAAATGCAGGGAAGCCAGATGAGTTGCTCCAAAAGTCAGTGCGTGTAGCACCTGTGTCATTGCGAGTACCGTTAAATCGGTGGTTAGGGCTGTTGTCGTCCAGCGAATTACTGCAGCCGAAGCGCCTATCAGTAAAAGTCCCGTAATGCCGATCCGCTGGATTACCGCGCCACTGAAAAGAAACAACAATACCTCTGCAGCCACACCCTCCGCCCACAAAAGCCCGATCGCACTTTCACTTAAGCCGGCTGCTTGCCAAT
>CAZSYW010000204.1:0-4320 GCA_964611315.1 uncultured Rhodospirillaceae bacterium
CCACCGGTTTCTCATTGTGGGATCTCTGACGGTGGTAGTCGATTTGGCATTTTATAGTTTGTGCCTTGAAGTAGGAGTCCTGGTTTCTCTATCTAAAGCCATTGGCTTTTTGGCGGGCACTATTTTCGCGTACGTGGTCAACCGGTTTTGGACGTTCGAGTCGCGACGGTCGCACGTGGCTGTATTTAAGTTTCTGCTTTTGTACCTATCCACTCTTTGTGCAAATGTTAGCGTAAATCAAATGATCTTTGAGGCAGTGCCTTCCGGGGAAAAAGGTCGACTGTTTGCGTTTTTCGTTGCAACCAGCGTGTCGGCTACACTTAATTTTCTCGGCATGAAGTATATTGTCTTTCGCGAACAAAGTGCGGCAGGAGACACTTGATGACGAGTCTTTCTTTGGTAATTCCTTGTTACAATGAGTCGGAGAGTTTGCCTCTGTTGATTCAGCGCTGCGCGGGCACAATTTCCCGTAACGACATTGAAGTGGTTTTTGTTGACAATGGCTCTACGGATTCGACGCGTGAGTTAATAGAGGTTTTATTGCGCCCTCATTCTAATATGCGGAGTGTCCGAGTGCCTGAAAATCGAGGTTATGGCTATGGCATTCTTGCGGGTCTTCGTAGCTGTGTTTCGCCGTATCTTGCGTGGACGCACGCGGACATGCAGACGGATCCGGCTGATATTGTCCGTGGTCTAGAGCTTTTCGAAAGCACCAAGAATCCACAGCGGCTTTTCGTCAAAGGTAGCCGACGGGGCCGTCCATTCGGAGACGTTGTTTTCACAGTCGCAATGTCGGTATTTGAAATGTTATTACTCGGACAAAAATTCTGGGATATCAACGCGCAGCCAACCATTTTTCATCGGGAGTTTTTTCTAACATGGAGATCTCCGCCTTATGATTTTTCGCTCGATCTATTTGCGTATTACATGGCCCAAAAAGAACGACTTAGCATTAAGCGGTTTCCAGTCTACTTCGGAGAACGTGCACACGGCCAATCACACTGGAATATTAGCTGGAAAAGTAAAATGAAATTCATACACCGGACTATCGAGTTTAGTTTGGAGCTTCGTCGAAATCGAGAAGGTTAAATTGAGCAGGGGAAACAAGCATGCAAATTGTCCTGCACCGCCGTAATACTCTTTCCGAGCTTAAAGCCACGCCAACCCATTTTGGCGTCGAGGTGGATGTCCGCTCCTGCGGAAAGGAACTCATCGTTCATCACGATCCATATAGAGTGGGTGAACGATTCGATGACTGGATTGTTGCCTACCAACACAAGTTGTTAATACTAAATACAAAAGAGGAAGGCCTAGAAAAGAGATTGATAGGGTTGATGGAGAATCAGGGGATAGAGGAGTTTTTCTTTCTCGATCAATCGTTTCCGTTTCTCATTAAGACGGCGCGGGAGGGAGAGGACAGATGTGCCGTTCGTGTTTCAGAATTTGAGCCAATAGAATTAGCGCTCTCACTTAAGGGGCTTGTCCGATGGGTTTGGGTTGATTGTTTTTCCAGTTTTCCGCTGACAGGGGGTTCTGCCAAAACCTTGCAGGAAGCAGGTATGCAACTTTGTCTCGTGTCTCCTGAATTGCAAGGCCGCACGCATTCGAGTGCGATATTTGAGTTAAGGGAGTTTCTGGGCTCGGAGAAGATCAAACCCGAGGCGGTTTGTACGAAACGTCCTGATTTGTGGGGGGATGGCGATGCAATCTGAGAAAAGCTTTTCTGAGATTACGAACGCTCTTATGCGCGATCGTATTTTTCTATCCGGTCTTGTAATCCGATTTCTTGTCATATTACTCGTTGTGCCATGGACACATACACATTGGTTCGTGCCATTTGTGAGCACTACGTTGTTGGAGCCGTCATTAAATCCCTGGGGAGCATTTTTATCGTTGAATGGAGATAGTGATGCTTTTCCGTACGGGCCGGCAATGTATCTTGCGCATGTGCCAACAGTTTGTCTTGGACTTATCATTGATAACCTCGCCAATGTAGGTTGGTTCTCAGCATTGGGCTTCCGGTTGAGTCTATTGCTGGCAGATTATCTTCTTTTGACAACGCTTTGTCGGCTAATAGATAGTTCAATCAGACGGATCGTTGTATTTTATTGGTTATCTCCGATCGTTTTTTACATCACTTATTGGCATGGCCAGACTGACGTTGTGCCTGTGTTTCTTTTGACGATGGCCCTTCTTTTGCTGCGAGAGCACAAAGTGGCTCTTTCAGGGGCAAGTATGGGCCTAGCGATCGCTGCAAAGCTAAGCATGGTAATTGCAGCGCCCTTCCTTGGGTTGTTTTTATGGAACAATAGGCGCCGATATCCGGCGGCTCTTTGCATGTTCGTGCTTGGGCTGATATCGGTTGTGCTAGTTGTCCAAGCGCCGTTTCTGCTGTCATCGGCCGTGCAACAGATGGTGCTTCATCGACCCGCTTTAACAATGGTTTATGAGGCATCCATTGCTGTCAGCACCAACGCCGAAATCTTTATTGCTCCGACACTTTATCTCGTTTTTTTATACGCAATGCTGCGATTGGGAAGGATGAATCTTCGTTTGTTATATGCTGTCGTTGGGGCATCTTTTTTTATCGTGCTTTTGTTGACTGCTGCACCTCCCGGTTGGTACCTCTGGACTATCCCATCAATTGTTGCATTCCAAGAGGATGCGGATTCTCCGACCGCTCATTTTCTGACGCTCGCTTTTTCTACTCTTTTCGTAGCCTACAACGTCATGGTATCTGCGGGTGCTCAAATTCCTTTGTTCGGATTAGACCTTTCGCTGCCTCTCGGCGAATCGCTCACGGTCGGCATATCTCCCTTTCTCCAATCTCTCGTATTTACGCTGTTGGTGGCGCTTGGGATTGTGCTTAGCCTATCGATGTTGCACCGAGCTATTGCCGACAATGACTTTTTTCATCTTTCTCGTAAGCCCCTTGGAATTGCAATTTCTGGTGATTCAGCGAGTGGAAAAGACACACTGGCACGCGCTCTGGCGGGTCTATTCGGTGAACAGTCCGTCGTCGGCGTATCAGGTGACGACTATCACTTGTATGAACGAGGGGCGAGGATGTGGGATCACCTAACACATTTAGATCCACGTGCTAACGATCTGACAGCCTTTGTGCGTGATTGTACAAACTTAATCGACGGACGTTCGGTTATGGCAAGACAGTACGACCATGAAACCGGACGCTTTACACCGCGCCGTATTATTCGCAGCAATGAAGTCGTCATCATCAGCGGTCTTCATGCTTTATACTCACAAAGTTTGTGCGACGCTGTGGATATAAAGGTCTTTCTTGACACTGACGAGGACCTTCGGAGGTTGTTTAAGATTCAACGAGACACCGCCGAGCGTGGATACGATTCAGAGCTTGTTACTGCCCAGATAAATCAGCGAAAAGGGGATGGGACAAAGCATATCCGACCACAACTTAACCGGGCGGATATCGTTTTTTCCTTGGACTTCGAAACTGACCACCAGGTGGGCGAACATGCCGAAATCCCAGCCCTTAAATTGTCCGTAAAGGTTCCGAACGCATTGCACCACATTGATCTTGCCAGAACTCTAATCAGTTTGTGTAACTCCGACGTTGATATAGGGGCCCCTGCGGACGATGAGTCCATAACTATAATATTTTGGGGCCGCGGTATCACATCTGATGATGTAGAATCGACTGCAAGCCGCCTTGTTCCACATTTAGATCAATTATTGCCGCCCAAGCCAATGTGGCAGGGGGGTGCGCTCGGCATTATGCAGTTGTTCATTTTAGTGGAATTTGCATATAGCGTTGGTCATCGCCGCAGGCAATAGGTAGAGCATGAACGTTACGGACTCGATACACGAAAAACTTCAGACTAAACCGTCGGCGGTTCTACTGGACGCTGACAACACGTTGTTTGCCTACGATTTGCCACATGCAGCAGCCTCGGCGGCTGTGGAGGAGCGTGTGCTAGGAGAGTTTGGCATTCCCCAGGCGGAGTTCCGGAAGGCCCTTAAACTGGCTCGAGCCACAATAAAAAATCGTCTTGGGCCAGTGGCCAGCTCCCATAATCGCTTGCTTTATTTTCAAAATACGCTGGAACTATTAGGTTATAAAAGTCAGATAGCAGTTTGCGTGATACTGGAACAAACTTACTGGCGCACGTTTCTGTTAAATGCCCGGCTATTTCCTGGTGCGCGCGATTTTCTTGATAGTTTACGTTCCGCAAAAATTACAACTTGTTTGATTACCGATTTGACAGCACAGATTCAGTTTCGGAAGCTGATTTATTTCAATCTTGATGGCAGTTTTGATTATGTCATTACTTCAGAGGAAGC
>CAZSYW010000205.1:0-4314 GCA_964611315.1 uncultured Rhodospirillaceae bacterium
TAGTGCGGACCTGTTGTCATCTCTGTGTTCCCACGTTTGGGTGGTGAAGCTGGGTCGCCGTCTGACAGTGAGTGCGCCTCCAGTGGTCCGTCGTTTTAGGGGCAGGGTTAAAGGGCTCTGGCGCTCCCAAACATATTTTTTCGAATTTATGGATAGTTAAATTTGAGAAAGCGTTGTTTCAAGAGCTGTCCGAGGCTCCTGGTGTGAAGCCCGTTTCTAAACGAAATGGGCGTGCAAGTAGGCCAGTAATTGTGGCCTCAATGTCTGTCTGGCCCTGCAGTATCGAGTTGACTGCGCAAGAGATCGGCATTTCGATGTTATGCTGGGACGAAAGCTTAGTAACGGAGACCGCCGTTGCCATCCCTTCGATCGTGCTTCCTGCTCCTGCAATGGCATTTTCAAGGGTTTGTCCCGCTCCGATATTAACCCCGAGAGAGTAATTTCGTGATTGCTCGCTGGTGCATGTGAGCACTACATCTCCGATGCCGGACAAACTCATTAGCGTTTCAGGTTTGCCTCCCAGGGCCAAACTCAAGCGTCCGATTTCGGCGATACCCCGAGTAATAACAGCTGATCTAGCGTTGTCCCCAAGTTTCCGGCCCTGGGCAATGCCGCAAGCGATGGCTAACACATTCTTGATTGCGCCTGCGACCTGAGTGCCGATTACATCATTTGATAGGTAGGGCCGAAAGCTTTGCCCACCTATTGCGTGAACAATTCGCTCTCCGACCTCTCGGTCATTGGTAGCTAGGGTAACAGCGGTGGGTTGGCCGCGCGCAACTTCGCTGGCAAAGGTAGGCCCGGATAAAATCGCGGTGTTCGCCTGCGGGATACACTGTCCGACGATCTGGCTCATCAGGGAGCCTGTCCCAATTTCGATCCCTTTGGCGCAGATAACCAGGATTGTACCCGGTTTAATATACTGATTGAGCCCTTCAAGGGCTGTTCGCATTGATTGCGCTGGTACGGCCACCAATAGCATGGCCGCCCCGGCAGTTTCTTCAAGGTCTCTTTTTCCTATTATCGCAGGATCAAGTTGGACACCTTTAAGTGCGAATGGGTGTCGGTGTTCTCGGTTCACCATCTCTGCGATTTCGTGCGCAGGATCCCAGAGTGCCACTTTATGTCCATTTCGGGCTGCGACCGTGGATAAAGCTGTCCCCCAGGCTCCGGCCCCGATCACGCCTATCTGCATCGGTTGTGTCAATGCCCTAGGCTTTCACGCCTGCGCCGATTTTTGGATCAGCGTTCGGATCGAGGGGCCATCGGGCACGCGGTGGGGCTTTGAAATCATCAACCATGCCAAGGCGAAGACGTTCAACCCCGGCCCACGCTACCATTGCGGCATTGTCTGTGCACAGCGAGACCGGGGGCGCAATGAAGGAAAAGCCGAGTTCTCGTGCTTTTTCTGCGAGATGTGTGCGTAAAGCTTTGTTAGCCGCCACGCCGCCAGCTAACACCAAGGAGCCTTCGCCATAGTTCGCAGTAAACGTTCGAGTTGCGTTGTACAATCTGTCAGCCAGGACATCTGCGACAGCTTCTTGGAAACTTGCGCAGAGGTCGGGGACGTCTTCTTTCAGTACTTTTCCGGTTTCAACTAGCCGGCCTACCGCCGTCTTAAGGCCGGAAAACGAAAAGTCGCACCCGGCTCGACCCTTGAGTGGACGGGGAAGAGGATAGCGGTCTCCGTTTCCATGGGCTGCTGCCCTTTCGATTGCCGGGCCTCCAGGATATTCAAGTCCAACCATTCTTGCTACTTTGTCGAAAGCTTCGCCTGGGGCATCATCTACGGTCGTGCCGAGCCGGCGATAACGCCCGACCCCAGTGACAATAAGAAATTGACAATGTCCGCCAGAGACCAACAGTAAAAGATAAGGGAAATCTAGATCACTCGTTAAGCGCGGGGTAAGGGCGTGGGCCTCTAGATGGTTGACTGCCACCAGAGGGATATCATGCACGAGGGCCACTGATTTTGCCATGGTTAATCCAACCATAAGCCCTCCAATAAGGCCGGGTCCAGCGGTTGCTGCAATTCCGTCTAAATCGCTAAATCTCACCTGGGCCGAATCCAATGCATGTTTTATCAAACTGTCGAGATGCTCAATATGGCTCCGCGCAGCAATTTCCGGAACCACGCCACCGAAAGGTCGGTGCTCATGTTCCTGGGAGTGAACCAAACTGCTCAGAATCCTGTCTTCGCTGACAACTGCCGCGGCAGTCTCGTCACAACTGGTTTCTATACCCAAAATTATCATGTCGGAGCCGACCCATCGCCGTATTTGGGAATCATATAGTAAAAGAAGTATTCTTAAGCATAGTCTAACGAAGGTGAAGCTATTCGTCTTTTATGTTGTAAAAATATGTTGTGTGTTAATACCGGACATTGCCCATGCCTGTTTTTAAATTACCGCTTCGAATTGGTACTCGCCGCAGCCCCCTCGCGCGCGCCCAGGCACAAATGGTCTGTGCACAATTGTCTAGAGCCCATGACTTGCTCGTGGCAGACAGTGCGTTAGAGATCGTGTTTATCGAAACTACTGGTGACAAAATTCAAGATCGCCCGCTTGGAGATATAGGCGGGAAGGGATTGTTTACCAAAGAAATCGACACAGCGTTGATAAGTGGGCAGATCGACGTTGCTGTCCACTCTATGAAGGATGTCCCAACTGTTCTGCCAGAAGATATTATCATCTCATGCATGTTAGAACGTGAAGACCCCCGGGATGCTCTGATCAGTTCGAGCGGTGTTGATTTGGCAGGGCTCCCCTCAGGCTCTTCAATTGGAACTACGTCATTGCGTCGAGGGGCACAGATATTAGCGCGGCGACCAGATCTTCTTGTAAAGCCACTAAGGGGCAATGTTGAGACCAGACTCAAAAAACTTAATGCGGGCGTGGTCGATGCAACTTTACTCGCGTTTGCCGGGCTTAAACGTCTTGGCCAATCCCGCGTGGCAACGGAAATACTTTCGCCCGAGAAAATGTTGCCTGCAGTTGGCCAGGGGGCTATCGGTGTGGCATGCCGTCGCGCTGATGATCAAGTTCTCGAATTGCTGACCCATCTCAATCATGATGCGACAAGGATTGCTGTAAGTGCAGAGAGAGCCTTTCTTGCTCGGCTCGATGGTTCCTGTGAGACTCCTATTGCGGCTCTCAGCACCCTAGACAAAACAGGCGGTCTCACGATGTCTGGCCTAATTGCGGCCTCGGATGGGTCTGAGTTGATAGAAGGTAAAATTGAAGGTCTTTCGGCCCAAGCAAGACAGTTGGGCGAGGAGCTGGGCGCGCGATTGTTGACTAAAGCCAGTTCAATCTCTCTGACGATTCACCAATGAAGTTTTTGAGTAGCATGTATCTAGGTGTGACTTTAGTCCATTTAAAACCGTTTGGATGTTTTCGGCCATCGAAGGAGCCCGGCAGGATGGGTGTTAACAGCGGTTTCAATCGATGAAGCTCTTAGTCACTCGCCCGCGGGAACAGGCTGAAGAGTTAGCCAATAAACTTCGGACTCAAGGCATTGAGGTGTGGGTCGAGCCTATGTTACGCATCGTTCGCCACACGAGTACCAAACTAAATCTAAATAATTGTCGGGCAGTTTTGGTAACTAGCGTGAATGGGGCGGAGGCGCTGGCCAAGGCTACGGTGGACCGTGATGTTAAGCTATATGCTGTCGGGGATGTGACAGCTAAAAATCTATCACATCATGGTTTCCATGACGTAAGGTCCGCAGATGGCAACGCTGATGATCTTGCAGCACTGGTAGAGCGCAATGTTAATCCGGGTGAGGGCCCCCTCTTACATGTCGGCGGCACGAATTCGAGCGGGCGGCTAGAAAAACTATTGTGTCAGGGGGGTTATACCGTTCATAGCGTTGCACTCTATGGTACTGTTCGTGCTTCGTCTTTTTCAACGGAACTTCAAATCGCCATGGAGAAAGGAGAAATTGATGGTGTCTTGTTTTTTTCTCCAGAGACAGCCAGAATCTTTGTGTCGTTGATGCTGGGGGCTCTATGTGAAAAGACACTCGTCAACATGACGGCCTTTTGTCTAAGCGCGGCCGTTGCTGAGGCAGCAAATCGGGTTCCATGGGGAGGTCTTGTGGTCTGCGATCGGCCGAATTCTTCTAGTTTGTTAGCCGCAGTTATGGCTGCGCAATAGGAAGGCTTGAATGCCCGACAAGTCGAGCCAAGGTTCGCGGCGTGCTACCAGCGCAAAGACCGAGAAGCGTGTTTCTGCAGAAAAGCGGAGAAGTTCTAGTCCAGAATCAGCAGCTAAGAAAAAACCAGCACCCTCAAACAATAGGTCTTCTAACTCT
>CAZSYW010000206.1:0-4302 GCA_964611315.1 uncultured Rhodospirillaceae bacterium
GGTGGTCGATTCAGGTTCCGTTAAAGTCCGCTTTTCGTTTCTCATGAAATGCTTCAACACCCTCTCGGAAGTCATGCGAACTCCGCAACCGCCCATAAGCCTCGCCCTCTAGCCCGATTCCCACATGAAGCGGTGCATCTTGAGCCTCGTTGAGAATGCGCTTGCTTGTTCGCTGTGCCAACGGTGAAAACTGCGTTAGTTCCTTCACTAACGCCGCGACAGCGCCGTCCAGACTGTCAGCCGCAACACAATCTAGCGCAATCCCCCACTCGCGGGCTTGCGGACCCGTGACCCGGCGCGACCGCATTACCATATCCTTGGTACGTTGCAGACCAATCATGTGGAGCAGGCGAATTGAACCCCCGGATCCCGGTATCATCCCAATTCGCTGTTCCGGGAGACCAATAAGGGCCGTCTCCGTCACAATACGAAAGTCACAGGCCAGACAGAATTCTAAACCAACCCCAAAGCAATACCCGTGAATGGCAGCTACCACTGGTTTCCGGCAACGTTCCGGCGCCATAACATTTTCTGCTAAGCGGGAAACGTGCTCAGGAGACGATTCCAGAAAACCCTTGATCTCTCCGCCACTAGAAAAATTCTCGCCCTGCCCCCGCAGCACAATAACTCGCACCCGATCATCGTTGTCCAGTGCAGAAAACTCAGCCGACATCTCATCACGCTGAGGCATCCGGATGATGTTGAGCGGCGGCCGGTCGAGAATGATATCTGCTCGGGCCGCCCCCGGATCTACCTCCACCCTGAAACCATCCAGTTCTCTAACCAAACCGTTTTTGTCACACTCCGGGACTTTTCTCATGCTGGTGTTTCCACTCCGGTTCTTGTCTTCGTAAAAAAACGTTTATCTACTTCGTAATCACCGGAAACCAAAAGGCGTCGAAGCACCTTTCCCACGGGAGATTTAGGAATTTCCGACACAAACACATATTTGCGTGGCCGCTTAAAATCGGCCAAGACTGAACCACGACAAAACACATCAAGCTCCCCCGAAGAAACCAGCGCGCGAGCCTTTATGAAAGCCGTCACACTTTGTCCCCACCGTTCGTCGCTTAACCCAACAACCACTGCTTCCTCCACCTTGGGATGTCCAGATAGCACCGTCTCAATTTCAGCAGGCGAGACGTTCTCCCCGCCGGTTATGATCATATCGTCGATCCGTCCCACCAGAAAAAGGCTGCCGTCCTCATCTAACCGCCCAATATCACCCGTGAAATACCAGCCATCCTTCAACGTTTTCTTGTCCACATCAGGGCGGCGCCAGTAACCCTTGAATGCCTCATCGCTTCGGAGATCAGCAATAACCTGCCCTGTTTCACCAACTGAAACGCGGTCCTCTGGATCATCCGATCCGATACTGATAACACGAATTATCTGGTTCACACCGGCCTTCCCCGCAGAGCCCGGGTTTTCCGCTGCACGGGGCTCCACAGTAAAAGTGTAAATCTCCGATGAACCATAGTGGTTAACAAACAATTCCGGATGAAAAGCCTGATCTACACGTTTCAGCAAAGACTCTTCCATGGGAGCTCCTGCAAACCCAAGTTTTCTCACTGAAGTCAAATCACGACTTTCAAAAGAGTCGTGACCTAGCAAATCATGATAAAGGGTCGGCACTAGATACAGGGCGGTTACACGCTCACGCTCAATTAGAGTCAGTGCTTTTTCAGAATCAAAGTGCGATTGGCAAACAAAGCAACCATTGACTAATGCCATGGAGAGCAGCAACCGAATGCCCATAGTGTGATAGAGAGGCATTACCCCCAGAGTGCGCTCACCCTCCCTGTATCCATTTTGCAAGACATGCGCCAGAGCCGCAGCCCTCTCTGAGTATTGACTACGAGGCACTCCCTTTCCGCGCCCGGTCGTACCGGAAGTGTAGAGCATCACCGAAATATCCTCGGGCCGCTCTCTTCGTTCAATCTCGAGAGGCGTACCGCCGACGAGATCATCAAACGGCAAATCACCTTCGCCGCTGATAGCAATACGGATGAGACAGGGTCCTTGAAACGTACTGTTGACGGCAAATTCGGTAGCTTTCTCAAAGGCGACTGCTTTTGCGTCAGAGTCACGCAAAACAAACTCAATTTCTTCGGACTTTGCCCTCCAGTTAATGGGCGTTGATATGACGCCAATGAGTTGGCACGCCCAATGCAGGGCTGCGGTCTGCCAATGATTTTTGAGCACAGTCACTAAATGATCGCCGGGTTTTAAACCGACTCCAACGAGGCCTCCAGCTACTTGACTGACGCATTCGAACCATCTCCTGTAAGTCCAACTTACACCATCCTCCAAAATTGCTTCTCGATCCGGATAACGCTCGGAAGCCGCAAACAAAGTCATGCCAAGATCAATCATCAAGAATAACTTCGCCTTTGCGAGGCTGTGCAAGCGCGTCCAAAGCAGCACGAACGATGTTGCCGTATCCTGTACACCGGCAAAGATGACCACTCAATAACTCACGAATGGAGTTTTCATCTAAATGCGCACCCGAATCTAACAGTTCCGCGAGTGACATTAATATTCCGGGAGTGCAAAACCCGCATTGCAGCGCGTGGTGGCGACGAAACGCTTGCTGCAAAGGCGAGAGCATACCGTCTGTCGCCAATCCCTCAACTGTCTCAACTCGTTTTCCGGCGACTTGGACCGCCAAGGTTAGACAAGCTCTGACAGCGCGTCCATTTACCCTGACAGTACACGCACCACAAACCCCATGTTCACATCCTACATGACACCCTGTGGTGCCAAGTACTCCGCGTAAAAAATCCGAGAGCAGGAGGCGAGTCTCAGTCTCTCCTGAGACAGATTTTCCATTAAGATCAAACTGAATAAGATGGCGTTTCCCTGCACTTAGTCGCGACATAATATAGCGTCCTCAACCACTCTTCGACCGAGTGCACGTATCAAACTTCGTCGGTAACTGGCGGTGGCATGGTGGTCCTCGACTGCATTCAAGTTCCGTGCCAAGTCGTTTAGCGCATCATCAAGTACTTTACCTTCCATCAAGGACCATTCATGCACTTCAGGTTTCTCAGTTGCACCTCCGACAGCAATTCGGACACCGTTAGAATTAGCAACCACTGCTATGGCAACAATTGCAAAATCCCCGTGGCGGTACGCAACTTCGCCAAAGCCGTAACCCGAATTAATTTCCGCTTTTGGAAAACGCAACATGCGTATCATTTCATCGGGAGCACAAGCGGTCTCCAGCGTCCCTACCTGGAACTCATCTGCCTTAAGCGTCCGCTCGCCTTGGGAAGAATACAGCACCACCTCCCCACCCAGCGCAGCAAGACAAAGCGGCAACTCCGCACTCGGATCAGCATGGGCCACAGAACCGCAAATCGTGCCCTTATTTCGTGTTTGTTGATGCCCAACCCAAGGCAAAGCGCGGGCCAGAAGCGGCAAAGACGTATCCAAGTCTGACCACGAATGAAGATCAGACTGCGTGACGGTGCAACCAATTTCTACAAAACCATCCTGTAATCTAATGAAATCCTGGCCAGGCAGATTTGAAATATCCACCACAAGTGCTGGTCGGACCAAGCGCATGTTGAGCATGGCGACCAGGGATTGGCCGCCTGCCAAAAGCTGAGCATCATCGCCCTCTTCGGAGAGAAATGTTATTACCTCATCAATGTGCTCAGCAATAGCATAGTCGAATACTGGCGGTTTCATCTTGGGTCTGTCGCATGAAATGAGGGCACTTCATTGCCTATCAATGCCGCAACACGGTCCGGGGTTAAGGGCAACTCAATATCGTCAACTCCAAGTGCATCGGCTACGGCATTTGCAATGCAAACTGGTGTGCTCATGGAATTCCCTTCTCCAACACCCTTCGTCCCTAGCGGAGTGAATGGAGATGGAGACTCGGTGTGTAAAATGATTGGATCAGGAACCTCACACGCAGTGGGAACCAAATAGTCAGCGAATGTGCCGGAAAGAAATTGACCACCATTGTCATAACGAAATCTTTCGAAAAGGGCGGCACCTAACCCGTGAGCAAAACCTCCACGAATCTGCCCATCCACAAGCGCGGGATTAATACGTCTTCCCGCATCGTGCATCGTGACATAGTGATCGACCCGAACGCGATGCGTATCTCGATCCACCTCAACTCCACAAAAATCGAAAATAAAGCCGTAGGCAACAGATCCATTAATTCGATCCGAGGAGTCGGGGGCGGCTAGCTCCGGCGGGGTCCATATCGCCGTTTCCTTAATCACGGGATCTAGACCTTCCGGGAGTGCACCGGGAGACCAGTGGCTTGAGGCCGCAACTCGA
>CAZSYW010000207.1:0-1306 GCA_964611315.1 uncultured Rhodospirillaceae bacterium
ATTCAGGATGATTGAGGAGTATAAGCAATACGTCCCCTACCCTTATGAAACAGGTATTTGGATGAGCAGAGTTCCGATTAGGTGAGAAATTAAAGCATTATTGCAAATTGCGCTGGATTCACTCACCGTGGGGAGCTCGTATTAAACAACATGCTGTTTATGAGTGCGGAATTCCAACTACGCTGGAAGGGTAAAATAACTGGTCCTTTTACCAAGGAGCAAATTGACACCCTATTTAATTCTAGGAAAATTGGAGCACTTCATGAAATCAACTATAACGGTAAATGGATGCTTTTGGAGGCGTTCAATGTTGTCTATGAAAAAGAGGCTCAAAAACTGAGATTGGAAGCAGAGGCCCGGGAGCGAAAAAAACGTGGGGAGCGAGCACGGCAAGAGGAAGAAAACCGAAAGCAAACCGAGGAAGAGGAATTCGAAAGAAGCGAAAGGCAGGCTGAAAGAAAACATCAGCGAGAGATGGAGCTCCTTGGAGCCGAACAGCCTCCTCCTCCGTTGCCCCGTGCAGGAAGTTCGCCTGTAATTAATCCGACTCAGCAGACCAGCTCATCGGGAAACCCCAGTGGGAAGGCAAAATCAGGCGGCATTGGTTTTGGAGTTTTTATTGCGATTATGCTGGGGATTCTTTGGCATCAAGGCTACTGGGACCCTAATGATATCAAAGCGCTGTGGGGGGATTCAAAGTATATTAAGCATGTCCGGAACAATCGCTTCGATGACGGGAAAACCCTCGGCCAAACCTTTGCACTAGAAATGACTGGTGTGACTTGGAAATCATCTCGTGGTGATAGTCGGGATGAAATTCTAGTAACATGCTCCGGAAGTCGCCGTGAGGCAGACGAGACACATTCCATCAAATTTGTGTGGGTTGTAAACAAGCGAGAGAAGACTTATGTGCTTGAATCCCTTACGGTGGACGGTGAGAAAATAAAACGGCGCGATCTGGGCTGGTGAAGTTTTTCCGATGCGTGAATATATTGGCAAAGAAGGGCAAATCCATGGACCTTACTCGCATCAGGCCATACAAGGGTGGCTGAGGGATGGTTCTGTAAAGGCCGATGATCTCGGTTGTGTGGTGGGTACGCGGGAGTGGGTTCCCCTGACTCAACTTGGTTTGTGCACTTCCAAAAATACACACGGCCCGACAGCTCAGTCTCCAGCTTCACAGGGAGTCACATTTCAAATCCTTAAACCCCAGTTATTAAGCCCACTTAGTGAGTTTTTCCATTTCGGCTGGGTCAAGGACTGGAAGATTGTATCGATCGTTCTACTCGGCATCTTCCCGCTAATG
>CAZSYW010000207.1:1316-4284 GCA_964611315.1 uncultured Rhodospirillaceae bacterium
GCACGACCGCTCTATTTGGGGATGATGACACTCAATTCAAGTATTGGGCACTGGCGCTTTACTTTTCCGTGCTTTGGGCCTTCTTCTTCAACGGCCTGGTGAAGCCTGAAAATGCTACCACGAAAAACATGCTGATCTGCTTTTTCGGCACCGGAATTATTTCTATTCCTATAATGTTAGGCTTTTATGAGGTTGAGTTTTTTGCCGAGATGCTTAAGCAGGCTCACTCAGAGGATTTCACCGAGATGTTCATAGGCATGGTCTTTGGCGTCGCAATCTTGGAAGAGGCGTGCAAGTTGGCCGTACTGGTGGTGATCTGGAAGTGGCTTTCCAAAACGGAAATATCAGTACGAACGTTCATGTTCTACGGCCTGATGTCCGGACTGGGCTTTGGGATTTATGAAGGAGTGATGTACCAAACGGAACGAAACGTTGCCATTTTTGACCAATACGATATAGGCAATTCAGGAATCCCAAAAGAAGAACTGAAGAACATGGTGACGAACATCTATATTGCCAATGTATGGCGGCTGACCACACTACCGTTTCTGCATGCGGTCTGGTGCGCCATTTCCGGATTCTTTTTTGGCCTGAGCACCAAGTACGGCTATCGCTGGTTATTGATCGGCTGTGGACTAGCCGTACCAAGCTTGCTGCACGCCAGCCACAACAGCATGCCAGGTGATGCCCTTAACGGTTGGGCCACAGTACTAGTAGACGCTTTATCAATTCTCACTCTACTGGTGTACTGGCGCAACCAAACGAACATCGAGCGATCACTAAGCTGACCGTTTCAGGGAATGAATTTGAATTGGCCGCCATTATCAGTGGCGATCTGTTCCATCAGAGACCTTCCAAATGAATCCTGTAATCCGATGGTATTAATGTGTATTTTGCCATCCACATTCATTGCGCGAATTTCATGCCTCACCTGTGCGGCATTCAGATCCGACATTCCGTCGGAAAGGAGATAGATGGTATGGCACTCCAAACTCGTCGCAGGACGCATGCCTTCCATGACACGGTTGGGTACTCCTAACCGATGGGCGTTAATCCACTCCACGGTTTGGTCTATGTTGTCCTGAGTGGCAGGCTTTAAATTTAATGATCCTTCAAAGTGGGCTATCCTGTCATAGAAAATGACTGCGTACTTCACCTCTGGTTTAAAAGCCCGCAAGGTACGGATCACCTCGCCCTTCTGTTTATCAAAACGGGATCCAGCCCCCATTCTCACTCCCATGCTTCCCGAACTATCCAACACGAAGACATGTTTTGTTCCGTAAGCCTGCAGGCCAAAGAAAGTGACATCCGCCATCACTCCGATTTCAAATAGATTTGTCGACAATGCGACCGGAGTAGTATTTTCTTCATGTTTCGGCCTTTCCTCCGGAACTGTTTTGTTTGAATCAAGCCCTCCTCCGCCTTGATTGCCAAGATCAGTAAATCCCACTGCGTCGGGTTCATCACAATTGAGCATCAAAAGAAAGACCATTACCCCTCCCACACAGATCAGTTTGGTTCTAATAGTTTGACTCATGATAAACCTGCTAACCACAAGGGGTTGGTCGGCTGTTTTAGTTTACACTGAATTGTCTAATTAGATTTTTTTTGCCAACCATCTGCACCTGTCCTCGGTAGTTTTCCACTGTCCCCTTATAGTTGATAGCCACTTTATAAGAAATTACCCTAGTACTCGAATTCCTTTTAAAATATTTTACATATACTTTGTAGATTCCCGTAGGCGCTTCGCCGCGCGGCCAGTAGATATTCTCTATCGGTTCTGTGGTCGACCCCCCTCCAGCATTCATGTCCACATCCAGTTCTCCTCCGGAGGAGGACTGTTTATTACTATAAAATATTTCTTGGCCACCGGGTTCAATGCAGTGCAGGTCCAGGTCGTCAGTGGTATTCCAAATCAGGGAGATTTGAATGTCACCGCCTTTTCCGCCCGCGCGAGCGAGTCGAGTGTTGAAATCCTCACCAAATCCACTGGTTCCTCCACTTTCCGGCAGGGTTTGTTCACTTTCGGAGAGGGTGATCGTAAAGAGATTTGTACTCAGGGCTCCAAGATTTGTGCTCAGAGTTCCTGCTTGTACTTTGCCTGGATTCTGTTCCTGCCCTACGTCCGGATTTCCCTTTCCTTTATTCGACGTGGTGAGGTTGGTGCCATTACCACGGTCCCCTAAATCCACAAATTCCCCTCCACTCCCAGTGTCCTTGTTGTTTAGAAACAAAAGTAGAAGAATCAGAAGAATGATTATGATAGCGATGATCGTTTTTTGATTTCTATTTTTCATTTCAGTTATTGTGACCGTTCTGGGCCAGTTAAACCCACGACAAATTCTATTTCATTTCTGGGATCGGGAATCCAGTTGTATTTAATACCACTCTTCACGAGCATGTTAATTATGAGATGCCCCTCCTTGAACGAGCTCTTGTGGATAAACATTTTACAAAGATACTTTTCTTTGGGGAATATCTTGAAATAACTCCCGATTTGCGAAGCTTTTAATTGATCTAAATTATCGGGTATCGCCACCCCAACACCCGGTTTAGGTTTTAGCTTTTGGACACCGCCTCTACCATCTCGTTGAATATCGCAAACTCGGGAGTTGAAGTTTTTTGTCCGGGTCCGGTCAAAGTTGTGAATCGCCCAAAACTTGCCGTCCTTTATTACCACAATGACCGATTGGAGGCGGACGACTTGGGCATTCGGTGCTCGAACTTCCACGGCTCTTAGATCTTTAGCCTTTTCAAGCTCCATTTCCAGACGGTTCTTTTCTCTATCAGCTTTCCGTATTTCTTCAGCCAAGGTGTCGTTTTTCTCCCTTAGGTCCGTAGCATCGGTCACAATGTCATCAGTTTTTCCCGCAGTCTTCTCCACATCTTTCACGAGTTCACCTTTTCTGGTTGCCTCTGCGATCAGACTTGTGAGTTCTTCCATGATGTTGGTAATACCCGGGTTAAT
>CAZSYW010000208.1:0-4250 GCA_964611315.1 uncultured Rhodospirillaceae bacterium
TCGGGTCCACTACGTTCGAATGCAAGCTCTGCAGTGGCCTGTTTCCAAGCCATATCCGCCTCTCCCAGCAGCTGATCTTCGGGGAGAAGAACATCTTCAAAAGTAACTTCGTTGAAATCGTGCTGACCGGTAGAGTTGATAATGGGACTAACAGTGATACCCGGAGCCTTCATATCAACCAAGAATTGGCTTAGTCCATGACGACGGTTTTCGTTGGTCGAATTTGAGGTTCTAAGTAATGCAATCATGTAGTCAGCATGATGGGCAAAGCTAGTCCAAACTTTTCGTCCGTTGACGACCCAGCCGCCATCGCATTTCTTAGCCCGTGTTTTAGCCGCAAATAGGTCCGATCCCGACTCGGGTTCGCTCATTCCAATGGCAAAAGTGCATTCCCCTCGGGTTATGGCTGGTAAAATTTTCTGCTTTAGAGGTTCGGACGCGTATTTCAAGAGTACCGGACCGCTTTGACGGTCTGCCGTAAAATGTGCTTTCGTTGGTGCGCCAGCTACAAGGAATTCCTCGGTCATGACGTAGCGTTCAAGGTGACTGCGCTCACTGCCTCCGTATTGTTTAGGCCAAGTCATTCCTATCCAGCCTTTGGCTCCTACTTTACGGCTGAACGCCGTGTCAAACCCGTCACCGGTGTGTGGGGTGTAAGTGCCCGCTCGAAGTTCTCCCTTAAGAAAGTCCCGAATCTCCAATCGTAGGTCTTCGGCCTCAGCAGGCAGGCGTACAGGGTCAAAATTAATCTTGTCGCTCATAAAACTTTCATTCCTCACTCAAGCCGCTGTGATGTTTGGCCACATTTCATCTGCACCCCGCTTTGTCACGTTTTTTCCGAGTGAGACGGCCCATTTTGATTCACTCCCATACTCATCTCTCCATGACCAAAGGCGGTGGGTAAAACGATGCAGAATATGTTCCTTTGTGAAACCAATGGCCCCATGGAGTTGATGGGCGATTGCGCTAACCTCATTAGCAGCTTCACCGACCCGAATTTTCGCAGATGCAACGTTCATGAACACCTCGCTACCTAAGTTCGGGTCGCGAAAGATGGCTCCTTCCGCCGCACTGGTCGCTGCCAAGGCGGCAGATAACTCTCCTGCCATTACTGCTAAGTTATGCTGAATAACTTGAAACTTCGCGATCGGCCGTTCAAATGCAACGCGTTCCTGTGCGTAAGAAATACACATACTTAGGAGTGTATCAATTGCTCCAGTCATTTGTGTTGTACGCATTAAGGCGCCCATTAGTTTAAGTTTAAACGGATCAAATTCCGCGGAAACGGGTGCAATGTTGAGGGGCGTGACAGCCTCAAATGAGACATGGTCCCTCGGCTCACCGGCGACGTTGGCTTCGTATGCCACCCCACATGCAGCTCTTTGGACGAGCGCAATTTTAACATCTTCGGAATTTTTGCAGAGAGTTACTATATATTCAGCGTCTCTTGCAAAGGGGACACGTTCTACAATTCCGGATAACCTTCCTTTATCATCTAAGTTCAGGTTAATTGCCTCGTTGGTCGGCGCTACACTCATTGGTCCTGGCGGGGACTCGATTCCTCCCTGTTCCAGTAACCACCCAGCGAGTAACGTCTCTGCAAGTGGTATAGGAGTAGCAAACTCACCGACGACTCTTTGTATGGCAAAACCATCAGCCAAGGAGGCACCAGCACCACCTCCTGCTTCGGAGCACCAAGCAAGTGTTAGCTCCGCGTCAACCAGCGCCCCCCATAAAGCTACTCGCCAGTTTTGGCTATCCATGTTGTGGATGTTTTGCGGATCTGCGAGGTCTTGAAAGATCCTTCGTGCTGTCTCAGTAATGATGGGGTCCGCGTTCATCTACTTACAAAGTTGGCTGAGCGGCGCTCGGAAACCGCTTTTACCCCTTCAGCAAAATCTTCCGTTTCTCTTAGACGCATTTGTTCAGCAAGTTCTCGGTCCGCAGCGCGCTTCACTTGGTCGGCTAAATCACCCCTAACTGTCGCGCGTGTTGCAAGAAGCCCAAGCGGGGAACATTCTGAGATTTCTTTGGCCAAGCTTAATGCAGCTTCGCGGAGTTCAACTTGAGGAACAAGTTTGTCGACCAGACCCATTTTTAGTGCGTCTTCCCCTTTTACTCGGCGGCTCGTATAAAACATTAGTGCTGAATTGCTCTGACCAATTAAAGTCGGGAGAGTGTATGTGAGACCGAATCCGGGATGGAAACCTAATTTGGTAAAGTTTGCGACAAACCGTGCTTCTGGACAGGAGACGCGGAAATCAGCGACTAGCGCAAGACCCAGGCCACCGCCAACGGCAGCTCCTTGTATTGCTGCGACAATTGGTTTTTTATTCCGAAAAATTCGCACTGCTTCTACGTAAAGTGGGCCAGGATCAGTCATTGCGTAACGGGCTTCACCGTCCTCCCCAGAGGCAAATTGTGCTCCAGCACAAAACGACCGGCCCTCTGCTCCGAGAACTACGGCCCGGCATTCTGTATTAGAGTCAAGCTCGTCCATAGCGTTGGCGATTTGTTGGATCAGGCTATGATCGAAAAAATTATGAGGTGGACGGCGAATCTCGACTATACCTACGTGGCTAGATAGTTCGACAGAAATATCAGTGTATGAATCAAAGTTGTTCAACGGATTTTCTTTCTTAATGAGGCTTGAGCTTTGGTATGCCTGACTTTTTCACGAGAATCGCATGAGACCAATGTAATTTAGGGTACAGCTATCACGGTTTCTCCTAAAAACCGGCACAAACAGATTAAAATATAGCGTAGAACCGAGAGGTTCGTCTGAATTTTTTCTAACAATATCATTTTAATTTTGGTTGATCTCCAAAAAGCGAATGGAGATTTTAGGCAACCCAGGATTAAGATATAGTCCCTTAAACTAAGAATAAAATGTTGTGTATGGTTTTTTAACCTGTACGTGAGGTTTGGACTTGTTTTATCATCGAAATATTTTTGTAACATCCAAGGAATGGCATTTTTAAGACTCGTATTTATAGGTCTATGGAGCTCATGTGATGTTTCAAGAACTGATACCTACTACCGTAGTGGGAAGTTATCCACAGCCGAGTTGGTTAATTGATGTAGAGGCCTTAAGAAAACGTTCACCACCTCGGGTTAGGGCAAGGGAACTTTGGAGAGTAGAACCGGAACTTTTGCAGTCAGCCTGGGATGATGCAACTCGGCTTGCTATACGCGATATGGAACGGGCGGGCATAGACATTATCTGCGACGGTGAGATTCGTCGTGAAAGTTATTCCAGCGTATTTGCTAATTCACTAGAAGGAATTGATGTAGAGAATCCTGGTACTGCCATATCTCGGCGAGGTGAGCTCGATTCAGTCCCTCGGGTAGTCGGTCCCATTAAGCGTGCCAAACCTGTATTTTTGGATGACATCAATTTGCTTCGGTCGGAGAGCAATCATCAAATCAAAATTTCTGTTCCCGGCCCATTTACGATGTCACAACAGGCTCAAGATGATTACTATCTAGATGAAGAGGCTTTGGCGGGCGCGTTTGCCGATGCTGTCCGTGCCGAGATCACTGATCTGTTTAAGGCTGGCGCAGACGTGGTTCAATTGGATGAACCATTCCTGCAAGCGAGGATAAAGGAAGCTCGTGCGTACGGTGTGACTACGATTAATAGGGCGCTGGATGGTGTTTCAGGAACGACGGCTTTACACCTTTGCCTTGGGTATGCCGCACTAATTAAAGACAAGCCGTCTGTTTATTCCTTTTTAACCGAATTAAATGAATGTCTAATTGATCAGGTTTCTTTGGAGGCAGCCCAGCCACGTTTGGATCTTAGCGTACTAAAGGAACTGCCTGAAAAAACAATAATCCTTGGTGTCCTTGATTTGAATGATATGTCTGTCGAAAGCTCCGGGGTTGTGGCTGCTCGGATCGAGGATGCACTGCAGTTTGTGCCGCCCGAGCAGTTGATTGCAGCGCCTGATTGCGGAATGAAATATTTACCTCGTTCTGTCGCATTTGGGAAATTGGTGGCTCTAGTTCAAGGGGCACGGTTAGCACGTGAAAAACTATAAGGATCCTTGTTAGGATCTCAGGGGAGGGGAACGACGGACTTGTCACTAATCTATCCGAAGGAGAAAAATATTATCAAAAATGATCTTATTTGAGTAAAAAGATTCGGTTCTAACGGGGGAAATTTGCATTATTCAGTGATTAGTTCTATGTCTGGAAAAATAAGTAAAGTTCTGGGCTTTTCGCTTGTGGTTTTTGAAGTCAAATTT
>CAZSYW010000209.1:0-4238 GCA_964611315.1 uncultured Rhodospirillaceae bacterium
ACTCCTATTGGTCGATAACCCAAGCGGGGGCCGCATGTTATTTGTGGGCTCTAAGTCCGGGTTTGTCTACGGGCTAGATGCGGCAGACGGCAGCACCTTATGGAGTAAATCCGTCAGCGAGGACCCTAAGGACCGAGACCCCCTGCACATGGTCACCGGTGGAATGCAATATTACGATGGCCGATTATTCGTGCCAGTCGCCACTTTTGAAGTGCTTTTCGCCAAAAATCCAGATTATCCGTGCTGCAGCAGCCGGGGACGTGTGGTTTCCTTCAACGCATTCGACGGCACCTTCTTGTGGGCCTTCGACTCTGTTCCCGCTGGTGGCAGCGGGGGCTCCGTGTGGTCTGCCCTCTCGGTGGATCCTGCCCGCAACCAACTGTTAATCGCCGTCGGACAGAACTTTACTCAACCAGCCACCGCATTTAGCGACGCCATTGTTGCGATTGATCTTGATACCGCGGAGGTAAATTGGTCATTTCAAGCAACCGCCGGGGATGCCTGGCACATCGGATGCCTTGAAATCCCGAAAGTCAATTGCCCTGTACCAGAGGGTCCTGATTTTGACTTTGGAGCCGGTGCAATAGTGGCTGACTTGCCGGGCACAGACCGTCAAGCCATCATTGCTGGGGACAAAGGGGGCTCAGTCTTCTCACTCGATCCAACCACTGGCCGTGTGAACTGGTCCACGAAAATTGGGGCGGGCGGAACACTAGGTGGTATCCATTGGGGTCTAGCGGTCGACGATACTGGCGTGTACGCCGGCGTCTCCGATCTCTTTGGAGACAAAAGAACGCTAGCTGACATCACCAAGCCAGCCGTTACCAGATACGTGCCCAACGCAACTCCCGGTGTCTACAAGCTCCATCTACTCACCGGGGATGTGATATGGGAGTTCCACACCAACCATGTCTTTGAATCAGAAGTCGTCCCATCAGCCTTCTCGGCTTCGGTAAGCGTCACAAACGACGTTGTACTCGCCTCCGCGCTTGACGGTGAGTTGTTTGCGCTCCGGTCCTTTGATGGAAAGCAACTTTGGTCATTCCAAGCTACTTTGCGCCTCACTGCTCCGGACGGCAGTACTGTGCAAGGTGGCACTCTCGATGCAATGGGAGCCTTTGCCGCTGGCGACATGGTGTTGCTGAACTCGGGTTACTACGTCTTTGGAAGCCGTAATAAACTCAGGGGCGGGCCAGGCAACGCTCTCTTCGTATTCGAATTGGCAGACAGCGGCAGCGAGAGCAAATAACCGTAAACTGGCAAACTCGATTGCGCCATCCGGTTGATAGAAACCAGGTTCATGCCACTCAATGCTGTCATGGATTTGAGAATGGAGGATAAACCCGTGACGACTCAGAATATGGCCCGAGTTGCTGCCTTGGCAGCCGCATTTGTCCTTAGTGTGTCTCTGGGAACAGCCAGAACGGAAGAAGTGGACATCCGTGCAAACCCGGACCCGAAAAATATTTCTAGCTCAGAAAACGGGGAACTGATGCGGGTTAGCCCTCGCAACGACCTTGGTGACTATGACAACCTGCAGTGGGTGTTTGACCATGTCACGCCTGGTGGAACCGTGGTACTCGACTCTGGCACTTTTTTTCTCGGTGATGGCAAGGTATCGCCCCGGCGCACCGTGATTATTCGTAAAGGTGTTGTCGTAACTGGCCAAGGGAACGCTGGTGCTTGGCGCACTATTATTCGCGGTGGCGGTGAAGTGATGACTCCTGGTGTCGGTGGCCCCCTCGAAAGCGGTCCTATTCGTATTATCAATGAGGATGATCCTAATCCGGTCGTTTTTGAAGGTATTTGGTTCCGTGAATGGGCAGCAGAAGTGATCTTCATTGAGGCTAGCCGTGGGTTTAAGTTTCGCAACAACCGGATCAGTCACCCTGCAAATCGAGCCAGCCCCGGAATTCGATTTGTTCACGCCCTTTGGTCCAACGGACCAAAAACGCGCGGTGATTTTATAGTTGAAGACTGTCTAGTGGAGATGGGCCATTACACTGACGAAGAACCCGCGGATGACGAGCAATTTTTAGGAATTTTTTTCTCCAATCATGACAATATTCGAATTGTAAACAACGTCATTTCGGGGATCGACGAAGCCATTGAAGTTCTTGGAAACCGATACGGGAACACGGGCCCTGGAGACCCAGACGCCCCCAATACTCCCGCCGGAATAACGGTTGAGGGGAATCGTGTTGTTTCCACTGGGAAGCCTGGTGAAAACTGGCCTTCTAGTTTTTCTGTTCTAATTGCAGGAAACCTCCTTGCAGACTTTGTGCAAGTTAAACGCAATCATATTACGAAGAGTGGGAAAGGTTGGGCTGTCGGAGTGAGTGGAGAAAATTTGAATGTTGTGGAAAATACATTTCGTTTTGAGGAACAAAATGGTGCACATCCATCGGGCGCGATAATAATCGGTGGCTTTGGAAAATTGGGCCCTTATGAAATGGGGAACTCCCTAAAAACTTCTACGTTTTCAGACAATATATTTGAGGGAAAAGTTACAAATAATGGGATTTTTTTCTGGACCGGCCGGGACGGCGCTGTGCGTAATGAGTCGTCTGGGAATTTCTTCGATGTAGGGGACAGTTTGGCGGCACTTGGTGCTCGCGCGACGCTTTTTATAGGAAAAGACATGCATGATAATACTTTTGAGGGAGATTTAGGTTTTGTAGTGGATGAAGCACCTGACGGCTCAAATGCCTATTAATTAAATAGCTTGTTTGAAAATGATGCACTTGTTCGACTGCTGAAATACTATGATGCGAATGAGTGTCACTCCTGAGATCGCGGCTAAGCCGACTTTATAGAAATAGTTTAAAGCCCTTTGCCTGCTAATAGGTCTCCGTTGAACCCTATTGTAGTTGCACCAACAGACCTTTAGCCTCCTGTAAATCAGGAGTTTCAAAACCTTCCGTATACCAATCGTATATCGGGAAAAGCATGTCATAGGCCTTTTGACGCTCTTTCCTCCCCCCCCAGAGCTTGGCAAGGGAATTAGCGGAACGAAGTTCCCAAAGCTTAGCCTTGCTCGCTTTTGCGATCTTTAATGATTCGAAAAGGATCGTTTCTACCTCGTCATGGTCAAAGGTTTCACCTAATAAACTAGATTCGGCCTTCAATCGAAGAATTTCCGGAAGATTTTTTTTTACACCGGTCGTCTCTATAATAGCCAGCGCTTCCTCAATTTTGTTTCTCGCTTCCCTGCCTCTCCCTCCTCGTACCAACGAATCGATGTGTAGACCAAGATGGATAATATATTGGAAAGTACTTGAACGTAGACCGGCAAGACCGTTTTCTATTTTAGATAAAGGCTGGAGATTATCGTGAAGGCACTCAGCCCACCCAGAAAGGATTAAGCCAGCGCTTTCCATCAAGGAAAAGCCGTGATCTATGCTGATCTGAAGCTGAGTTGCTGCATGTAGCTCTGTTTGTTTCCGGTCCCCGAGAGCCTGAAGACCGAGTGCTGCAATCCAATGAGCGTAACAAAGCATAAACGGAGATTGAAGGGTTTTTGCATGAGTAATGGCCTCGTCGATCTTTGTTACAGCTTGATCCACAAAACCGCCATAGATTTTGTTCTTTGCGATATAAACTAAAGACAATGTTTTTGGGTCATGTCCTATTGCGTCCACGAGTTGTTTCGAATCTAGTTCTTCGCACGTTGCGACAGCTCTCTCCAAATCGCTTGACGACTGCCTGTGATCAGGCTGAAAAGCCAACAACCTACCATACCACGCGTACGCAATTGCACATCCAGCCTTGTCACCCGCTTTTTCCGCATATTCAGACAATTGCTTTGCAATGGCCAATCCTTCGAGAAAGCGATCACCAAGGGCGCGGTACGAGCTAACTCCGTACAAAATTTGGAACATTTCCGGCGGTGACCCCATAGTTTGAGATAGTTTGAAGGCCCGCTCATACGCAGCACCAGTTTTTAAATGGTGCCAACCGTGGAGTGCTATAAGCGTTTGACCCAGTTGCGCCTGCAGCTCGAGTTCGTCTTTGTCGCGTAGAGAAGAAGGTTCCAATTTTTCAAGGTACTCGAGTGCAATTTCAAAATGAGAAACTGCTTCCTGAGTAGCTGAAGCACCCTTTGCGCGCAGACCAGCCTCACGCCAATGACCAATTGCCTCTGCGAACCGCTCCGCTTTTGCAAGGTGGGAAGCAAGTAACTCGGGTGTATTTGCAACCATGTCCGGGAATCTGGCGATGAGACCATCGGAGATACG
>CAZSYW010000210.1:0-4232 GCA_964611315.1 uncultured Rhodospirillaceae bacterium
GAAGTGGCACCCGGAACAGTTTTAGGACTGTCCGTTCAGAAGATGGAATGCCGCTGAAGTACTCGGAATTTCAGGGGTACACGGAACTCGAAGGAGAGCATCAGGCAAAAAGTGATACTTGGTTTGGAGGATTCGCCTTTGATGATGCAGTAATCTCTGTAGACCAGTCAATTCCTCCCCTGGAAACGTTAAACAAGCTAATGTTAGAAATAGTAGGTGTTTACGATGGCGGTATTTACTCGGGTTATCAACAACGAGTGTTTACTAAAAATGGGAAAACGTTCCTTGTCTTGGGAAATGATATCGGTGTTCCTGAGAAAAGCCTTCCGGGTGACGTGCAGAAATATGTACAGGAAAGTTCCCTTTACCCAATTGAGGATTTAGCCATACAAAAAATGGTTGGGGAAGTTGTCGGCGACACGACTGATGATTGGGAGAAGGTAGAAGCCCTTTTGGGTCACGTAAAGAAATACGTTGTGGATGACTACACCAGCAACTCCATGAGCGTTTTTGAGGTGCTCGATAAACGAAAAGGTGATTGCTCGGAGCATACGTTGTTGTTCAATACTCTTGCAAGGGCTGCCGGTATTCCATCGCGGGAGGTGCGGGGATTGATGAATTACGAGGACCGGAAATTTGGTTTACACGCTTGGAACGAGGTATTAGTCGGAGGCGAGTGGCATTCGGTCGATGCGACTTGGGGTTACATCGCGACTCCTTTGACCCACATTAAATTCGACGGAAATAATTACATACCATCGTCGTTTGACTTTCGGATAGTTGATGTAAACTAGGCCGACAACATGGGAAAAGGTGATTAATGTTCTCGGACCGTCTAGAAGCAAAGTGGATCGACATGTTTGTATCGGTTTTTGAGCTTTGCAAAGTGGAGCCAGGGGATACGGCGGCCATCCTTTCGGAAACTCAGTCCCGTGATCTCAATGTTCATCTTGCGGAACTGGCCTTGCTACGGCTGGGAGCCAAGACCTTTCATGTTCGTGTGACGACCCCTCCTCAAAATGTTCCTGTACCTGTGCGTTCGACAGGCGCATCAAATTCCGTTCAGGGGATTGAACCCGTTGTGACGGCACTTTCTGGATCCACAATAGTTGTTGATTGTACGCTTGAAGGTATGCTCCACGCTCCAGAACTACCACGTATCCTGAAAGGCGGCGCCCGGTTGATGATGGTATCGAATGAGCATCCAGATGTTCTCGAGCGGTTAGTGCCCGATCCGCGTCTCACACCAAAGGTAAAGACTGGGATTAGAATGTTGTCAGAGGCAAACCGCATGACGGTCCAGTCGGATGCAGGAACGGACTTAGAGATCGATGTTATGGGCACCAGGGGTGCCGGCGTTTGGGGCTACTGCGATCGTCCTGGACATGTCGCCCATTGGCCGGGTGGGCTGGTGCTATGTTTTCCTAAGGCAGGTGCCGTAAATGGTAAACTCGTGATGGATGTCGGTGATCTTAATTTGACATTCAAGCGTTACGTGGAAAGTCCGATCGTCTTCCGGATCGAAGACGATTATGTGACAGATATAGAGGGATCCGGGGTGGATGCTAATCTGTTCCGTGAATATATCGCGGCGTGGGGAGATAAGGAAGCCTATGCGGTGTCTCACATCGGCTGGGGTATGAATCCAGGGGCACGGTGGGACGCGCTCGCGATGTATGATAAGCGAGATATTAACGGCACTGAACTGCGTGCCTTTGCCGGCAATTTCCTGTTTTCGACAGGGGCGAATGAAGCCGCAAATCGCTTTACGCTGGGCCATTTTGATTTACCACTTCGGAACTGCACCGTGACGCTGGATGATGTTGTCGCCGTTGAAAAGGGAAACTTGCGAGGAGATTTGCTCTGACTCAGATCCCTGATTGCGTTGAAAAGGGATCGGGCGAGGTTCTTCTGTTTCTTCACGGGGTCGGAGGTGATGCCCGTAGCTGGATGCCGCAGATCAACACATTCTCCAGGAAATACCAGGCTGTCGCCTGGAATATGCCAGGATACGGGAAAAGCCTCCTGATAGGTGAAATGTCCTTTCCTTCGCTCGCGGGTTCTTTACTGGCGCTGATTGATGATCGGGGTTGGAGGAAAGTCCATTTGATAGGTCACTCGATGGGTGGAATGGTTGCGCAGGAATTTGCTGTCGCACATCAGGACAGACTGCATTCTCTGACCCTCTTTGCGACGAGTTCTGCTTTTGGAAAGCAGGGAGGAGAGTTTCAAAAGAAGTTTATGGAGTCACGCTTGGGGCCACTCTCTGCCGGGGTCACCATGGCAGAGCTTGCTGAGAAACTTGTTGATAATATGATGTCTTCGAACGCGCTTTCGAGTGGCAAGAAGATAGCCTATGAATGTATGGCTGGCGTTTCTTCTGATGCGTATCGAGCTGCTATTGAATGTATAGTCACTTTCGAACGGCGTGCTAATCTGCCGAAAATTGAAGTGCCAACATTAGCAGTTGCGGGCGAGTTGGACACTATAGCGCCGGCTTCGATGATGGCGCAAATGGCCGCAAAGATTCCGATATGCCGTTACGTTTGCTTGTCAGAGCTTGGGCATCTTGCGAATCTGGAGGATCCTTCGACCTTCGATGCTGTCCTTGATGATTTTCTTTCTACCGTAACACGCTAAGACTGAGATTTCATGACACGGACAAACAAACCTATTTTGGAGCAAAGCCCGTCATCGACGAAAAACCTGCGATCTTTTGGATGGCAGGAGATGGCGGGAAGGTTTGATGAAATCAAGAAGGTGATAACGACACTCGGGCAACAAAAATTCGCAGTGCGTGCACACCGCTACGATGAGGAAGCCTCCTTTCCTTTTGAAAATTATGCCGATATGCGCGAGGCCGGACTTTTGGCCATGACGGTCCCAAAATCGTTCGGTGGGCTGGGTATCGAGTACTCAGAGTACGCTTTGCTGGCCGCGGAAATGGGGCGGTGGTGTGGTGCGACGGCTCTGACTTATAACATGCATGCTTGCACCCCACTTTGGTCGGGTCATATTGCTGACGATCTGGACATGCCTTTGGTGGATCGGAAGCAGCACAAGAAAAACTGCGAACTCCATTTTTCCCGTATCGTGCATGATGGAGCTATTTTTGCCCAGCCGTTTTCAGAGAGCTCGGCTGCTGCAGCTGGAAAGGTTCCTTTCGGCACCACGGCGGCGAAAGTGGATGGTGGATGGTTACTTAACGGAACAAAGATATTTGCGTCATTATCAGGAGCTGCAACCTATTACGGGATATTGTGTACTGAGCAAAAGCCCAACCAGTCTATCCGGGACACTCTGTTCATGGCGGTGCCTGCGGACTCTGATGGGGTCTCTATCGTGGGCCCGTGGGACCCCGTTGGGATGCGGGCAACGGTGTCGCGAACTTTGCTGATCAAAGACGTCTTTGTGTCTGATGAACAAATGTTGATGCCTCGCGGAGTTTATTACCAGGCTTCTAACCGTTGGCCACACATGTTTTTAACACTTTGCCCAACGTACATGGGTATTGCTCAGGCCGCGTATGACTTCACAGTCGCTTACCTTCGTGGCGATATCGAAGGTGTCTCGACTGAGCGGAGAATGTATCCTACGAAGCAAATTACAGTTGCGGATATGTGGATCAAACTGCAGCAGACGTGGGCTTTGTTCAGGCAGGCAATCTCTGAGGCGCGTGTGGATCCTACCAAGGAGGACCGACTCCGCGCATACGCCACTCAATACACAGTGATGGAAAATTCCAACGAGATGTGCCGTTTAGCGATACGAACGTGTGGAGGTCAGTCGATGCTTAAATCTTTTGCACTTGAACGGTTATATAGAGATTCTCGTCTTGGTTCGCTAATGTTGCCCTGGACCGCGGAGCTCTGCCTTGATCGCTTGGGTCGTGAAACACTCTACGAACGGGGAGAGTCGGAAAATGATTGAGGGACGGATACAGTTCAATTGAACGTTGGGAAAATTAGGATCAAGTACAGTTGGAACAAGATCCTATACGCAAAGTCGCAACAACAAGTCGAAAGCGTCCACAGCATGAAATTTAAAGTCTATTGATGCGGGGTGAAAATGTTATTCGGTTTTTAAAGTGCTACAGGTTACCAGTTGAGCAAGCTTTACCTTGGGTTGGATCGGATGTTTTGCGGAGGTGGTGCCAGTGCCCTACGTATTTTACGATACTGAGACTACGGGTGTCGCAACGGCTTTTTCCCAAATTCTTCAGTTTGCGGCGA
>CAZSYW010000211.1:0-4229 GCA_964611315.1 uncultured Rhodospirillaceae bacterium
ATTAAAAATCCCCACATACCCAAATTTTTTGGGGGGAGAAGATATGCGCCGGCTGCACCCCCGACGTAGTCCCAATTGTGTATCAAAGTTTCTGCCACAACGAGCAAAGCAAGTGTAGCAATTGCAAAATAAACACCTCGTAACCTTAGAGTTAAATATCCTGTACCTAATCCCACCAATGCCGAAAACAAACCGCCTGTCAATATTTGTATCGACAAAGGGACGCCAAATAGTTGATAAGCAACAATCGCAGCGTAAGCGCCAAGACCAAAGAACGCGGCACTGCCAAAATTCACATATCCTCCATATCCACCTAAAATATTCCACGCTAATGCCATAATCATCAACTGCAGGATGGCGAAAGCCGCAAAAAATGGATATTGGTTGTCAATGAAGTGCGTAGCCAGATAACTAACTGTCACCAGGACCAAAATCACCAAATAGAAACGGGTATTACTCAACCTCTTGTATCTCCAGCTCGCCCTAAAATCCCTGTGGGTTTAAATGCTAACACTAGTATCAGTGCGCCAAAGGCAACTGCTGGTGCCCATGATGGGCCATATAATGTTGTTATAAAACTTTCCACTATTCCCAGCATCATCGCGGCAATTAGGGTGCCACTCTGTGAGCCCAAACCGCCTAAAACGACGATAGCAAAGACTTGACCAATATAAAGTCGTCCAATTGATGGCTCAATTGGCATTACAATCACGAATAGTGCACCCGCTATACTACATGTGGCCAACGAAATGCCGAATGCTATTCTTTTGATTTTTGCTGGATTGATTGCCATCAACCGAAGTGCAAGACTATCTTGAGCAACAGCCTGCATTGCTCGGCCAAAAAATGTATGAGACGAAAAATATTGAAGGCCTAAAGTCATAATCATGGCAACTAAAAATGGGACAAACATCCTAAATGGGATATCTATCGCTCCGAGTTCTAACTTGTAGTCAATATATCCAGCGCGAACTAATTGGTAATCGACACCAAAAAATATTATTAGAGCTACCTCTAATATAAACATAACTCCGAAGAAAAAAGCTAAGCCCCGAAGAGCTGTTGCTCCAGTTTTCTCAAAACTTTGGTAATAAATCCGGTAAACTATATTCCCGAAAATAAAAAATACGGGAGCGAAGATAACTCCAACCAAAATAGGGTCAAACCCGTAAGTAGAGTTAAATATAAAGCAAACGAAGGCCCCAAGTATGATAAATGCAGGGTGGGCGATATTGACTATATCTAACAAACCAAATGAAATTGAAAGTCCGATGCTCAACGCTGCATAGAAACCGCCCAGCAAAATTCCAATAACTAGGGCATTAATCAATAAATCAAATGAAACCAAAATAAATTCTCTGTTAGCAAATTAAGTGGTAGGCGGGGTCACCCGCCTACCACTTCTATAGCTCTTGGTAATACGCTGAATCAGCGCAATGAATTGAATGGCTTAACCTTGCCAGTTGCAAAGGCTGCTGGGTTCATAATCTGACGGATACCTGGTTGGGTAAATTGCTTCAGATCACCCTTCTTCTTAATATTTTGCCACTGAACTGTCAGAGTTCGGGGATACGCCCACTCACCATTCGCACCAAACCTTACTTTTCCTACAACGGTAGAAAATTCAGTTTTGTGAATGTACTTAGCAATAGCTGCATGGTCAATTTTGCCAACAGCGTTAACGGCGTCACCCAAAATCTGAACATAAGCATAAGCCCAAGGAGCAAGATAATACCCTAGGGGATCAACTTTTCGAGACGGTGCAATTTTCTGATATCTTACGAGTAGATCCTTAACCCCCGGATAAAGATTCATGTTGGGCTCTGGCACATAAAAATCATAATTCAATATGCCATTTAGCTTCGGCCCAAGGCCTTTCATGATCCCGGCGAATTGAAGCCCGACCATACCACCACCAAAAGCCGCAGCCTTTGTTCCGACCTCACTTACTGCACGGGTCATACCTGCCGCGCCGCCAGGATAGCACGCTACATAAATGACGTCAGGGTTTGTTGCGTTAATAGCACGCATTATTGGCGTAAAATCAGGGGTCCCCGGTTTAAAGTTTCTATTGTAAACAATTTTCATACCGAGCCTTTTGGCATTTGTAACAGCGCCATCTTTTAGATTACGCGCAAATTCCGCATCTGCTGCTACAAACGCGATAGATTTAGGCTTTGGGCTCAATTGCATGATGGTATCAAACCAAGCCCTAGAAAAGTCCACGGCAGGATCTGGTCCCGATGGCAAAATTTGAAAATATTTATCATGCTTCCACTTCTTATTATTGTTCATGCCAAATAGCCCCATAAAAATTATGTCTCGGCTTTTCGCTATTGGCATGGCGGGTGCAATCAAATTAGTACCATAGCCAGATACTATAAAATCTACCTTATCTACATCCAGTAGTTTTGCATATATGCCTGGTACGTTACTTGCCTTTGTTTGGTCATCATAATAAATCAGCTTAACTGGGCGACCAAGGATACCACCTTTTGCGTTGATATCATCGCGCCACATTTCCATTGCCACCAACGCCTGCTTGCCTCCGCCCGCAAGTGGACCTGTAAGTGCCATACTAAATCCAATTTTGACGGGTTCCTTTGCAATTGCAGATCCTGCGAATGCACAAAATGCCGCAATAGCAATTGTGCTAGTAATCAGTTTGTAAATTTTCATGGCTTTCTTTCCCCGATATTTTTGGTGTGGTTTTAGTGAATTTGAATTTTCTAGAAACTGATCAAAATACCTCATTTCCGGATTGCAACCAATTATCCTTTGTTTTTTGTAATTTAAGGTAACACTGAGAACTTCAGTCACATCGGAATTTGCCCGTGCCACACAAGGCAGACTAGGCTGACTAAATCACTTGATCTTACTGTAGCCTTTCTCCAAATAGGTGATCAAGTCGAATTTGGTGCTGACTGTTCCCAAAAATTTTCAGGGGCACTAGGGTCCTAATCTATCTGCTCGGCACTGCCCGCAAAGCCGACCAAATTCGGTATGCTGTCATGGGGAGGTCTAGGTGCGAAACCCCGAGTGGGGCGAGGGCATCCATAACCGCGGTTACGGCAGATGGCAACGACCCGGCTACGCCCGACTCGCCAGCTCCTTTGACGCCAAGAGGATTGGTGGCGCAGGAAGTGGTATGATGGTCAACTGTTAAAAAGGGTATATCATCGGCGCGCGGTATTATGTAATCAAGGAACGAGCCGGTCAGCAATTGACCGTGCTCCGAGTAAACAATCTCTTCACCGAGGACCTGCCCAAGTCCTTGGGCGACGCCCCCGTGAATCTGACCCTCAACAATGGTTTTGTGCAGGATATTGCCGACGTCGTCTACGGCAGTGTAGCGAGCGATATCGATGGCGCCCGTTTCCGGATCGATTTCAATCTCACAAATGTGGCAGCCATTTGGAAAGCTCATTTGCTCCGATGTGAACGTCGTCACGGCATCGAGCTCGCCTTCGGCACGTTTGGCCAGTTCAAGTAGTCCAATCTTCCTGTCGGTGCCGCGAACACGATATTGACCCTCCGAAAATTCCAGATCACGGACGGCAGCTTCCAGAGTATGACTAGCCAGGCGCTTGCCTTTTTCGATCGCTTCGTCGCATACCATGACGATGGCACTGCCGGCCATCATGGTCGAACGGGACGCCACCGTGGGCAAGCCATCGGGAACCTCGTCGCTGTCGCCTTGAACCACACGCACATTTTCTGGAGCGATCCCTAGCTGCTGCGCGACCATTTGTAGCATCACAGTTTTTTGCCCCTGACCCATCGCCTGGGCGCCGGTTCGCAAGGCAACCTTGCCGTTCGTTCCGAACCGTAAATCGGCGGTTTCTTGCAGCGGTGCGCCACCAGCTACTTCAAGAAAACAGGCGATGCCAATGCCTCTCAGCCGGCCGGCATCCTCTGACGCCTTCCGGCGCGCCGCAAATCCCCGCCATTCTGCAAGTTTCAGAGCCTTGTCCATCACCGCCTCGAATTCGCCGCTGTCGTACACCATTCCGTTCGGCGCGTGGTAGGGTATGGCGTTGGGCGGTATTAGATTGCGGCGGCGTAATTCGGCGCGGTCAATATTCATCCCCCGGGCAGCGGTATCGATCAACCGCTCGATCATATAGATGGCCTCCGGTCTTCCGGCACCGCGATACGGTCCGAGCGGCGCGGTGTTGGTCAGCACCGACTTTACAGTGATGTGGATGGCCGGTATCCGGTAGACACTC
>CAZSYW010000212.1:0-4177 GCA_964611315.1 uncultured Rhodospirillaceae bacterium
AGTTCGATAGGCTGGATCAGTGAGATAGGTGGTCACTTTACACACGTGATCTAGGCTCGAGCCGGCGCCCTCAAGGAGGACCTTAGCATTTTCCATTGCTTGATTTGCCTGCGCTGCCGGATCGTTGACGTCCGTCATCCGCTGGTTTAGATCAAGACCAGTCTGTCCGCGTAGGAAGACCCGATTGCCGGCTTTCACCGCCATACACATATCATTATCCATCTTGCCACCGGGGTAGACGTCTCGGGTATTAAATTTTTGGAACCGTTCAAGCTGCATGGCTTACCTCCCCAATGTCGTTTCCGTGTAACCTTATCATCAATCTCAGAGAGACGGAAACATCTCCACTCTATATAATCACCGAATGAAAAATCAACAGCCGACCCCGGGCCTAGACTTGATATGTATGCTGGTCATGTTCGGTATAATTGGTCCATTTGCACTGCAAATTTTCTTGCCATCCCTGCCAGGATTGAAGTCTGAATTCAACGTTAGCTACTCAGAAATACAGCTAACCGTAAGTCTTTACCTCCTCACCTTCGCCTGTGCGCAGTTAGTTTACGGTGCTTTAGCAGACCGATTCGGACGACGACGCGTAATATTGATCGGCCTGGCAATATATATCTTCGCGCCAATAATATGTGCTAACGCAGGGACTATCGAAGCCCTTTCGGCCGGCCGCGCGCTGCAGGCTATTGGAGCCTGCGCCGGATTGATGTTTGCACGCGTTGTTGCCCGCGATATTTATGGTCGAAATCGGGCAGCGAGCGCAATCGGTTTGGTTACTATGGTCAGTGCTCTTATAGGCTCAGCAACACCTATGCTAGGAGGCTGGATCGATGTGGCCTTTGGATGGCGGATGAGTTTTTGGGTCACTTCTGGCGTTGGTGTAACCGTGTTTGTTATCACGTTCAAATGGTTTCCCGAAACCCAACCCACGGTTGCCAGCTCAAATCTCTTTAAGACAATTCAACAAAGCTTTCAGGTCCTACGATCTCCCGTTTTCCTAGGTTACGCCGGCCATACCACGTGCACGCTGTCGGCATGGTATGCCATGCTTGCCGGCTTGCCCTTCGTTATGGCAGATGTGATGGGGCAGCCGCCGACGGCCTATGGCGCATATTTTCCTTTATTATCTATTGGTTACGTTCTCGGCAATCTGGTGACTTTTCGAGTTGCCCAAAGTTGGGGCATCCACCTCATGATTATCCGTGGTACGGGGCTAGCTCTAATCGCTTGTCCAGCGATGGTTCTTTGGTGCTTGGTATTTGCCCCAATACCTTTGGCGCTTTATTTGCCTATGGCCATTATAACTTTCGCTCATGGCATGAGCCAACCTGCTGCTACCTCAGGCGCCATTGGCGTTAACCCAGTTGTGGCGGGCAGTGCCACAGGAGTGATGGGTTTTGGACAGTGGGTTGTCGCTGCCGGTACGGCACAACTCTTGGGCGTTATTCAAAACGGTACTGTCTGGCCGACCGTTGCCGTGGTTATTGCACTGACAACGCTCTCGATGCTCAGTTATTTCCTGGCGCGTTGGGGGGAAACCCGGGTTCTAGACACAAGGTAGGTTATGATCTCATAATGCTTTGCTGCGAAACAGGAGACGCTCATGGTAGATGATGAACAGCAAAACAAATTGCTAATTACTGGCGCTGCGGTACTTACACTCAACAAAAGTCAGGACATCATCGACGACGGCGCTGTCGCTATTGAAGGAAATCAAATTATCGCCGTTGGTGAGAGTGCTGAAATGCACGAACGTTTTCCCAATATGCAAACCATGGATGTAAAAGGGAAGGCGGTAATGCCCGGCTTGATCAATTCCCATACCCATGCAGTCCTTTTGGTTCTTCGAGGGACAGTCGAGGATATGTCGGGTGATGCCATCTTTGGCTATATGACACCAATTAGTTTTGCCATGACTGATGATGAGCGTCGAGCCATCGCCCGTCTAGGTTGTCTGGAGGCAATCCGCTCAGGCTCCACAACTCTGGTTGAGCCGTTCCGATTCCTTGCGGGGTATGCGCAAGGCATGGTCGAGACTGGAATGAGGCTATGGTTGGGAGAGAACTGTGCCGACGCTCTAACCCTAAAGATTCGCCATGGGATCTACGAATACGACCAAGCCTTCGGGGAGCAGTTCCTGGAACGCACTGTCTCTATGGTGGAAAAGTTCCATGGTGCTGAAAATGGGCGGGTGCAATGCCAAATTTCTGCGCACGCACCCGACGTGTGCTCGCCTTGGATGCTGGAACAATTAAACCTTTTTGCTCAAAAATACGGCCTAACGCGCACCGTACATTTGGCGCAAAGCCCGGGCGAGATCAAACAGATACGGACCGCTTACGACCGGACGCCGGCCGAATACCTTGGTGACAATGAGTGGCTTGGCCCGGACGTGGTGGCAGCACATTGGACCTATTGCACGGATGATGACATTGACTTGTTGGCCGAGCATGGCGTGCATATGGCACATTGCCCTGCCAACAGTTCTCGCCGCGGGCCACACCAAGTGAGAGTTGGTCGAATTCTCGACGCGGGTGTAAATATTGTTTTAGGCACTGATAACATGACTGAGGATATGTTTCAGGCGTTGAAGATCGGTTCCATCATTCATCGAGGCGGTTGCGGGGGTAAAAGTGAGGGTGGCGGCGTCGATCCTTCTCCACAAGCGACCTTAGAAGCGGCGACTCTAAACGGGGCCCGCGCGCTTGGACGTGAAGCTGATTTAGGGTCATTAGAGCCAGGCAAAAAAGCAGACCTTGCCATTATAGATCTCAATCAAGCGAGCTTACGGCCTGTAATTAATTTAGTCTCCAACATTGTTCATTACGGCAACCCAGGCATTGTTGACTCCGTCATGGTCGATGGTCGTTTTCTAATGCTAGGCGGCCAGGTCTTAACCATGGATGAAAAATTGGTAATTGCGGAAGCGCAAGAAGCAACTGTGGCGTCTTGGCACCGGCTCCATGAAACCTCGGGTGACATTGATCTTCCTCCGAGTCTCGCTAATCGCGTTGTTTGTTGAGGTATATGCAAAAGATGGATGCCCGGCGACAATTACTCGAATGGATCGAAGCCGATAGAGATAAACTGGTAAATTTCTTCAGCGAATTTCTCTCTAAAGCATCACCCAATCCTCCTGGTGATACACGCACAGCCGCTGCTTTTGTGGCCGATTATCTTAACTCCAAGGGTATCGAATATGAAATCATCGCTCCGCAAGAGCAGATGCCGAATATTCTTGCTACTGTCAGGGGCAACGGTCCCGGACACCACCTGGTGCTTAACGGTCACATTGATGTATTTCCAGCCAGCGAAAGCGAGACCTGGACACATGGCCCGTGGTCGGGAGCTATCGCCGATGGTGCCGTTTGGGGACGGGGTGCGTCGGACATGAAAGCCGGTACTAGCGCCTCAATCCTAACGTTTATATACCTTTCCCGCTTGTCAAACTCTTGGCCAGGAAAGCTTGTTCTGACCGTCGTTTCCGACGAAGAAACCGGAGGCAAGTGGGGGACACGTTATCTACTCAAAAAGCATGCTAATGACTGCATTGGCGATTGCGTGCTCAATGCTGAACCGAGCGGTCTATCTTCCATCCGCTTCGCTGAGAAAGGTACGCCAGGTGCACATGGCGCATACCCACACCGCAGTGCTAGCGCTAACCGTATTGCCGCCGGGTTGATTGTCGATCTTGATCAGTTAAACGATATCCCAGTTGCCATGCCACCGGATATGGCAGAGTTGCTTCGTCGTTCTGAAGTCCGCGCTTGCATGGACAAAGTAATGGGCTCAGGCGCTGCAGACGTCGCGGCTCGAGTGACGGTTAATATTGGGGTCGTCCAAGGGGGGCTCAAGGTTAACATGTTACCTGGTGATTGCCGTGTGGAGGCAGATATCCGCCTACCGTTCGGCGTTGACCGTGCCAACGTGTTGGAACGAATCGGAGCAATTCTTCAAAACTATCCCGAGGTTACACTCAGTGTACAGGAGGCAGCTAGCAATCCAGCGTCGGCCAGTAATCCGTCGCATCCTATGGTGGGCATCTTAAAGCGTGTTATTATGGAGATAAGTGATCATAGGCCAGAGGCCATAACTGGAATCGGTGGCACGGACTGCAAATTTTTCCGCTACCAAGACATTCCTGCTTTTGTTTATGGCCCCTCACCGG
>CAZSYW010000213.1:0-4165 GCA_964611315.1 uncultured Rhodospirillaceae bacterium
ACCAAGGCCGGAGACCACCCGCTTCAAGTGGCTGTTTTCTTCTTCCAATTGATTCAATCGGCGCGCCTTCGACGGCATCAGCCCAACCTACTTCTTGCGCTAGCGATACTTGTTTTAAAATGAATGCCAATTGCTGTTACAAAATTCTCGATTTCTTCATCATGTTCCCTTGTCTTGCTAGCCAAAACATTACGAAGAAATTTTCACTTCAAGCAGCCCAATAAACGGGGTTCAGGTCATATGGCAATCTTGCGCCCAGGGAATCGGTCGTGATATTAGGTGTCATCGCCCTGACGCACTGGCCCAGTGCGTTGGTTTCAACTGGTCATATCACTTATTTGGTACTGCTTGGAACACCTCCATGGCTGCACAAGAAGTCGTCTTCGTTAACCCCAACCTCGTCCTATTGAAGCGAGATCTTTTTACGACTGGCATTGTCTACATGCCATTTGGGTTAGCACATCTAGTTGGGTCGGTTCGTGCTTCGGACTATGAGTGCCTGGTCATCGATGCCTTCGGCGACAAGCCTAATCAGCATTGGGTGGATGGCGATTTTATTTATCGGGGGCTGCAATCCTCTGAGGTTGCCGGTCAAATTCAAGAAAAACGGCCTGAACCTCCGCTTGCTGTATTCATTTATGCAATTAATATGACTTCGCATCAATCGACGATCTCGATCATCGCTGAGATTAGGAAGCACCATGAGCAAGTTCCTATCACGGTGGTAGAAAATTCCCAGGCGGTGACAGCTTATGCCCTGGAGAGCGTGCAGGCGGAGTTCTACGAGGCGGGGGCCGATTTCATAATCATGGGTGAACCTGAGCATCGTAGTCTCTGGGTTCTGGAGGTATTGAAGACGGGTGCGCCTCGTAGTAAGTTGCTTGAGCATGACGGCATTGGGTATATTGAAGGGGGACAGATTAACTATAGCCTGCCCAAAACCAATATTCCTTCCCTCGATATTCTTCCTCTGCCAGCCTGGGATCTATTCCCGGTGGAGAATTACTGGCGATTGAAATATTCCCACGGGCCACTTTCCGCTTCCAAATATCTACCGCTTCTGACGTCGCGCGGATGTCCCTATCCCTGCCGCTTCTGTGTTATTCCAAAAACGAATAATTTAAAGTGGCGATCCCGCTCGGCCCGCCACGTTGTGGACGAGATGCAGCATTGGAACAAAGTTTGGGGCATTGAGGAATTCCATATTGAGGACGTCGATCCGACAGTGAACGAAAAGCGGACCCGCGAACTGTGCGAGGAGATCATCGGGCGTGAGCTCAAAATTCGCTGGAAGATCAGTTCAGGAACCAAGGTCGAAACGATCCGCAAAATAGAGACTATCGACTTGATGGCTCGAGCGGGGTGTAAATACATCTCCATCTCTCCGGAAAGTGGCTCGCCACGAGTTATGAAATTGATCAACAAGCCTTTTAATTACGATCACGCGATTCGCTTGATCGCAGCGATGAACCAGCACGGTATTCGTTCTCAGGCTTGCTTCGTACTTGGTTTTCCGGGAGAGGATGACGCGGATCGAAAATTGACGCGTAATATGGTATATGACCTAACCAAAGCGGGGGTGAGCGAGATAGCTCTTTTCATTATAACGCCGGTCCCAGGATCCGATATTTGTGACACTTTTGATGGGTATTCTAACTACTCAGAATTGAATTTTTCACCGACATGGCGTAAGGACTACGAGACGCTAAATAAGTTTCGGGTTAAGCTCTACCGTGATTTTTTATTGTGGAAATTTTGGTTCCACCCGTTCACCATGATGAAGCAACCAATCAACTTTCTCCGTCGCAGGTTTGAAACTAAGATGGAAATGGTTCCATACCGTGCCTTGCATACAAAATGTTTGGTTAAGGGATTACTCACGTGATGACAGAAAGCAAGGCAGGTTTTGAGGACTAAGAGAATAATAAGAGCAACAATGAAGTTGGATTAGTGACGGAGACCTTTACCGAAAACGTTAGCTGTCCAATCTGTGGAGAGGACAAATTCACAGTTTTAAAAGAGTCCGGCTACCCCGCCGATTTATCCCGTGACCGGATGGTCGAGGTATTCAAATCGTCGAGCGATACTAAACTTTTTGACCAGTTGGTGTCTTGTTCCGATTGCAACCTTGTCTATCTAAACCCACGCATCCGCTCGGATATCATCATTGATTCCTACGCTGGTGGCCACGACCCCCGTTTCGCCGCCCAAAATGCCATGCGCATCCGGTCCTTCCGCAAATGTTTTAGAAATTGGCTGCAACGCTTCGGAATTACAACATCCACTGACCGTAAGGCACTCGACATCGGGTGCGCAGCCGGTGCCTTCCCAAAGGCGGCTGATGAGTTGGGCTTATCGGTGGTAGGCGTCGAACCGAGCGTTTACCTAAGCCAGTGGGCTCGCGAGGAATATAAACTAGATATTCGATCCGGGACTCTGCAAGAACAGAAATTCCCAGACCGGGAATTCGATGTCGTGACGCTGTGGGATGTGATTGAGCATCTGGGGGACCCCCCTGAAGTGCTCAACGAGATTTCAAAAATTCTGAAGGATGATGGTTACCTAATCATAAATTTCCCCGCCTATGATTCGTGGCCACGCAAACTTATGGGGATGAGGTGGCCGTTTTTCCTCAGTGTGCACCTGTTTTATTTTACAATCGAAAGCATAAGCGCGCTTTTGGAAAAAAGCGGATATTTCGTGCTTGAGGCCCGCCCGTATCATCAGACGCTTGAATTGAGCTATATTCTAGAAAGAGCCGCCCACATTTTTCCCATACTGCGCTTCCCAAAAAAAATGATAGACCTTCTTGGCTTGGGCAGGATTCCTATCACATATTATTTGGGCCAAACTCTTGTTACGGCGCGAAAACGTTGAAAGAGACATTCCTTTTTGACATGGATGGCGTCCTGTTGTTAAGCAGCGATATACATTTCAGGGCATTTAAGGAGACTGTCTTGGAAGAGGGTATAATCGTTGATTCCTATGGTCCGATCGCCGGCATGCGAACTGATTTGGCCATGGAGCAGCTGTTCCAGTCGTCGGACAAAAAACTTCCCCCAGAGTTAAAGTCGACCTTAGTTGAACGAAAGCGGCGGATAGCGCGAAGGTTACTGGAAATCCACCCGCCGGTCGCGCCAGGTTGCCATCGGGTTCTTTCGGCGCTTAAGAAGCGGGGCCATACCCTAGGCCTCGCCAGTTCGGCGTCGGTTTCTAATGTAGACCTGTTCCTGTCTGCAAGCGGGACCCGCTCCTTGTTCGGAGTGGTCTTATGCGGTGATGACGTGTTTCACGCTAAGCCAGACCCTGAAATCTATTTGAAGGCGGCTGACCGCCTAGGGATGAAGATTGAAAATTGCCTTGTCGTCGAGGATTCTGAGAACGGCATTATATCGGCTAGACGCGCCGGTGCTGGCATAATTGGATTTGAGGGAGAGCATTCGGCGGAAGAACTCCTCGAACTGGGAGCCCAAAGGATCGTCGCTTGTCTCGATGATCTTCTTGTCCCTGAGCAGTTTAACTAAAGAAACCTTCTTTGAATTTTACCTATCCGCTTGACACGTAACTAAGGATAGATTTTGTGTGTATAATGGGTAGTGATCCATGAATGTCCTTCAGCGTGTCGACTTCCCCTTTTTGCAGTTGCTACCAGAGTTTTGTTAGCTTATTCCCGATGAAGCAAAGTGTCCTGCCTACTTGGAAAATGCTCGAGGGGGTGGCAGTTTCGTCTGCCCAAATCGCGATGCTGCAGGCGATCTCTTCCTCATCGCCACGCGTCACGGTGTCCTGCCTTGTCGCAAATGCCGCCGCGATACGAGCCTGACGGTTGGCACCGTCATGGGACGCAGCCATATGCCGTTAAGCACATGGTTTTGGGTGCCTTACTTGGTAGCCAACCAGCCATGCGGCATTTCGCCGGGTTGGTTTCAGAGACAGCTTGGTCTGTCGCGTTATGGGTCGGCCTTCGGTATTCTTCACAAGGTCCGCGCAGGCATGGTGCAGCCCAATCAGAATCGTATAGGAGGCAAGCCGGGGAAAAATGTTGAGATACACGAGATATGGGTTAGTGCCCGAACTTGTGGCGAAGGCCGGGGCATACACCAAAAGGTTCTCGTCGCTTGTACCGTTGAGGTTCGTCATCGGAAACTAGAAGCTACGCAGGACG
>CAZSYW010000214.1:0-4127 GCA_964611315.1 uncultured Rhodospirillaceae bacterium
TTTGCCGGCATACCCGTCACCGGTTCCGACACTGGCGACTATCTTGTTCGAAATATTCTTGGTGTAGATGTCGAAAACCGACACCTTGAGATTGAGTCGTCATTTGAGCGCGGAGACCAGATAATGTTTTGCAAACGTGATCCGGCTAACGCTCGAACCGATCTAATTAACATGGCTAAGAGTGTCGCCAAACGGCTCAGCAGACCCCCGCTCGGCGCCCTTTACTACTCGTGCGTTGCCCGTGGGCCAAATTTGTTTGGCACCAACTCAGAAGAGATCAAAATCATTCAGTCAGCCTTGGGCTTCGGCAGCAATGCGTTACCTTTAGTCGGATTTTTTGCCAACGGAGAAATCTCCCATGACAGGCTTTACACCCACACCGGGGTACTAACGGTATTTTGTTAGCCACGTTAAGTCACACCGTCCCGAATTTGTCTTTGAAAATTAGTGAGCCACGGCCCAGTTTTCTCCGTGACCGACATCCACCGTAAGAGGCACCCGCAACTCACACGCTGGCAATGCCGCACTCTCCATCACTGCGGACACCACCTCTATTGTGCGGTCAAGTTCGGTTTCCGGCACCTCAAATAGAAGTTCATCGTGGACCTGAAGGAGCATTTTTGCACTAAGGCCTGCATCTACCAGCGCAGGCGACATGCGAATCATCGCCCTTTTGATTATATCGGCAGCCGAACCCTGAATTGGCGCATTGATTGCCTGGCGTTCGGCATAACCGCGTCGAGCCGGATTCTTATCCGCGATGGCCATCACGTGACAGCGTCGACCGAATATTGTTTCAACAAACCCATGGGAACGAGCGAATTCCTTGGTGCTGTCCATGTAGGTTCCGATGCCTGGGTAACGCTCAAAATAAGACTCGATATATTTTTTTGCTTCCTTCTGAGGAATGTTCAGTTGATTGGCCAAACCAAAAGCACTTTGCCCGTAAATGATTCCAAAATTGATCGCTTTGGCACGACGTCGAACCAGTGGGTCAACTCTGTCAAGACTCACATCAAATACTTGGCTCGCCGTCAGCGCGTGAATGTCTTCGTCCCTCTTAAAAGCATCACGTAGGACATCGATATCCGCAATATGAGCTAGAAGTCTCAACTCTATTTGCGAATAGTCAGCGCTCAGAAGGCGGTGGTGTGGCGCGGCAACAAAAGCTCCTCGAATTTTTCGACCCTCGTCAGTCCTTACCGGAATGTTCTGAAGGTTAGGGTCTGTCGAGGAAAGTCGCCCTGTGGAAGCGCCGGCCATAGAATAGGACGTGTGCACACGTCCCGTGCCGGGGTTAATTTGTCCGATTAGAGCGTCAGCATAAGTGCTCTTAAGTTTACTGAGTTTACGCCACTCAAGCACCCGGCGAGGCAAATCGTGTCCCTGAAAGGCAAGCGCCTCAAGCACCTCAGCTCCCGTGCCGTACGCACCAGTTTTAGTTTTTTTTCCTCCTTCGAGCCCCATTTCATCGAACAGCACCTCCCCCAGCTGCTTTGGCGATCCGATAGTGAATTCACGCCCCGCAAGCTTATAAATATCAATTGCCAGCATGTCGATCCGGCTCTCAAAATCCTCAGATAGCCCGATCAAAGTGTCGCGGTCGACCAATACCCCGTTTTGCTCCATCTCGGCGAGGACCAAGGCTAAAGGACGCTCTATAGTCTGGTAAACGGTGGTCATTTGCTCCGAAACCAATCGGGGCCTCAAAAAATCCGCAAGACGCAGCGTTATATCTGCGTCTTCAGCCGCATATTCACAGGCAGTGTCCAAAGACACCTGATCAAAGGTCAATTGATGCTTTCCTGTACCAACCACGGTTTTGTAGGAAATTGGTGTAATGTCGAGGTGAAGTTGGGAAAGCGCATCCATGCCATGACTGCCCCGTCCGGCGTCCAGCACAAATGACATAATCATTGTATCATCTATAGGGTACATATGGATTGGATACGGGCTCCGCGCCAATACGACCATGTCATATTTAAGGTTCTGTCCTATTTTCAATACGTGTGGATCTTCGAGTAACGGCTTCAATAAGGCCAAAGCCTCCTGAAGTGGAATCTGCGCAGAACTGTTGTCTTCTTGGCTGACCTTATCGAATGAATCTTGATCAGATTCGTTGCCAAGTTTATGTCCTAGCGGGATGTAACATGCACTCCCCGGCTCAACTGAGAGTGATACACCCACCAGTTTCGCACTCATGGCGTCCAGGGAATTGGTCTCGGTGTCCACCGCAACCCGGCCAGCATGGGTTGCAGCTGACACCCATCTAGTCAAACTTTCAACAGTCTGAACAAGTTCATAGGAACGAGTTTTGGACGTCGACGGATGTAGAGCGCTTTCAGTAACGGAGACAGCGCCAAGGTCACCCTCCACACGGGTCAGCAGTGACTTGAATTCCTGCGTCAAAAGAAATGGCCGCAGCACATCCAAATCCGGGGGTGTCAGGACAAACTCATCCATTGACTCTGATACGGGAACATCCTCCTTAAGTTGCACAAGCTCACGACTTAACCGTGCAAGATCTGCCTGTTCCACCAGCGCTTGCTGACGCTTTGGCTGTTTGACCTCCGTCGCACGGGAAAGCAGACTATCGAGATCACCATAGTCTGCAATCAGCTGTGCTGCGATTTTAATGCCGATGCCACGGACCCCTGGCACGTTGTCGGTCGAGTCTCCGGCAAGTGCCTGGACATCAATTACCTTGTCTGGCGCTACCCCGAATTTGTCGAAGACTTGATCTGGCCCAATGTGAGACATTGTTTTTGGGTCAAGCATATCCACACCCGACCCCACCAACTGCATCAGATCTTTGTCGCTGGACACTATCGTCACTTTCCAGCCACGCGCCTTCGCCAAACGAGCATAAGTGGCGATGAGATCATCCGCCTCAAAGCCAGCTTGCTCTATTGCTGGGAAACCAAACGCGCGCGTTGCATCACGGATTATAGAAAATTGCGGTATCAGTTCTTCTGGGGGCGCATCACGATTCGCCTTGTACGCAGGGTACATCTCGTGACGAAAGGTTGGTTGCGCAGTGTCAAAAAGAACAGCGAGTCCGTCACAGTCCGAATCTCGCGCCAGCCTATACAGCATGTTGCAAAATCCAAGTACGGCGTTGACAGGGGTGCCGTCGGATCTCGTCAAAGGAGGCATCGAAAAAAACGCGCGGAATATAAACCCTGATCCATCGACCAAACAGAGATGCGTGATGGATTGCGTTTCGGACATACCTCTTCTCCTGTTATACGTACTTCAACATGCCGTAACCCATCCAACAAGTCGAGAGAGGTTCGGAAGGGAAAACGTCGTTTACGGTAAAAAAGCCCTGTATGGTGGGTGTTTCATGAAAACAAACACCCCTTCCACCCAGAGAACGTAAAAAACGAAATGGGCCAAAGTCCGATATCGCTAGGCGTACGTCTCTCTTTCTTTTACGCGGCCACTTTCTTTGTAATTGGGGTCTACATGCCTTTTTGGCCGTCCTGGCTAAGTAGCAATGGGTTAGGCCCAACCCAAATAGGAATCCTATTATCCATTACTACATGGACCCGAATAATAATCAGCCCACTGGTTGCCCAAGTTGCAGACCGCTTGGGTCGACACAAGCCATTGATGATCTGCTTGGCCTTCATGACCCTGGTCAGTTTCTCGCTCTATACCGAAGCCAACACCTTTGCCTCTTTCGCTCTTATATCATTTTTACTGGGATGCTCATTTCCACCAATGATGCCCCTCGTTGAAACAACCACTCTAAGTGTGGCTCAAAAACACAGACTGGATTACGGCAGGATACGCCTCTGGGGATCCCTGACCTTTGTAGCAGGATCATGGGGAGGGGGTTTGTGGCTTGTTGGGCGCACGGAAGACGCCGTTATCCCCTTAATTTTAATTGGCTGTGTCACCATAGTTTTTTCATGTCTATTGTTGCCCAACGTACGCGTGTCAAAATCAAGCCCCAGTAGTTCTCCGATTCGGCAATTACTGAAATCACCCATTTTTATTTTATTTCTAACGTCAGCTGGTTTAATTCAGGGAAGCCATGCTGCGTTTTACGGTTTTTCAACAATTCATTGGCAAGCAGCCGGCTTAAGTGAAAGTGCGATCGGGCTTTTGTGGGCGGAGGG
>CAZSYW010000215.1:0-4125 GCA_964611315.1 uncultured Rhodospirillaceae bacterium
TACTCAGCGATTTTGTTCCCTATACGATCCGCGCCAAGAGAACGGAGCTTGCCAACTGGGGCATCATGGGTATCGGCAACGGATTTCACATAGCGACGCTTTTTCAGGAATTCAAGTCCATGACCTATGCCCGACAGGAGATATGGCGTCTGTGGAACATAAACTTCACTCACTACTTCTCTCTGGACGGAGCATCTTATGAAGCGAGCGACTTTGGTCACAGCCGTATCGCCGTACCGAGGGCGCGTGAATGCATGCCTTATTGCGCCGCGCCGGATTTCGTAGGTCAGCTCGAACGCGATGAGTTCGACGACATTCTCCGTGACCGTATGCGGCTCGTAGTGGTAGAGATGACTCCTACGGGTATGCTCCATCCGAGATTTGACCCTGATTACGAAAGCAGAACGCATGAATGGCTCGAACCCAAATGGACAACTTACGATACCGTCTCGGCAATGACTGAACTGTTAATGGGTCAGGATGCCGAGGTAACCGCCCGCATGGAGACAATACTGAAGAATACCGGACAGGCTACTCTGGCGTCTGCGCCGGCTGTTTTATCCGAGGTTGCCCCGTACGCCGCGATGAATATCCTTCGCGAAAGCTGGGAAGCGGATGCCGAGTACTTCTTCATGTCAGACTATCTTGGTTCCAGCACAACCCTGCCTATGCGTTATGTTGCACATAAGTCCGTTATTTTTGGACGCGAGCCTGGCAGATTCGACCTTGCTAAAAGCGGACGCAATCTTATTGTCGGCAACGCTCTCTCTGTTGATAAGAAGCCCTGTAATTTTTTCTACGGTTTTCCCAAGACCGGCGGAAAAACGCGTTACTGCAGTCAACCGCCCCGCAACATTGCCGGCCATCGGTTCCATACATCCAGCCGATTCGATCTAGCCGAGGCTGTTCAGGACAAGCCCTATGAGCGGCCTCCCGCAGGAGTGCGAACAGACAGTCATTTCTTCAATCTCTACAATGTTATTTCCGGCCTGGATAATACTCCGATCACCGATGTCAAATCGCTGCGACAGGTGTTTTCTGTGCGTGGCGAGGGGCTATACTTTGTCAATACCCGCATCGAGAACGAAAGCGGCGCCGGGCATGAATACTCACAGTTCTTCGGCCTGCCCGCATGGGTGCCTGTCACAAGTTTCCAGGACGCAGTAAACAAAGTAAGTTATCTTCGTAACGCAGGCCATAGCCTGATAATCGAAAATCCCACGCTTAACCTGCTTGCCACCTCCAATGTCGACTTCGACAATGTCTCTATCCATCTTATCTCCAACTCGACCTTGACTTTTGCAAATGAGATCAACAACTCAGGAAGTCACGTCGCCTGGACCGATTCGCAATTAGATATTATGCAGGATATATTGGACAATCCAGCCAATGCGGAAAAGACCGATAGTGATTTCGTAAAGATGTGGGAGAAGAAGCTCGTTCGTCCCGTCTCTGTCCGCTGGACAGATACTGGTAACCAGGTCCTCGTAAAGGCTATAGTCACTCGCGCTGCCAATAGTGATGAGATAAATACACTTCTTGCAGGCGGCCTTAAAAAATATAAACAGACCAGCGGAGCAAGCGGCGTGCTTGGCTGTGATGTAATTACAAAAAATGGTGTACCTGCATGGTTCCAGTCGGGTCCGCAAAAGATCAACAAACTCATCGCAGGCCCTGTCAAAGCTGATGGCGAGGCACTGATGGCCGTTAAGAAAGATGGCGAGATAAGCGGCGTGGTCCTCGGAGCAAAAGCAGTGACAATTAATTATAAAAAATACAAACTGCCCACGCCGGATTCAGAGTTTGTACTCGCTTCAGGCGGCGGTTTCCAGACCACGCCCATTCGCAGGCCTATCGATACGGTAAGGATCAGCCCCGCTCAAAATGTATTTGTGGACAAGATAAAGGTCTCCTTCGACATCCCCACCCAGAACACAAGTGACATCGAGTATCGCTATACACTTGACAAAAGTGACCCGACGCTTGCTTCGTCTTTATACACCGAGCCCTTCAATATTGATCGTACGGTGATGCTGAAGGTTCGGCCATTCCGCAAGGGCCTGACCGAGACACCGTGGAATTTTCCCGGTATGGATGCGGGAAAGACCTTCACTACTATACTCAAGAAGGTTAACTACAAGCCGGCGCAGAAGCTTAATGGCCTTAATGACGGCCTTAATTATGAGTACCTTGAAAGTGACTGGCCGAACCTGTTCATGAACGCGGGTGCTGAAGGCCTTATCCCGGTCAAGGGCAAGGGAAATGTCACTGCACTGCTGGATGCGGGCGAGGTGGCACGTATCCGTAAAACCGATATGGCTTATGCTGTCAACTACAAAGGCTATATTGACGTCCCTGCTGATGGAGTGTATGTATTTTATGCACCTGATTATCTGTTTGATATAAAAATGGATGCCGGTTTTGATATGCGTGTATTTGTTGATGGAGAGGAATGGTTTGCGGCTCCGAGGGTACATGCTGAGAACACATGGTCGGTAGCGTTGAAGAAAGGCCTGCATGATTTCAAGGTTGTCTTCACTGATTTCCGCTATAAGAACTTCAAGAGCGAATACTGGCTCGATTGGCAGGAAGAAGAAGTCTGGCAGGGCATACCCGTGCTTGAGGTTTCAGGGCCAGGCATCCCGAAACAACCCCTGCCAAAAACATGGCTGAAGTACAAAAACTGAGCTTTAGAGCAGCCAAACTGACTTTATAAGTATATCTAATTAATCGGGGCCTGTTAACAATTCAGGCCTCGTTTTTTTTATAAAGCTTAGAAATATATTGTATTAACAGGTCGTTACCTTCGATTTTATCCCAAAAAAAGCCGATTTATCTGCAACGTATTCAATGAATGGTGTGAGTGACTTCACACTGTGAATTCTTGTTTTTTCTGTGCCAATCTCCTGAGACCCCATCTGTGCCAGTTTCCGACACGACCACCCGGATTTGAGTATTGTTCCATCCAGGCGATGGACCAATTTTGCTACACTTCTTCTCAACACATGGTCAATTAGACATATACTGGTTGTTTGTCTGTTTGAGTGTGTATCCCCGGCTGGGATTTGGTTGTTTGGATATGAGGACGCCTCATGGGCCTGCCCTGTCTCAAACCGCTGCCCTTGTGTAAGCTGCGCGATCCCCAAGCCTTGGATCTGTGGTGTTTGCTGGATGGGCCTTCGAGACCTTTCGGGAGATTTATAGCGAGCAATTCCAGGCCAAGTACGGCTTCTGGCGGCCAGTGGTTGACCGCTCGGCCGCGGCGTTCCTTAAGTGTGGGGACCTTCACGAAGGCAACGCCCGAAACCACCGCTTGGTATCAAAGCCTCATTCCTGGTTCTAAACTAGAGATTTTCGAGGACGCATCGCATTTGACCATGGTAGAGCCCAACAAATACGCCTAGGCTATAAGAGAATTCCTACATAGCGTTGAGAAAAAAACGACATCTAGGATTTAGGCATAATAAGCGGTTTCACTCGGACATGTTGCCAGTGCCGCAACGGCTGAGGAATAAGGTGCCGACAGTAGGAGATTTCGTCCAAAATAGGTGGTGCGCCTTAGCCCGCGACTTTGTAGCTGATATCCAAGGCGAGGTACGCCCCAACTATTTGACGATGGCTGGCGATATCAAGTGACAATAGAAGTTTTTAGACAAGGCCAAGGCTAGACGGAGCTGCCGATTTGAATACTGTTTATCCATGATGAAGCAGAACAACTGTGTAGATGCCGCAGTCTAGAGTGAGGTCAGTTTAAATAGAATCATACGAATAAGGTAATTAGTCCACTGTGTTCTTTGCATCTAGTCTTGGGCTGCAGGCCATACTTTATTCTATGGTGTGGAAAGTGGAGGGAGCGTGATTATGTCCTGTGTCTTTCATTGGACCACAACTACTGGTTATATAAGACAGCCTTATTCGATCTGGCAAATTCCGAGTAATATCTGGATTGAATTTGCCAACTTGAGACATATAAATTAACATGCTAATCTATTGCTATCCCCGTTCTGCTTAATTGGAAAATAACTAACAGGAGGAGACACGAAATGGCATCATATCGGGCCACCGTCATAGGTTGTGGCCGAATTGGTAGCACCATCGACGACGAACAGGTAAATAAACCTCAAT
>CAZSYW010000216.1:0-4110 GCA_964611315.1 uncultured Rhodospirillaceae bacterium
CCGAGGAGGCAGCAACGGAAGAGGCTGTCGATGAGGGCGTGACATCCTGAGTCAAGTGCACCCATTGTTGTTACTAGAATTGCGGTGAACCGTTGTTGGGTTATAGCTTGAGGTTGTCAACTGCAGGTCTGTGGTGTGCGGTCTTTTGGGGCCTTGCTGCCGGTATGTTTTTTTTGATCACGTGTCGTGCGGGAGCAAGTTCGGAATCAGAAGTCCAATTGTCCTTGCCTGTGGCTTGCGAAATCGGCACCGTTTGTACTATCCAAAACTACGTGGACCGAGACCCTGGACCTGGTGCCAGGGATTATACTTGTGGACGACTTGCCTATGACGGGCATAAGGGTACAGATTTTCGACTTCCTGATGCCAGCTGGCTTAAGCGCAACATAGCGGTCTTGGCAGCTGCGCCTGGAACGGTGATCGCCGTTCGGAATGACCTTCCGGACCATATGCCCGGACACTATGATCCGGAAAAAATCAAAGGGCAAGAATGTGGCAATGGTGTTCTCATAGACCATGGGAACGGTTGGCATACCCAGTATTGCCATATGCGGCAGGGTAGTATTCAAGTTCGTGAAAGTGAGCAGGTCTACCGTCGTCAACTACTGGGGAGTATTGGGCTTTCGGGAATGACCGAGTTTCCACATCTACATTTGAGTGTCAGGTATCTCGACGAAGTAGTCGATCCTTTTCTCGGCGTTGGGGCAGAAGCGGGCTGCGGCGTCAGCGGCAAGCCACTGTGGGAGTCAGATGCCCTGGCGGATCTTGCCTATCGGCCGACCGGCATCCTTTCCTCTAGTTTTACAGACCGGGTGCCGACGAAAAATGAGATTGTCTCGGGACAACACCGGCACGACAACCTTCGTCCAAGCGCTCCCAATTTGGTGTTCTGGGTTATGATTTATGGTCTCCAGACAGGAGATGAGGAGCAACTAGAGGTGATTGCGCCAGACGGGAGTATCCTAGTTCGAAAACAAGGCGAACCGGCAAAGAAGCACCAAATTCGCTGGTTCACGTTTACCGGGAAGCGTGGTAGAGGCCCCTGGATGACAGGAGAGTACAAGGGTAAATACACACTCGTGCGGAAGACCGAATCGGGACGGGAAGTAGTCGCACAGACCATCACAACGGTCCGCATAAAGTAAGAGTTGCTTGGGGCACCCCTCCCACGCTGTTGCTGACCTTACTGATGTTGCAAAAACTGCGAAGTTAAGTAAGGAGGTCATCGCTATTTTGTAATGCCCAGTCATTATCTATCAACAGATGCGCAACGGGCAAAGAAAAACGAGAAACCGAAAACGCCGGCGTTGTACCTACGCGGTATCAGGATCCGCGAGACTTTTGGCTCGAAGTGCTTGTTACACGCTTGGCTGATTTGTTTCGCTCGGTAACCAGCGACAGTCGGACATTCAGTTTTAATACCTGCGGATAATTCGGTGCCGGGGATTCGTCAACGTTCGTGAAGTTCGTATCAGCTTCTTCCGTTTCTGGTTTGGAAATTCCACCCCACTCCATAAACGTTGCTAGATTCTGTCAACACCCTGCACAGGGGTTCATTCAGACTATAGTGCTGGTTTCATGAGCGGCAGAGTCGCGCTAGACTAATTCGTCTGTAGGGGGAGGTCTGCAGAGATGATTCGTGTCCTATTTCTATTTGTGGTTCCGATGTTGCTGGTTCATGTGACCAGTGCTGTGGCTTTTCCAAAATGTCCGGGCAACTACGACAAGACCACTTGGACCAATTGTGAAGGTACTCACAGTTTTGTCGACGGAGCAACATACGTCGGCGAATACAAGGACGGCAGGAGGCACGGGCAAGGCACCATGACCTTCGCCAATGGTGATAAATACGTCGGTGAATGGAAGGATGCCAGGTATCACGGCCGCGGCACTTATTCGGGCGGTAATAAGGTTCAGGAAGGATTTTGGTACGAGGGCACATATGTCGGACGAGTTGCGCCTGAATCCTCCGTTGATGAAGGCGGTTTGTATATCCCGATGTTCACCTACCGCACTGGGCCATTCGGTCCGGACGGGTATAAGCTTGCCAATGGTCTAGCTGCATATTTTGAAATGATCAGCAAACGCGATGGTGGTGTCTTGGGCCGGAAAATCGTTTGGGAGGAATGTGAATTTGGATTTAGAACCGAACGTGGCATCGAGTGTTATGAGCGTTTGAAGGGGAAGGGCAGCTTAATTTCCGTCCCGCAGAGTACGAGTCTAACATATAGGCTGATCCCAAGGGCTCCTGTGGATAAAATTCCGATCCTCTCAATGGGTTACGGCATGAGTGGGGCGGCTGACGGGCGTTGGTTTCCTTGGGTCTTCAACTTTCCGACAAGCTATTGGTCGCAAGCTTCTGCCTTCATCCGGTATGTGGGTAGCGAGATGGGAGGTATGGATAATTTGAGAGGCAAGAAAATTGGTTTGATTTTCTTGGAATCAGGTTATGGGCGTGAGCCAATCAAGTTGTTTGAGGCCTTAGGTAAGAGGTTGGGATACGAGTTTAAGCACTGGGCGATCCCGGCAAAGCAGATGGCTGATCAACGCAGCCAATGGAGTCAGATCGTCCTTTGGGATGCCGATTATATGTTTATGTGGGGTTGGGGTGTGATGAATCCTACAGCGATTTCTCGTGCCGCGGAGTTTGGTTATCCGATGGACCGCTTTATCGGTGGTTGGTGGTCGGGTGATGAACTCGATACCAAGCCAGCGGGTACTAAAGCGAAGGGCTACCGTGCAGCTACCTTCCATGCGCCGGGTGCGTTCGCGGATGTCCACAAGGACATTCTGAAATACACCTATGACGGAAACATGGCGTTGGCGAGGGCGCACAACTACGGAGACGTGTTGTGGTCACGGGGTGTCTTCAACGCCATGTTAATAGCTGAGGGTATCCGCAATGCCATCCTTAAGTTCGGTGGCAATATTACTGGCGAGGAGATGCGTTGGGGACTTGAGCATATCAACCTGACGGACGAACGCTTGGAAAAACTCGGTGCGAAGGGTGTTGGTGCGCCGTTTAAGGTGACTTGCTCAGATCACGAGGGAAATGGTCCGGTGTTATTTCAGGAATGGGATGGCAAGAAGTGGGTTGTTGTGAGTGATTGGGTCGAGCCAATACGTGAAATTGTCCGTCCAATGTTGGAAGAGGCCGCTGCCAAAGAAGCCAGGAAATTGAACTACAGGATGCGGGATGACTGCACATAGGAACGTTACCGCCTCGAAGTCACACCTTTTGTAATTTGGAGTGATGCACTTATGACTAGTGAAAATTTGTCTCTTTTGATGCGGGAACTACGTCGCCCTTCCGCGGGGAGTAACCTCGATTCGTCGCTCGTCCGGAAGAAAAGAGGCGCCAATGTTTTTAAAACGGGAGATAAGGGGCGGTTTATGTTCGTCGTTATCGAAGGAGTGGTGGAAATAAAATCGAACGGTCGATTGTTGGCCACGGTTCGGGCAGGCGACACCTTTGGTGAGATGGCTTTAATACATCCCGACTCACGTCGTACTGCCGACGCCGTAGCAAGGGATGATTGTGAATTAATGCCTGTTCATCAGCAGAGGCTTCTGAAGATAATCGAAAGAGAACCTGAGGTAGCCATTGAACTTCTTAGGGTCTTTGTATCTCATTTGACGGAAGCTAATCAAAACATGAAAGTGGAGGGCTGAAAGAACGCGCCACTAAAGTGTACGGTTTGCCTTGGAAAGGTATGTATTAAAGTCGAGTAGTCACATGGCCATTTCTGTCACCTAGCTTTGTTTCTTGTTGCCGAAGTGCCGCGTCACTGATGGTCCATCACTTTGTTTTTTTTGGTTTGGTTAAAATATTTCCTGTTTGCCACGATTTATAAGTAGCGATGAAAAAACTTTCGTCTCCCCAACAACCTCAAGTCTTTCATATAGTTTGTGAACATTAGACTTAATGTTATCCGTGCCAATGACTACCTCGACGCGGGGTTTTATCGCCTCATTTTTGCCCTCAGATCTCCATTTTTCTTCGGCACACCTGTTTGAACGTTTGATCATAAGGAGAAAATTCAGAATGAGAGCGCTGCTGCGGAACAACTTCGTACCTCCGGCTCTAATTGGCCTCATGACATGGGGTCT
>CAZSYW010000217.1:0-4071 GCA_964611315.1 uncultured Rhodospirillaceae bacterium
GCCTTGGAAATGCTGCTACTAGGGCGGCGCATGACAGCTGCAGAGGCGGCTCGGCATGGCCTCATTAACCTAGTGGTGCCTGAATCAGAGTTGCTGCAGCGGGCTCGTGCGTGGGCCGATCAACTAGCTGAAGCGGCGCCTTTAGCGTTGCAGTCAGTCAAGGAGGTGTTGCGAGCGATCGAAGGCGACACCGTCGAGCGAGCATTTCAGACCATGCGGACGGGCGAGGTTCCGATCTACCGCAAGATGCTGAAATCAAAAGATGCGGAGGAGGGTATTCGCGCTTTTGTTGAGAAAAGGAAACCGAAATTTCTTGGTAAATAAATTGGAGCTTGCAACGTGGAAGAAAGAACCTATGAGCAGGTTGCACTGATTGGAGCGGGTGTTATCGGGAGTGGTTGGACAACACGTTGCCTGGCCAAAGGGTTAAGTGTCGTACTCACAGACCCGTCGCCAGATGCTCGGTCTCAAGTAAAAAAAACTATTGAGGGTGCGTGGCCGGTGCTTGAAGACAGTGGATTGGTTAGTCAAGGTGACCCGACAAATTTCCGATTCGTAGAGACGATCCAAGAAGCTGTCGAAGGAGCTGATTTTATCCAGGAAAACGTGCCTGAGCGCGAAGACCTCAAGATTAAGGTTCATGAAACGATTGATCGTTACGCAGCTGAAGATGTGGTCATTGCATCCAGCTCTTCTGGGTTGCTGCCGAGCCGCCTTCAGGACCAGTGCCAGTATCCTGACCGCATTTTGATAGGACACCCGTTTGCTCCAGTGTACTTACTGCCTCTGGTAGAGATAGTCGGAGGCGAGAAAACCAGTCCAGAAGTAGTGCGCCGTGCAGGAACCTTCTATCGTCATTTAGGCATGCGGCCGCTGCACGTCCGTCGGGAAATCGAGGCTTATATTGCAGACCGCTTGCAGGAATCTTTGTATCGAGAGGCACTTCACTTGATCAATGATGGGGTGGCCACCGTGTCTGAAATTGACGCGGCTGTGACTGGCGGGCCGGGTCTTCGCTGGGCATTTATGGGCACATTTATGGGTTGGCATCTCGGTGGGGGGGTGGGAGGAATGCGACACACCATTGATCAGTTTGGGCCTGCGTTGGAACTGCCGTGGTCGCACATGAAGGCACCGAAACTTACCAGTGAGCTAAAGAATAAAATCGTCGAAGGTTGCGAAACAGAAGCAGGAGACCGGCCGTTCACTGAATTAGAGAAACGGCGAGATCGGTGCCTGGCTGGGATACAGCAAGTTCTAGCGGAACACTGGTATCCTCAAGACCAGGATGGTTGGCCGGAAATGAAATGAAATTTAACGTATTCGTGGGGTAGAGGTTTGACGACTTAGCGAATACCGACGACGACCAAGGAGCCTATTATGGAAATGAACCGGGAGGTGGTGGTTACCTGTGCTGTAACGGGGGCCGGCGATACGGTAGACAAACATCCCGCAATTCCGGTCACACCGGAACAGGTTGCTACTGCGGCAATTGAAGCGGCTGATGCGGGAGCCGCAATAGTACATATTCACGTTCGAGACCCCGAGACCGGGCAAGGCAGTCGTGATGTTGAGTTATTTCGCGAGGCCGTTGGCCGAGTTCGTGACAGCGGTCGAGATGTGCTGATCAACCTGACTGCCGGGATGGGTGGCGATCTCATCATTGACGACGATGATCCGTCCGTGGCGGGGGAGGGGTCGGATATGGTGAACGCCGAAACTCGGATTGCACATGTAGAGGAATTACGACCCGACATTGCAACACTCGACTGTGGCACCATTAATTTCAGCGACAGCAATTACATTTATGTCCAGACTCCGAATATGCTGAGGAAGATGGCCAAGAGATACCAGGAACTCGGAGTCAAACCCGAAATGGAAGTATTCGATCTCGGGCATCTTCGTTTCGCGAATCAACTCGTCCGTGAAGGTCTGATCGGTGCACCTGCAATGTATCAGGTCTGCCTTGGGATTCCGTGGGGCGCGGGTGCTGACCCTGCCACTATGACGGCAATGGTCGGGCAATTGCCTCCAGAGGTGTTCTGGTCGGGTTTTGGGATCAGTCGAACGCAAATGCCTATGGTGGCGCAGGCAATGTTACTTGGCGGCAATGTCCGTGTCGGGTTGGAGGACAATCTATACCTCGAGAAGGGTGTTCCTGCCAGCAATGGAGACTTGGTCGAGAAAGCGATACGGATTATTAGAGATCTCGGGGGTCGTCCGTGCACGGTCGATGAGACCCGAAACAAACTCGGTATCGGTTCCTGAAATCACATAAAAGGAGTCGACCATGAGCATTACGATGGCACGGATGGAAGAGATACTCGAATCCTTTAATTCCCACGACGTAGATCGCATCGTCGCCAATTTTGACGAAAGCGCTGTATTTTTGATGGCGGCTGGACCGGAACCGCATGGTGAGCGTTTCGTGGGTAGGAAGGCAATTGGCGAAGTGCTTCGGCAACGTTTTTCGGCAGTTCCGGATATACGATGGGTGGATGCAAAAACGTGGATTTCTGATGACAGGGCGGTGACAGAGTGGCGTGTTCAGGGCACGACAGCGAATGGTCGTCTGGATTGTCTCGGTTGCGACCTTTGGGAATTTCGAAATGGTAAGGTACTAAAAAAGGCTACCTACTATAAGCAGGTTATCTCGAGTTAATTTCTGGCAAATTTTGCGCAGATCATTTGCTTCGGCATAGTTGAGTGGGACGCGGTGATCCTGTTATGTATTTAGGGCAGCGTACAGTTCGGGTGACGGCGACACCGGAGTCTGTAGGGTTTTCGAATGAACGCCTCGGGCGCATCCGGACATGGATGCAGGGCTATATCGACGACGGAAAACTGCCTGGCGCGATAACCATGATCTCCCGCCACGGAGAAATCGTTTATCTGGAATGTCTCGGCAAGCGTGATCTCGAATCGGATCTCGAGATACAGTCGGATACCATTTTTCGTATTTATTCGATGACAAAACCGATTGTCTCGGTAGGGTTGATGACCCTGTGTGAATCGGGGCTACTGAAGCTTGATGATCCACTTTCAGATTTTTTGCCGATGTTTCGTGATATGGAGGTTTATCGATCCGGGCAAGACGACATGGTTCTGACAGAGTCAGCTCGATCAGAGATTTCCATCCGACATCTCCTGACACATACGTCGGGTTTTTGTTATGGTGTGTTTGACGACACACCGCTGGCGTCGCTATACAAGAGTCGACAAGTCGAGTTTTACCCAGACGATGGCCCACTCGAGACAGTAGTTACACGCCTCTCCGAGTTGCCCCTGCTGTTTCATCCAGGTAGCGGTTGGAATTATGGGGTTTCCACCGATGTTCTTGGCCATGTAATCGAAGTGGTATCCGGACAGACACTTGATGTTTTTCTAACGAAGCAGGTTTTCGAGCCTCTCGGTATGCCAGACACCGGATTTTGTCTTCCGAAACAACAACGGGGACGGTTTTCCGCTCTTTACGAAGCGACGACAGAAAATCCAATGCGCTTGGCGGATCCTCGAAAGGGCAGCGTTTATAGCGACGAAGTGACCACGTTCTCGGGTGGGGCCGGGTTGCTGTCCACAGCGTCTGACTATTTCCGGTTTACTGAAATGATTCGCCGGAGGGGGCAGGGGCCCGAGGGACCACTGCTGCAGCCCGAGACTATTGTCGATATGACCCGAAATCAACTACCGGGCGACCTAGCCAGTATGGGGCAGGGCACGGTCAATGAGATTTCTTATGACGGAATAGGATTTGGACTCGGTTTCTCAGTTGTCATGGATCCAAATTTGATCGGCTATTCCTGCGCGTTCGGGGAAGTGGCCTGGGGCGGTCTTGCAAGTACGGCATTCTGGATCGATCTGGCCAATGATCTAACAGTCAGTTTCTTTACACAGTTGGCGCCATCTGATCTCTATCCTATCCGATGGGACCTCAGGAATTTGGTTTACCAGGCCCTGACCGATCGCTGCGATCTCTGAGAAGATTCGCGCAAGCTTATTTTTGGCTAGGAAAAATCAGACCGATTCTGTTCTTTCGATTCTGCGTTTCAACATACTTTATGGTGGGTCCCA
>CAZSYW010000218.1:0-4052 GCA_964611315.1 uncultured Rhodospirillaceae bacterium
GATTTCGGAATGTGATGACATCCTTTCCCTTCATTTCTATCTGAATAGTGTCCTCAGTGATCATTGCCTTCAGTACGCCCTCGGCTTTTTTGTCTCCTGCCCAAAAGGCCTCGTCCGCATAAACGACCACTTTATCTTTGAGGTGTGAATTGAAGTTTCCTGTGAGGTGGCTGGATTGCGACACCTGTATGAAATGCGGGCCAAACAGAGAACCGAATTGGGTGCATAGGACGCCTTTGCCCGTTCCTTGGCGTCCCCTGACTACAACGGCTATACCGGACCGCCGAGAACGATTCTGAACGGCGTCCGACATCCAAGCGAGGAGGTACTCGCTGATTTCTTCAGCGCCCCTGCAGATGTTGTTTCGCACGTGTTCCAGGAACCGCGAGCAATCCCCCTTCTTCGGCTCAACGGCAAAACCCTTATCAAGGTTGAGGTGCCCAGGGACTTCTTCGCCAGGGGCAAAGACAATTCCCTCATATTGGCGACGATTTGGGTGCGCGAGCCAGGCTTTCCCGGCCGAGGTTCTCTTTCGTCCGCGACCTACATGACGGTTTGCATAGCGGGCGATCAGATCCGCTTGCGACGAAAATGTGATGTCCGGGTAGCAAAAGACTGGGTTGAACTGCTCGTTAGCTATGACGCATTTCCCGCCGACCATGACCACAGCATGTTTGTTATTTAGCTCCGAGATGAGGTCATTCTCATCCTCTGAGGTTGCGCTAGCTTTCTGCTTCAGAACCGAAGACAGAATTTGTTCAACCTCTGTATTTGGGAGAGGCCCGTTTTCGAAGTTAGGATGGTCTGTACTTGTCGCCTTTTGATTAAGATCCAAAAGAGTGGCTCTTATTTCGTCCTCTTCGGCCCCGTGTATCCGGAGGCCGCACCCCTTGGAATACAAGTAGCCGTTTCGTCCCTCGCGGGCTTTGTTAGACCGGGTCTGCTCCGAGTGCAGAGCGGTTATGTGTCGAATCTTTAGGGATTCTGGGCCAACCCTGCTGCCCCCTGCCAGCTCGATGAATTCGCCTAGCGAAAGAGATTGCCCGCGGAACATGCAATAACGCTCGGTTGCGTCACCTCCAAAATACGGGAGGTTGATCCAGTTGCCTGGTCGGGTATTTCCGGTTTTCTCATCGACCTCTCGGCAGATTTGTTTCGGAAAAATCTCGACGCCCGGGTAACCGAGTGCCGCTGCCCAATTTGAGAGGGCATCGACCACCCCTTTTGCAGAGCAGGGCTTTTCCAGAAACAAGTAAAGGTGAGCACCGCCCGATTTGCTCCTGCAAACAATGAGGGGCAGCCCGATGTCTTTGATTTTCTTCGCTAGGGAAACGAGATCGATATCATTGACGTCAATATCTATAGCTGCCCACTTGACGCTCACCCCATCGTCAAGAAGCGGGATAGAACCTAGCCCTTTTGGTCTGCCCGCCAAATGCTCTTCCCATTCCCGAAGGGTCGCGCCGCGGCGTATCGTTCGGGCATTGCCTTTTATCTTACCGGTCTGCGCATCAACCCCCGTGATTTCGAATATGCCGTGTGCCTGTGAATATGAGGGGAACAGGGCTTGGAACTGGGCTAATTGGTCCTGTTGCTCGCTGATACCGCTCATTGGCCTACCTCCGCCGCGAGGTGATCCAGTAGGCCTTGAATATCTTCCCACCGCCAGGCGGTGGTATTCGGCCCCAACTTTACCGGTTTTGGAAATCGGCCTTCCGCCACACCGGCCCACCAGGATGATGCCGAGATCGGCAATATCGGCTCCAGTGGGGGGGACGAGTTCCGGTTACCAATGATTTGCTGAAGACGCAGATAGCGTGTGGTGTTTTGGGTTGGGCGCATGCCAAGCTCCTTGGATTTTGTTGGACATGGCCCCCCATTATTGCTGCCTGAAAGTCGGGAGGGAGGTTTAAAGTATTTAAGGCGTATCGCCGATTTTATGCCTGCTTTTCAGTGTTATGGCCTCATCTCTTTGGGGGTGTTACCTCCCTTTCTCCCACCTTCGCGCACTTTTCTGCCTATGTCGGTGTCAGGCCTTTCGCGTTCCCTTTGCGCTTCCGATTCGGCTAGCGCCATCCGCAGCCGCTCGTTCTGCTGCTGAGACACTTCAAGTTCTTGTTTGTAGTCATCGATGGCGCCAAAGGCTTTTGTTCTACCGACCTCTCCCACCGCTGCCACACCGCCAACATCTATGATCTCTCCGTGGTGCATGCGACTGATATTTGGATTTTCCTTCCCGTATCTCTCGTTCGCCCATGCTGCTATCTGACTAAATTTAAGAAGCCCGGCAGGGGAGGTCGCAAGGAATCCCTGTTTGACGGCGTATCGAACGTGATTGTCCACACGCCGCCTCAAATTCCAGCGCTCACCGTCCCGGACTAGGAGATCTGTGATCATGGACACGGCTTCGCCATGTCCAATCATATCGTCGTGCCCGTAGTTCTCGGGTGGATCGTACTTAAGCCGCTTGTAAGGTTTACCCATTGCTTGCCATTAACCGCCGGACCCAAATTCTACCGCGACCACTTGGCCTCGAGCACCACACACGTAGTCGCTCCACGCTGCCATAAGGTGTCGCCTCTTTTCCAAAAGGTCTCCGCGCCGGTATGCACTTTCCACCTTGCTCGGGATTTTGTGCGAGAGGGCCTTCTCCGACACTTCGTTGGAAAAGTTGGTGGTCTCGGATGCCCAGTCCTTGAAGCTGGAACGAAGCCCATGAACCGTTGTGCTGAGCCTCATTCGCCTTTGCAGTACGAACAGTAGTGTATTGTAGGAGAGTGGCTTCTCGGTGATCTGGTTTGGAAAGACGAACTCGGATTCCGGTGACAGCGCTCTTGCCTGATCCAATAGGTCCATCGCATGACTGGTAAGAGGTACGCGATGCGTCTCTTTAATCTTCATTCTGCTAGCCGGGACGACCCACAGCCGTTTTTCAAAATCGACCTCATCCCACTTTGCCCCAAGCACCTCGATCGTCCTTGCGGCAGTGAGAATCAGGAATTCCAAAGCTAGTTTCGATTCGGGCTTGGCCGTACAGACACGTAGTTTGCGAACAAGGTCAGGCACGTGATCAAAGTGAAGCGATTCATGGTGCTGCACATCGTGTATTTGTCGTGGCAAGCCTGCCAGTGCTGCCTCGACTGGATCGTCGCCTGTATAGAACTCGCTGGCACGCGCCCATCTGATTACCGCCGAGATCCTCTGGCTAATACGCTTCGCCGTCTCCGGCTTCGCCGTCCAGATTGGCGCCAGAATGCGCAGCACATCCGCTGAGGTGATTTGACTGACTGGCCTGGGTCCGATTAACGGAAAAGCGTGCCGCTTAAGAGTATTGATCCACTGTGCCGCATGCTTGGCGTTTCTCCAGCTTGGCACCAAGCCTGCATGCACGGTGATTGCAGCCTTTTCAAAAGTAGGTATCGCTTTGCCCTCACGGCGACGCTCTTCGAGGGGATCGCCGCCACTGCGAGCTATTGCACGATACCTCTGCGCAGTCAGTCGGGCCTGAGCAAGGGACACGGTCCTCACGCCGCCAAGCCCCATATCCCGCCTGCGGCCTCTTACTACCGTGCGCAGAACCCAGCGCTTTGCGCCCGACTTGTCGATTACCAGATGGAGACCACTACCGTCTGCGTAACGGCCGGGAGTGGACAGCCTCGAGACGCGCATGGCAGTGAGCGCGTTGACGGGATGTTTTCCCTTAGCCATTTTCCATCCCACAAAACATACCACATTTTATGCTGGGTTGGGTTGGACGTCAATGGACGGGATTGACCGTTTATCCCATATTATCCCATATATTCAATGAGTTAATATATGTAGTTGGACGGCCTTGGACCGGAGTATGGCGGAGGGGGCGGGATTCGAACCCGCGGTACGCGTTAACGCACACACGCTTTCCAAGCGTGCGCCTTAAACCACTCGGCCACCCCTCCAGCTCCCGCGCAACATAGCAATTTTGCGCCGCTTCGCAAGATAATGGCATGCAATTGCTGCTATTTTGTTAGCATGGCGCGATGATTGTCTGCCGCATTATTGCCAGCCTGTTTCTG
>CAZSYW010000219.1:0-4048 GCA_964611315.1 uncultured Rhodospirillaceae bacterium
AGCGAGGCGATGCCATCGAAGTTGAGATTGTAGATATTGCCCCGGACGAATACGTATATACTGTGATTGCGCCCGGGGTTGGATTTTTGCGAGACCTATTTACAGAGCCGTATATTGTTAACTGGCGTCTCACGCGAGTCGGTGCGACGTCCCCACAGATGCCGGGAATCACTGTCCCGTACGAGGCGTTTCCCGGTTCCATTGGTGTGATGCTGGGTGAGCCTGAAATAGAACGCATAAAGGCCCGCGAGGCGGATCTTGCAGGGGCGGGCGGCGTTGTATTGGGCCCATCAACGGGTGGTGCGTTACCAGCCGCCGTTTGCGGCGAGAATGGCTCTCATGCCGATGACTGTCTCCGTACCATTCCACCAAGAGAAAACGGTGGGAATATGGATGTACAGCAAATGCAAGTGGGGACACGTATTTTATTCCCGTGTTTTACCGATGGGTGTGGGATTTTTGCAGGTGATATCCACTATGCGCAAGGCGATGGAGAGGTTTCAGGAACGGCCATCGAAATGGGCACCGTTACTACTCTTCGTGTCACGAAAATCCACAAGGGAAAAGGCGCATCAATGGATATGCCGGCTACCATTGGGAATGATCAGATTATTGATATGGAGCCCACCCGCTTCTACCAGACAGTAGGAATTCCCCTCAAAGGAAAGGGAGAAATTCCGCCTTCTCACCAGTATCTTGGAGGGGAAACGATTGCTAATCTGGAAAACCTGAATGAGGACCTCACGGTGGCGGCTCGGCACGCTCTTATTCAAATGATTGATTACCTGGTGGCCGAACACGGCTTGACGCGTGAACAGGCCTATATTCTTTGCTCGGTAGCGGTAGATCTGAGAGTAGGGCAGGTTGTCGATGTTCCGAACTATGTGGTGACGGCAGTCCTAAACATGAATGTTTTTGACAAGTATCGGCATTAGTTGTGTAGAGGGTGGGGCGGGCGAGACACCCCACCCTCGTAAATTTTGTAGAAACCATTCTCATGAGACCGGGTCTTCGAGTACTCACTCTTGTAGTTGTCGCATTTTTTCTGTCGGCTCACTCGCCGTGGGGACAATATCAGGTATATCGGCAAAAGCATTTGCTGATCATGTCAACTATTGAGGATGTGCCGACTTACCCATTTTCCAAGAAATTGGTGAGTGTAATAAATGAGGTTTTGCCGCATGCTAGTGCACGTCCGGCGAGAGCCAAGCATTTTGAGAGATTGCATAGTCTTTTTTCGACGAAACAAATGAAAGTAATGTTGCTTTCCCGGCCGAATGCCCAGGCAGCACTTAGAGGAGATGGTCCATTCGAAGCATTTGGCCCGTTGGAATTTAGAGTTCTGTACCAATTTGGGGAGCTGCAGCTGCTTGGTCAGGTTGATTTCCCGGATCAGTTCGCGTGGCTTGTGACCGACGCTATTATGCGAGCGAGAACCAGGATTGAGGCAGACGCTCCAGAGATCGTGCAGCAGCTAACTAATTTGCATCCAGGGGCGTTGATTGCTCTACGCAATGGCCCCATGCCGCCATTACCAACGGCAATGTAGTTACGTTCTTTAGGCCTTACACTCTTTAGCAAACACCTACGACCTAATCCCGGAAGAAGACCACGCCGTAATTGGATGCAATAGCTGGAGCCTACTCCGGTTTTGGATATTGTTGGCCTGCGGCTTTAAGGTTCCCGGGGCTCATGTAACGACTTGGGTCAGAAACTTGGCCAGAAACCGGGGTTACTGGGGATTTCGATGTGGCAGGTGCTGCGGCCTTTTCATCGATGTGGTTTACTTTCCTATCTCCCCCGATCAGTTGACGCTCTGTCGGTCTACTTTGCTGAGATCGATTCGGAGACGCTACCAAAACGACCCAGTCAATCGAAGTATTAGTTGTTTATTGGGTGATCAAATGGAATTGATTTCTAAATGGATAGGATATTATTGAAGCCGTTTGTGAGGACCTGTCTGAGTGGGATTTAACTAGGGAGAGAAAGGGTTTCAGGGGACCTTCATGCCTCTCTAAGGACCGGGAGAACGTGCAGGAGTTTGAGTCAAAGCCGTGCTCGGTAATTTAATTTTCATAAAGTTACTTGCGCGGCCGGCTCGCTTTTTGTTGAATTCGGTGTCCGATATCTGGTGTTTCGTGTAGACTGGGGCACAAGATATAGCCGTATTTCACAAACAATTATCCACAAGGTGTGGATAACGACACAAGGGAAGCGCCGACCATGCTCAACGTCGTCCAACTCGAAAGAGGGGCATCGGTTGAGACGGATGTCAGCCGGGATGAACTCTTGACGAGTTTTGGTAGGGCTACTCTGGACGATCGTTACTTAATGCCGGACGAGAGCTACCAGGAGCTCTTCGCGAGGGTCGCAAGTTACTTTGCGGACGATGCGGCTCATGCTCAGCGCCTGTACAGCTACATTAGTCGATTATGGTTCATGCCATCCACGCCGGTTCTGAGCAACGGAGGAACGGAGAGGGGTTTGCCTATCTCCTGTTTTTTAAATGAATCTACGGACAGTCTTGAGGGAATTGTAAATCTTTGGAATGAAAATGTCTGGTTGGCCGCTCTAGGAGGCGGGATTGGCAGTTACTGGGGAAATTTACGGTCGATCGGGGAGCAGGTCGGACGTAACGGAAAGACATCGGGGGTAATCCCATTTATCCGTGTGATGGATTCACTAACCCTGGCTATAAGCCAAGGTTCCCTTCGTCGGGGGAGCGCGGCCATATATTTGCCTGTCAGTCACCCGGAAATAGAGGAATTCATTGAGCTCCGTCGGCCGACGGGGGGAGATCCCAACAGGAAGGCGCTGAACCTCCACAATGCGGTGGTTGTTCCTGATGCCTTCATGCGCGCGGTGGAGGCCGATGAAGAATGGTCTCTGGTCAGCCCCAAGGACAATGCGGTTGTGCGACGGGTCTCGGCTAGATCCTTGTGGGTCCGGATATTGACGGCTCGTATTGAGACCGGGGAGCCTTATCTTCTATTTGTAGACCATGTGAACCGTGCCGTGCCAGAGCATCAAAAATTGGCGGGTTTAAACGTCAAAATGTCTAATTTGTGCAGCGAAATTACGCTACCGACGGGGGTGGACCGTTTTGGGTCCGATAGGACGGCGGTTTGTTGCCTCTCATCTCTCAATCTGGAACGCTTCGAGGAATGGAGCGGTGATCCATCTTTCGTCGAAGATGTAATGCGTTTTTTGGACAACGTTCTTCAAGATTTTATCGACAATGCACCGGAGTCCATGGCTAGGGCCCGTTACTCGGCTATGCGTGAAAGGAGTGTGGGACTCGGTGTCATGGGGTTTCATTCGTTTCTCCAAGCGAAAGGTGTGCCGATAGATTCAGCGATGGCTAAGTCCTGGAACCTAAAAATTTTTAGGCACATTAAGTCTCAAGCGGACAGCATTTCAACAAAGTTGGCGGGGGAACGTGGCGCCTGTCCCGACGCTGCGGATTTTGGCGTGAAGGAACGCTTCTCCAATAAGATTGCAATTGCCCCAACCGCATCGATTTCGATTATTTGTGGTGGGACATCGCCGGGCATAGAGCCTTTTGCCGCAAACAGTTTTACTCACAAGACGCTGAGTGGTTCGTTTACCGTGCGGAATAAACAACTTTTGGCACTTCTTTCGCAAAAGGGGCACAATGATGATGAAACTTGGTCATCGATTACGGCTCACGAAGGATCAGTCCAGCATTTAGATTGTCTTAGCGACGACGAAAAGGCAGTTTTCAAGACGGCTTTTGAGATAGACCAGCGGTGGTTGATTGAGCTTGCGGCGGACCGGACCCCATATATTTGCCAGTCGCAGTCCCTGAACTTGTTTCTTTCCGCAGATGTCCACAAACGGGACCTGCATAAAGTTCATTTTACTGCTTGGAAGAAGGGCTTGAAAAGCTTGTATTATTGCCGCTCTAAATCGATTCAGCGGGCCGACGTTGTTGCTACTATGGGTTTGAGTGCCACGGAATTAAGTGGGCCTGTTTTAGGCAGGGGATATGCTGGGAACGGAACCGATAAGGATTCAGAGATCGACT
>CAZSYW010000220.1:0-4028 GCA_964611315.1 uncultured Rhodospirillaceae bacterium
TTTCATTGGGATAAATCATGACAGGCATCACGAAGAGCACTTATCGCCTGGTCAACATGCTCCTTTTTAATATTTAAAGGCGGTAGAAAGCGAACCACGTTGTCACCGGCAGGAACAGTCAAAACTTTATGCGCACGCATTGCATCCACGAGTTCAAGATTATTACAAATGCACTTCATACCAAGCATCAGGCCCTTGCTCCGTACCTTCTCCAAAACGTTCGGGAAATCCTTGATCACTCCCTCGACCTCGCTGAGCAACCGATCCCCTGTCATTGCCACATGATCAAAAAAACCCTCTTCAAGCAGCACATCTAAAACAGCGTTCCCGCACGCAGCCGCAAGCGGGTTCCCTCCAAACGTGCAACCATGAGTGCCTGGCGTCATACCAGCCGCGGCGGGCCCGGTTGCGAGAACCGCCCCGACGGGAAAACCACCTCCAAGGCCTTTCGCAAGGGCCATCACGTCCGGCATTGTCTTTCCCCAATGATGCGCAAACAGTTTCCCCGTTCTCCCGACGCCACACTGCACTTCGTCGAAAAGAAGCAGCAACCCGAACTCATCCGCAATGGCACGCAACTCCGCAAGAAAGTCATCACCAGCAAGGAAGATCCCGCTTTCGCCCTGCACCGGCTCCACCAAGATCGCAGCGGTCTCTTCCGTGACAGCACTGCGGACCGCATCAGCATTACCTAAAGGTACACGATCAAAGCCTTCCGTCATCGGCCCAAAGCCAGCTTGGCCCTTTTCACTGTCACTTGCCGAAATAGTGGCCAAAGTGCGCCCATGGAAGGCACCAGTAAAAACGATTACTCGATAACGCTCGGGTTTCCCTTCATGACTCTGGTACTTACGGGCAATTTTTATTGCACCTTCCATGGCTTCTGCTCCGGAATTGCAGAAAAACACAAGGTCTGCAAAGCTCTCATTACAGAGCCGCTCGGCCAACCTTTCCTGTTCGGGGATCAAGTAAAGGTTCGAAGTATGCCAAAGCGCACTCGCTTGCGCAGTCAGTGTTTCAACGAGATGAGGGTGCCCATGTCCAAGACCAGTAACGGCAATGCCACTTGTAAGGTCAAGGTAACGCTCACCCTCCGCGGTGAACAGGTAGGGCCCATCGCCCGATGTGAATGAAATCTCGACGCGCCCATATGTGGGCATTACAGATGACATGTGATGCGCTCCCTAAACTACATCAGCGACACTGGTCGCTACCGCAAAGAAAGCGATGAAGTATCAAGGCCCCTCAGCAGGTTGTCAATATCACCCATGAACAACTTCATATGATGAGGCGCAATCAATCACTCCTTAAGTTTGTATCCGTTAACCAGCATACGATGCACGGTAATCCATAGCAGAGCATTGGAGACCAATAATATCAGCACACCAGCGAGCAGAGAGCCATCTGCATGGCCAATAAACGCATACCGAAATCCATCGATCATGTAGAAAAAGGGATTTAACTGACTAATTGTGAGCCACGGTTCCGGAAGGCGTTCAACCGAATAAAAAGTCCCCGAAAGAAACGCAAGCGGCATTATTAAAAAATTTGTAACCGCAGCCATACTATCAAATTTATCTGCCCAAATTCCCGTAATAAGACCCATCAAGGAAAGCATCATAGAAGCCGCCAAAGCAAAAAAAATGAGGGCTACGTAATTGTGAACCGCAAGCGGCACGAATGCGGACATGGCCGCCAACGTGACTACGGCCACCATTACGCCGCGCGAGACACCCCCCATAGCAAAAGCGAATGTCAATTCGGAGGGACTGAGCGGCGGCATCAATAAGTCAACGATGCATCCCTGAACCTTCCCTATCATCATCGTTGACGTTGTATTGGCGAATGAATTTTGCACTATCGCCATCATGACTAAACCTGGAGCAAGAAATGTCATGTATGGGACGTCACCAATCATGCGAACCGCACCGCCCAAAGCCAAAGTAAAAATCGTCATGAACATCAGCGTGGTCACAGCAGGTGCTATAATTGTCTGCGTATACACCTTGAGGAATCGCCGCACTTCCTTAACATATAGTGTTTTCAGGCCTACCCAATTTACACGCCCGATCACGCGTGCTGCAGGCGCTGGCATGGTCTGCAAGTTCCGAGCAGGTTCCTGTACCTGCTTCCCTTCGTTGAAGCCTTGAGCTAAAAAATTTTCTGTTTCGCTCATCTCAACACATCTTCTCAAAAATTCCGGCGCGGGCGATAATAATTGCCAACAGACCTAGTTGCTCTCTAAATCCGTCGACATTACGTAAAAGTTAATCCGCTGCACGTGGGAATACTAAAAACAAACCATTGGTAATGATCGGAGCCAAAAACCTCTGGATTCTGCGTGGGCCGGGCACAAGTCTAAAAGAAATCTGGATCCTACGCCAACTCTAAGAACAAGTTCTTCTTGACCGGTTCCGGAGCCTGCCACAATCTATGTGCCTTACAATTCGCTGTGACGTCGTTTGCGTAATAAAATAAGCCTGTTTTTCGTTTCAATAATTAACGGCCTGCACTGAATAATGAGCATCATCAGTAATTTCTCTCTGTGGACCCGACGCGCGATTAAACCAACCCATATCGTGGGCCTAATAATGCTTGCGGCGCTGTGGGGATTTCGGCATTGGAACCCCCCTCCCCTCCAAACCTTGCAATTAAAAACTTTTGATTTTTACCAAACCCTTCAGCCACGTAAAAGCAAAGAGCTTCCTATTCCGGTGACCATAATCGATGTTGATGAAGCCAGCCTTGAAAAATATGGGCAATGGCCTTGGCCACGGACGTTGCTTGGACAGCTTACTGATCGACTCCGGGAATCCGGGGTCGGTGTAATTGGATTCGATGTGTTTTTCCCAGAATATGATCGAATGTCCCCCGCCCTCGTCGCGGAGAACTTGCACGGATTAGACGAGAATCTAGCAACTCAACTTAAAGCGTTACCGACAACAGAGTCCGTGCTGGCGAACTCTCTACGGAAAATACGAGTCGTACTTGGGCAAGGAACACTCCTCGAAAGTACAGACTTCGGGGGCAGTTTTCCCCTGAAGGCAAAGGTCGCCTTGATGGGAAATCGAGATAGAATTCTGAAGCGTATCCCAGGGTTCCCAGGAATTCTCCGAAACGTTCCAGAATTGGAGTCCGCCGCTCTTGGGCTCGGCATGGTGGCCCTCGAACCTGAAATTGACGGTGTAATTCGTCGCGTCAACATGGCTCTTAGAGTTGGCGAAGAAGTTTACCCAACCATGACACTAGAGATGATGCGACTTGCGCTCGGACAGGAGAACCTTCTTTTCCGTCTCGATGAGAAAGCGCAAACACAAAGCATTCGGATCAGGGGTTTGAAACAGATTGGAACACCCGAGATACCAACGGACGAACGTTTTAGAACATGGATACACTTTCGGCCGCACGACCTCGAAAACATGTACGTATCCGCTGCTGATGTCCTCGATGGCAAAGCCGACCCGGAGCGTCTTCAAAATGCTCTGACCTTGATCGGAACTTCCGCATTGGGCCTTAAAGACATCCGCCACACACCCTTAAGCGACGCGTTGCCGGGGGTGGAAGTTCACGCCCAATTGCTGGAAATGATGCTTACCAACAGTTTTTTGAACCGCCCACCCTGGGTACAAAATGCTGAAGTATTTGCAGTGGTCTTGGTCGGCATAATAATGGTTATCTTAGTACCACTGCTCGGCGCAACGTACACGCTACTCTTTGCGGTGATATTGATTGGTGGCATGATTGGTTTTTCGTGGTACGCGTACACTGAGCTCAAATTACTGATAGATGCCGTCTATCCCTCTCTGTCAGGGCTTTTACTATACATGAGCCTGACCTACATGAATTTCATTCGCGAAGAACGACAAAAAAAGCAGGTGCGTGGTGCGTTCAGCATGTACATGTCGCCCGCCCTAGTTGAGAAACTCGCGGATGATCCCGAATTGCTTAGACTAGGTGGAGAGATGAAGGAGATGACCCTTCTGTTCGCCGATATAAGAGGGTTCACTACTATTTCTGAAACCTATAAA
>CAZSYW010000221.1:0-3977 GCA_964611315.1 uncultured Rhodospirillaceae bacterium
CATATCGGATCATAGTAGGGATGTTTGAAGCTAGTGGACCATGAACGTCACGCCAGTAACTCTGAAAAGTCTCTGCGTCGATCCCGGTCTTGCGAGTGATGAATTCAATATTCTTAACTCCATCCCTAGGTACCAAGCCGTCCTTTATTATATGTTCTTCAGTTAAAAGTAGGACTACGCTCCGTCGGTCAATGAAATGTTTTTCATCCTCTACGACGTCTTTATAGGCATTTGTTGCCGCCATTTCGCGAAGAGCGTTAGTGTCTTCAACCCATATTTCAGCGAGCCCATCATATACCAATGGCCCTTTGTTATACCCACCAAGCAATGGGTGAGATTGCACGTAGCGTTTGACGTGTGGCAACTTCTTTACAATTTCTGCGTGGGCATTCCGCCAATAGACCTGAAAGTCATCAACCGGCATAAGCGGTTTCCGTTGGATCAACGTGCATGCTTTCAACATAGTCTTTTCCGTATTACTCGGTTTGTGAGGCGCAGTGAAGCCGGCACTTTGTTTGTCTCCATCTAAGATTAACGCGATCCCGCGGCATTTCACTTATTTCCATATCGACTTCCCGGTCCCAGGAAGCCCATAAGTTGCCCACTTTTCTGTGACCTTCGCAATAATGTCCTCGTTCATAGATATTTTATGTCCCCACTCGCGTCTTGTCTCTGGAGGAATTTTGTTGGTTGCGTCTAGCCCCATCTTTCCACCAAGTCCTGGTTCTGGGCTCGCGAAGTCAAGATAGTCGATGGGTGTATTTTCCAACAAAGTAACATCCCTTACTGGATCTAACCGAGTTGCCAATGCCCATAAGACATCCTGCCAATTTCGCGGATCTATGTCATCGTCAACCACAATGACTATTTTTGTGTAGAGGAACTGACGCAAATAAGACCAGACACTCATCATGATCCGCCTTGCGTGGCCTGCATAACTTTTTTTCATTGAGACTACAGCGATGCGGTAACTGCATCCCTCAGGAGGCAACCAAAAATCCACGATTTCAGGAAACTGTTGAGTCAGCAATGGAATGAACAGTTCATTAAGTGCTTCGCCCAGTACGCTTGGTTCGTCCGGTGCCCGTCCGGTAAAAGTAGATAAATAAATAGGGTTGTGTCGGTGCGTTATAGCGTTGACCGTGAACACGGGGAATTGTTCGACGGAATTGTAGTAGCCAGTATGGTCACCGTAGGGGCCTTCATCTCGGTAGTCGTTCAAGGAGACATGCCCTTCGAGTACTATTTCTGCTTCAGCTGGAACTTGAAGGGGGACTGTCTTGCAATTTACCAACTCTGTCTTTTTGCCGCGAATTAGGCCGGCGAATTGGTATTCGGATAGCGATTCCGGAATCGGTGCGACAGCCGCCAGCATAGTAGCTGGATCTGCACCTATTACCGCTGCCGCAGGCAGTGGTTCTAAGCGTTCGTTAGACCATTTTTGGTGATGTTGAGCTCCGCCGCGGTGTTTAAGCCATCGCATTAAGGTTTGGTTAGGTCCGGCAACCTGCATTCTATATACGCCGAGGTTAAAACCATCTTCTTCTGTTCCCCCCGGGCCCTTCGTGACCACAAGAGGCCAGGTTATCAATGGAGCGGGCTCCCCTGGCCAACAAGTCTGTACCGGAATCGTTCCGAGATCGACATCGTTTCCTTCGATTACAACTTCTTGAACGGCCCCAGTTCGGACCGTTTTTGGTTTCATTGCCATTGCTGTTTTAATTAGAGGAAACATCTCCACTGCGTCACGCCACCCGCCGGGCGGTTCGGGTTGTCTTAGAGCCGCCAATGTTTGTCCTAAATCTCTCAACTCACTGGGTTCTCGACCCATACCCCATGCGACGCGCTTGGTAGTTCCAAAGAGATTGACCAAAACAGGCATGCCGAAGCGCTTTTCGGGGTGACCTACGTTTTGAAATAAAACGGCTGGGCCTTGTTCGGCAAGCAGGCGAGTCTGAATCTCTGTCATCTCCAGGACTGGCGAGACAGGCTCGGAGACGCGAATCAACTCACCAGATTGCTCCAAGCGCTCCATAAAATCGCGCAAGCTTCCGTAAGGCATATTAACTCTTTCGGATTAGGCCCCTGAAATATGGGCTCTTAAGTAGAGGATGTCACCGCAGTGCATGCCGCACCCTTCAATTTTAACCAATCAAAAAACCAGAGAAAATAATAGCCGCAAACAAGTGGTTTGACCTAAACATCGTAAGGCAACTTTCTGGGTCGTCAAAGTTAACGGACTTTGCCTGCCAGGCAAGTTGAAGACCTCCAATTATCAGCCCTGCGTAAGCTGGCCAACTGAGTTCTGAAAGTAAAGCCGAAGCCGTGAGGCCCAGCATCGTCAAGAAGTAGAAGGTGCAAACTGCAGATCTGCTGTGTCGGCCGAGCCGGAGCGCTGAAGATTTTACGCCAATTAACATGTCGTCCGACTTATCTTGATGTGCATAAATTGTGTCGTATCCGAGGGTCCAGGCTATCCCCGCCCCATACAGGACTAATGTTTGGCAATCGATCGATCCCCGCACAGCTCCCCAGGCAACGAGCGCGCCCCAGTTGAATGTTAACCCTAGCCAGAGTTGCGGCCACCAGGTAATACGTTTCATAAAGGGGTATGCGACAATAAGTGGTATGGAACAAAGGCCCACGGCTATCGCCAGATTATTCAGTTGTAATAGGATAAGGAGTCCTGTCAGGCTTAGCGCAGCCATAAATAGGCCAGCACGTAAGACGGAGACTTGACCGGCGGCAATAGGTCTATTTTGTGTGCGCGCCACAAGAGCGTCAAAGTGGCGATCGACGATGTCATTGAAAATACAGCCTGCACCCCGCATCACGATTGCACCGAGCAAAAACAGGAGCAACAGATTAACCATGCCCTCCGTTAAGGGACTCGTAAGTGCCACGGCAAGCCAACATGGCCACAAAAGCAACCAGTATCCAATTGGAGCGTCTGCGCGGATAAGCTGTAAATATGTCAATGTGGACCGCAGCATCAACTTTTACCCTTTTGTTTCACGGATCTTCAAATATGTGGATTTTTTAAACGAGATATGAGCTAGGTATTCCGACTGTTCCTTCGGTGTATGACAGTACAAGCTTATCTTCTATATTAACGGCTAATTGGAATATTTTCGATTATGCAGAGTGACAATAGTAGCCACTTAATTACGCGTCTTTTCGTCGATGCTCCACTTGAAGCTGGCAGAGCATTGCAAGCCAATTCTTCTCAGGCGCATCATTTGCGGCACGTCCTTCGCGCTCGTAGCGGCTCACTGGTCGGGCTGTTTAATGGGACAGACGGAGAGTGGATGGCAAAGGTAACTATGGGTCCCCGGTCGGATGTTTCGTTTTTGGTTGGGAGCCAGAGTCGTCGCCAGACGCTGGGGGATGGGCCCTGGCTGCTATTTGCTCCGGTGAAGCGCCTGAGGCTTGATTTTCTAATCCAAAAATCAGTGGAGCTGGGTGCCGAGCTGATTCAGCCTGTGCGGACTAGAAGGACGGTTGTGAGGAGGGTCAATTCAGATCGTCTTCACGCAAATGCTATCGAAGCGGCTGAACAATGTGGACGTTTAACTGTTCCCAAAACACAGGGGTATGCGGCTATGGCAGAGGTCATAGAGGATTGGCCAGTTGGGCGAACCTTGTTTTGGGGTGACGAAACAGGACACGGCACGCCAGCGTTGCATGCTTTTAGGGAGGGTGGTAGGGATGCGGCCTTCTTAATTGGCCCCGAAGGTGGTTTTGAATATTCGGAGCGAACGTACCTGAGGGGCCACGATTTTGCTCGGGCCATTGATTTGGGAACAAATGTTTTACGTTCGGATACGGCTGCGCTGGTGGCGCTGGCTCTGTGGCAAGGTGCGCTTAATGATTCCTCTGTGACTGAGTCTAAATAAGGCCAACTGGCGTTACCAACAATCGCACTTAAACTTTGGGCGTGCTGGCTCCCCTAAATCGGAAAGCTGGTCATCATTATC
>CAZSYW010000222.1:0-2616 GCA_964611315.1 uncultured Rhodospirillaceae bacterium
TCCGCGGTGGATAGAGACTTGAGTTCTATTCCATTTGTGCTAACAATCGAGTCGGGAGAGCTCGGAGTTGCCACCAAGCTTTCGCCTACAGGATCCGCTCCGTGCGCCTCAAGATGGGACATATCGAATAGATTCACTGCAGTGTCAATTAGGTCGAGAACGGTATCCCGACCGCCTTTGGTCTGATCCTCCAAAACGTCCACGACATCGCCCGATTCGCTGAGGAAGTCGGGAGGCTCTACCCAACGGATTGATGACGCCACACCTTTCAAAGATTGGTAAATAGCACGGCCATAGCGCAGACCGGATTCATCCTTATCGGGCCAAATTACCACCTTACGGTCGCTTAGGAGCTCCGCATAGCGATGATGCCAGTGACCTGCTCCATGAGGCGATGTAGTCGCGGTAACGCCTATCTGACATAGGGCATCGGCGCAGCTCTCTCCCTCAACCACTACAACAGGGTCGTCTCCCTGTAAGAGATCAGGCAGCCTGTAGAGCGTTCGCTCATCTGGCTTGATGCCCTTTGGTTCTACCCATATTCTCTTCCCGCTGCCGGTACCTCGCCGTAGGACCGTGAAGATCAATTGGCCTGATTCGTCTCTGTATTCATGCCTGACCGGGACGTCGCATTCGCCCACGCCCTCGCCTAAACAGTCCTGCGCATCGATCAATAGTGGTCGTATCTCAGGCCTTTTGCTGAGGATCTTCAGCGCCTCTTTGTAATTGCAATCCTCCACTAGTTCGATGAAATCGAAAATGTCAGCACCCTTCCGCCCGTCTTGGTCAAAACATCGAACGCTATTGCAATAGAGGCGTTGGTGTCGGTCGTCGTATTTCAGCGAGGGGTGCGCGTCGCCATTCCTGTGATTTGCTCTAAAATAGCACCGACCGATTCCCTGATGGTCCAACTCTATCGCGTATTCGGGGAGTAGGTCGCGCAGTTTGACGTTGTCCCGGATTAGATCATGGAGGACTTGCTGAGAGCTCATGGTTGCGCTCCCTCGACCTCACAGGCAGCCATGTAGGCTTCCAAATCGGAACGGCGATAGACAACGCGCCCTCCCATTTTGACGTAGGTGGGGCCGCGCCTCTGGGATCGCCAGTTGTTGAGCGTTCGGGGGTGGATACCGAGAAATGCGCCCGCTTCGACCACATTCATGCAATGTGATGGCCTCGGCGCAGAAACCGGAAGGTCAGACGAGGAATTGTGCTGTGCGCTTGGAGCAATAGTTGCCACGAGAGGTCTCCCTATAGGGCGTTAAGTATGAGTCTCGTGCGCACGACAAATCGACCACGCAAGCCCACCAATGGAGTGAACTCGTCGATTTTGCCGCTGCACGAACTCGCTTAACTGCCAATCCCTATAGGGATCGGAAATTCCGCAGGTAGCGAAACTTCCTTAGCGAGTACGAAGTCGGACGTTTTTCTGCCGGTTTAGTTCTGCTAAATACCTAAACCTTACGTAGCAATATAATAAAAATATGAGTCGTGAACAAACGGGCACTCAGGCGCATTGGTGTCCAATGGCATTATATGGCCTTAATTATTTGTTTTATATTATCTTATGACAACGATATTCAGCGTAACCATAGACGTTAGGAGTAGTATGGCGGCACCCACAGGACATCCCAAATGGGGCGGCAGACGAGCCGGAACCCCCAACAAAGTCAACCTCGACGTTAGGAACCGGATTGAGGCGGAGGCGGACCCTGTCGGCTTCCTCATCAAGGTGGTAAAGGGGTCCAAGATCAGGGGAGAAAACCCGTCAATGGCACAAAGAATCCGAGCCGCAGAGCGATTATTGGCTAAGGTGGTGCCCGATCTCAAGGCCGTCGAAATGTCGATCGAGGCAGAAGTCGAGACCTCTATTGATCAGACCGCTCGCGAAAAGCTCTTTAGGCTGATCGAGGGGAAGGTAAACAGCGGCATTCGTGAGGGGCTAAAGAGAGCCGGGATGAGTGACGAGCAGACCAAAGCGGCCATGGAAGCCTCTCAACTGTAGATCAGGTCATATGAAATCTGCGTAAGGTATGGATCCTCTACCTGATTGACGACTTGAATAGCGATTTAGTATAGTATGGCTAAGATATTGAGAGCCTCAATGAGGCTTTGCATCATTGCCCTTTGGCAGAAGGCATGCATAGATGGACGTTTTGTTGTACCTCCCCCTCACAGTGCTATGGTCCCTCGCTGAATTTTATCACACGTTTGGCCTCTTCGGTCTAATCCTCCTCGTTATCACTCTGTCGTTGGGCATTAGGACGTTGGTCAAGATCGCAAGGAAAATGGCAAGGTGAAGTGGATGATGCTTGCCCTGATGGGGTTTGGGCACATTTGGGGCGGGATTGGGCGAGTAATAAGTTTCGGGAATGAAACGATATTCGCCGGATGGATGATCCTCGGCCTCTTCGTTCTCTTGGGCTTAGCAGTTCTATTTCTCGCTCTACTTGGCTACGCTATAAAGAAGGTAGTCGTTTGGGTAGTGAAAAGATGAGAGAGAACGTAAAAATGCGCCTGAGCCTCACTTGGAGGGGCAAGCTGAATAACATTCTTTCGACCTTGATGATCATGGGTCTGGTGAGTGGGTGAGAAAATCTCCTCATGGAGAGACCC
>CAZSYW010000222.1:2626-3972 GCA_964611315.1 uncultured Rhodospirillaceae bacterium
GCGGTCGGCCGAATTATCGGACAGGGCCTGAAGGACAACCCATAGAGGTTTTTTACGGCAAGGATAGCGAGGGTAATCTCATCGAGTATGAATATTACATAAGCGAGGCGGACACAATAAAACATGGGCGTTACGAAGTGTATTATGAAGCCGGACCTAAGCGGTTTTTAGTCAACTTCAGCGAAGGGAGACGAGATGGGATCAAAACATCGTTTCCACGTCAGGAGGGCTGTGATACGGGAAAGTGTCATGAAGTGGCGGGCAAGCACGACGTGGATTATTGGCGAAATGATAAGTGCGTTGGAACTGCCCCTGCCATCTGCGAGGGCGACTAATATGATGGCTACTAAAGCAGTGAATCCGTGGACAAAGGCGACGCTATGACAAACCAAATAACCATCACTTTGTCTCAAACGAGAAGAAATGCAATCCTTGGGAAAGTGTTAACATTGCTGATGATCGGTTTCGTTAGCGGTTATTGTCTTACTGCAGAGAAAGAGACCCAAGACGAGGACGGGCTGCTTCTCACGTTAGAGGAATACGTAGCCGAATTTGAGGCATATAATTCCGAACTTATAGACGAGCCGATGAGTCGTTGGGAGAATATGTTGACCTTCAGCCTCTGCATATTCGTCTTTTTCGGTCTTTATGAACTGGTGGCTCGGCTTGTCGGAGCCATCGTGGGAATGGTGCTAAAGTTTTTTTAACAGAAATTTGATTCTATATACCAATTGGCAGGAGAAATCGTTCTATGCATTACTTTATTTTGGCCCTAAAGAAATATGCGGTATTCAGCGGCCGTTCCCGTCGAGCAGAATATTGGTACTTCGTGCTGTTTTCAACTCTAATTGGTATCGGAGTGGGCACTCTCGACGTGTTAATATACGGTCTCGAGAGTGACGCTTTCGTAACCCCGTCACTTTTTATCAGTCTTGCAATGATGGTTCCGAGTATTGCGGTAGGGGCACGCCGTCTTCATGACGTCGACAAATCTGGATGGTGGATGCTACTGTGGTTTATTTTCATTATCGGTTGGATACCGCTTTTCGTATGGGCGGTGAGAGCCGGCACGACCGGACCGAATCGATTCGGCGATGATCCCAAGCAAGAAGAGTACGGGACCGAAGAATCAGCAAATCCAGATCCACCTCATCCACATCTCGACATTCCAGAATCAGATCCTACGTAGGTCCGTGTTCGCTCTTCCACGTTACATATTTTTTACGGATATCGAGGTGACCAATGCCACTCGCGAACCTTTGGGGCAAGCTCAACCCGACCAACCTCATAGCAGAATTTGTCATCGTCACGCTGAGTGTGGTCGTGGCTCTTGCCGGTGACAAGTA
>CAZSYW010000223.1:0-3965 GCA_964611315.1 uncultured Rhodospirillaceae bacterium
CGGGGTCATACCCGGTCTTATCCTAGCCATATTGTATTCAATTCTTATTTATCTGCAGGTCAAAATCGATCCCGAAGCCGCCCCGGAATACACCGTTGAAAAGTCTACTTTAAGAGAGACAATCTGGTCTCTCATTGTCAATGTCCTGCCTATGGGATTTATTATATTCTGTGTAATTGGCTTAATCATACTAGGCATAGCGACGCCCACCGAAGCCGCTGGCTTTGGGGCATTAGGTGTGATGATCCTAGCGGTTTGCTTCCGTGTTCTGACATTTGATGTAATCTACAAATCATTTGCTGGATCACTAAGAGTTACCGGGATGGTGCTCCTTATTATCATGGCCTCTACGACATTTAGCCAGCTTCTGGCATTTTCAGGGGCAAGCGCAGGATTGATTGAGTGGGCAACCCAGGTGCGATTAGCCCCAGTTATCGTACTTCTAATTATGTTCGGTGTTCTTCTGGTGCTTGGGATGTTCATGGATCAGGTCTCGATGATGCTCTTGACCGTACCAATCTTTTTTCCTCTTGCTGAATCCTTCCAATTTGATTTGGTTTGGTTCGGGCTCATAATGCTTTTGGCATTAGAGATTAGCCTCACGACCCCACCATTTGGGCTTTTGCTGTTCGTGATGGTAGCTGTAGCACCAAAAGGGACCTCCCTATGGCAAGTCGCAAAAGCCGCCGCCCCCTATATTAGCTGCGCATTCATCGTGCTGACTCTATTAATTCTCTTCCCGAAGTTGGCCCTTTACCTCCCCAGTCTGATGAATAATTAACAAATTTTCCTATATATCTGAATGGTTCAGCGATAGATAATTCAATTTCGTGTCGTAGATTTGATATCAATACGTTAAGCGAAATTTGGCGTATGGCGTGTCAAGCGCTCTTAGCCGGGATGTGCCTGGATGCTGGCTTTCACCTGGCGAATAGATATACTCGCCGAAGGCATTGAGGAGGCCGCCATGAGCAAATTACGCCACATCGCCATGCAAGTGCCGGACTTGGAAAAGGCAGCTCGATTTTATGAGGTTGTGTTCGAGATGAGACGTGTCGGGGAAGCAGTATCCCCTGTCGGCAATGCCATCAGCCTATCTGATGGTGTCATAAACCTGACTCTCTTGAACTTCCCAAATGGAAAAGGCGGAATGCTGCATGATCAGGACTGGGCGGGACTTCACCATTTTGGATTCGTAGTGGACGACAAGGAAGCCATCGGACAGAAGATCACAGAAATGGGTGGTACATATTTTATGGAACTGCCCGAATATCCAGGGGTCGACGCAGAAACCAAATATAAGGACGTCAACGGTTTAGTTTTCGACGTTTCTGAACATGATTGGCGTCTCTAAGCCATTCTAAGTTAATGAAAATTATTTCGATCGAGGAACGGACAATATCTCTCGGTTCCAATTCTTCGAATGCCGCCGTCTCTTTTCATTCCATGACTGCGAGTGCCGTCGCATTGACGGTTGAAATGTTGGGGCGGAAGGTGACAGGTCTTGGTTTTTCTTCCTACGGTCGATATGGACATGGCGGCCTGCTAAAGGAGCGATTTATTCCACGCCTTGAAGTTGCAATCCCCGACCAGTTTCTAGATGACGCTGGGAATGTTTCCGTTGAGCAATTTTGGAAGGTCTTAATGACCGACGAGAAGGAGGGTGGCCACGGCGAACGTTCTGGCGCTGTCGGTGTGCTAGAGATGGCATTGTGGGATGCTCTAGCCAAAGCCCAAAACCTGCCCTTGTGGGTGTTACTTGAGCGAACCTTTGGTCACCCGAATGACGGCGGACCGGTAGCCGGGACATGTGCCGTTTATGCCAGTGGTGGTCATTATGGTACTGGGAATCTCGCAACAGAGGTTAGTGACGCAGTGCAAGCAGGTTATGGTTGGTTCAAAATGAAGGTAGGTGGGGCCGACGTTGCTACTGATGAAAGACGAGTCAATCAGGCGCTCGAAGTGCTTGAACAATCGTCGAAAAAGCTTGCCGTAGACATGAATGGTGTCGTTACCCGAGATCATGATTTTCAACGGTTGCAGGCGGTTGACGGTCTAGGCTTGCGTTGGATCGAGGAACCGGTGATGCCCCTCGATTATGCAAGGTTGGCCGAAGTCGCAGAAATACTATCTACCCCCATAGCGACAGGAGAAAATATTTTCTCGAAGTCAGATGTTGCCAATCTTTTAAGATATGGCGGATTACGGAGAGGAAAAGACGTTTTGCAGATGGATATGGCTCTCGCCTACGGTCTAACCGAATATATGCGGATGATTGACTTAGCGGTTGAGGTTGGCTGGTCACGCAGGGATTTTATGCCTCATGCGGGGCACCAAATGGCCTTACACACCGCAGCAGGACTTGGTCTCGGGGCTCATGAGGTGGCCGCTGCCGGCGATGGCCCATTTTGCGGGATAGACGGGACATCAGAAATAAGTAACGGTGCGGTTCGGATCGGTGATGCTTATGGTCTCGGCCTAGAAGCCAAGCCTAGTCTTTATCGTTACTTTGATGGGCTGATCTAAAGAGGAACCGAGAAGGCGGGGAAGACCCCGCCTGCTTGAATTAGATCGATCCGTTTGAGTAGAATTCGGTAACCACCCCCGACTTCTTTTAGGTGGTGCAAAACATTACCGCTGAAACAGGTCTGCTCGTCCTCGCGCACCATATTCATGATAAGTTTAGATCGGACCTCCACAAAATCCGGACTGGGCTTGGCAACCACATTGCTGATCAGATGCACGGTGGCTGGTTGTGGAATTATAGCGTGGGCCCGCTTGTGGCTAAGGCGAGTTACTCTGAGATTTAAAAGTGGCTTGTCTTCTAATATGATTGAGACTTGGCCATCCATATCAGTCTGGTCTCGCGAAGAAGGTACCCAGTAAAGTCCTTCCTCATCGAACAAGTTGAGCCAATCATGGAACTCTCCCGCGTCCAGCAAGTCTGCTTCATGGACTAGAAAATCAGACACGTCACTAACGCTGAACGGCGAAGAACTCACGGACTGCATTCCATCCATTTTTGCCAGGCAGTCGCCTGAACTCGCAGGGATAATTCACTCGATGTAGTAGAGTTTAATTCTCCGTTATCTCCCTGGACACTGTCCGAATTTGCCCCTCGGCGGCTATCAAGTCTCTTGATCTGGCCATTTTCCAAACCCCGCTGTACCCTTCCAAATATCTCAATATCATCGGAAAATATCATTGATGCTGGAGATCCCAGAGTGCCAAGAAAACGGACAGCCCGGTGAAAAATCTGCTCCGGAGCACCATCTAGGCGGAAGCAATAGGCTTCAACGATGGTCTCATTTACAGACACAGGATGGACTAACCTAATTTGATGAAACTGGGCATTTAGATTGAGCGTCGGCCAAATCAAATTGTTAAAACGGTCCATGCTCAATATAGCTGCCGCTTTGTTGCTGCCGTAAGAGGTTTCCAGCGACTCACGGTAGGCTCGGGTAACGTCATCTTCCTGACTTGGAGCCAATAGTCCAGATTTATAAAATCCGCCCATATATGAATGTCCTTGCGCCGTACCGGTCAGTCTGATGGCATTCCAGTCTTTCGGCGTAAGGCCGTTTGAAATCATCATTCCCTTGGTTTGGCCGCGATCGATCAGATTTTCGTCGGAGGTAGCACCGTCCGCCGCTTGTCTCGCCGCTGAGACCGACGACTCGTGAACGAAGCCGGGATGCACGATATCGTTTGCATTTTCGTGATGGAGTTTCCAATTGCCTGGATATTTTACTCTTAAGTGTCCACCATCGACCTTGATTTTACCTGTGGGCGAGCGGTCGATCAGGTTATCGAACGCGTCGGTCATCTGCCCCAGGAAATCGATTAAGGATGGTCCTTCTGGCTTTTGACTGGCAAATACGAATCCTCGGTATGAATCAACGCGTGCAGCCGGGCGAAGTTGCAAACTAGGGTCGGTTAATTGCAAATCCTCAGGGTAGCTTGCG
>CAZSYW010000224.1:0-3925 GCA_964611315.1 uncultured Rhodospirillaceae bacterium
CACCTCAGGCTGTGGACCGATTAAAACTGTGCGAAATTGACGTAGGGCCCCGCGGGCGCCCAAAAGCATCTGATCACACTCCAGTTTGGTGCGAACTAACCTAGGCAATCTATGATCTTACTAAAATTCTGACTTCAAACGAGCGGGACCGTTTAAAAGGAGACTCACTGAGACCACGCCGGGCGCAGATAATTATCCAAAAAGAAATATAGCTAGATGTAGAGATCGCGGAGGTTATAGTCTCTCAATATATCCTCTCTACTTTTTTCATTCCAACGATTCTCGTTCTCCCTACCAATGACCGGCTGATAGACATATGGAGTCTCCTTTGGAAAATGTTGCCTGCGTGCATCTATCCCAAGGGCAATAATGCGGGACCGTTCATAGATTCGATCTTCGCTATAAGTTTCAACCCTTCCATCTAACCGCGATGTCGTCACACCACGAACCCGTTTCATTGGAAAAAAACCTGCATTCAAAGTTACTCTGCGATCAGACGAGGTATTCGCAAATGACCCATGAACCAATTGGCGATTGGAAATGATCACATCTCCGGCATCACAAATCATCGGCACCGCACCTTCGATACGTTCCGAACCGCTTTTTTCAACTTTTTGATGAATATCCACTTTCCCAAGTTTGTGGCTCCCGGGTAATACCCAAACTCCATTCCCAGCGGTGCTGGGGTAAAGTTGGGCCATAAAATTAAAACCGTGGGCCCCCTCATCCCAATCAGACGACTCCCAATGAGTAGTGCCATCTTGATGCCACGCATACGAAGGTCCGAGCCCCGGTTCTTTGAGGAAAGTCACTTCATTGTAAGGGACAAAATCGACCCCATTTACCGCCCCCGCGACCGCTAAAAGCTTCGGGTGCCCATATAGCCTGAGACAAGAATCCATCAACTGAAGATTGCCAAGCAAAAATTCCAGAGTCCATTCAGGAGCATCATTGGAGGGCGTCGGATCAGCCATCTTCGCGGGATGACGACCTTTGTTCCTCTTAGTGCCACCCAAGGGATCACTTAACGGACGCGCAAAACGGTATGAAGGAAGCGTGAAACCCGCCCTTGCCTCAGGTTCATCCAGCTCCGTTTCCTCGGTATCCGGAACATCAGGGGCCTGTTTCAGCATACGCTGCACATCGGACCGTAATTCCGAAAGTTCCTCAGCACCTATTACATTTTTTAAAACGTAAAATCCGTGCGTCCAATAGGAATCCAGAATCTCAGCACTCACAGACCCATCCTTTGCCAACACTATTGGGCCTCTGTTACATAAAGACATCGCCCGTTTTATTCCATCGCGAACGTATCCCTCCATGGCACGCGCATGCTGGACAGCAGTCAAATTCTCTTTGTCGCCTAAGTAACTCACAGCTTTTTAACCTTCTTGGGTAGCATCAAAATTAAATTTTAGTCGACATGGATCCTTTGGCAAGTCGCGTCTCCTGTCAGCTATTTCCTGTAAACAAAATGTAGTTCTCGTTCAGAAATTATTGGTTCTGTATTGTCGGCCCTTCAGGTGCTATACGCAAACTAGGGCGGGCATTTTTAAAAGGTAGCTGAAGATTGTCAGCCGCATTTGGGCCAGGGGAGGCAGCTATTAGAATTTCGCCCGCGAGTTCTGAAAAATCTGCTCGGAAATGGACTGAACTCTTAAGAACCAATATTTTTCTCTGAGTAGGTTCTATCCCAAGATGCCGGAAAATTGCCTGGTCAGCCAACTGCATTTTTTTTGAAGATACCAATACTTCGATTCCTCCGATCCTGAGCGTCGCCATTGGCCCAAGTTCCATTTTGGCCCCTCCAAACATGGGCCCCGTTCCTGTAATCCTGCCATTACCAAGTTCCTGAACACAGAATATATTTTTAAATGGACTCTCACCCTTCCAACTGGAGAGCGCACCGAGAGAAATTTCAATCTCTTTACCCCTTCCCGCTTGATGCGCGATTTGCGCTGAGAGCGGGTCATAAACGAGACCAAGCACCGCCGAAGATGCATCCGCATCAACCAACGCACGTAACATCCCCATCGTATCGGAATTACCACCAGCACCGGGATTGTCTTGAGTATCCGCAATGACTACTGGCTGCAACTCACTCTTGATTGCCCGCTCAACAGCCTCTGCAGCAGTGTAGATTTTGCCCTTAAATCTAGGTTCTGCTAAAAGCACAGATTCCGACAACTCTTCTACCGTTTGGTCAGCTGTTTCCTGATCATCCGCATAAGCAAGAACTGTCGGCCCCATCTCATGAATATCTGAAGGCGGAAAACCCTGCGCAAACGACAATGACCAAATCTTGGGCCGTCGGCTTTCCATGCTGGAAAGGGAAGAGTAAAGCCCGCGACAAGGCTCCGCCAAGCTACATTGCCATACCAGTGGGATCAAATAATCAAGTTTCCTAAATGCCTTGGCAGGTCTTGCCCCGGCCACCATCTTTTCAAGTAAGCTTGCACTCCTCCTACCAATATCGGCCATATCGACGTGCGGATATGTTCGATACGCAACCAAAACATCTGATTCGGATACCATCCGAGCAGTAACATTAGCGTGAAGATCAAGGCTTGAAACTAGGGGGACATCTGAACCGATGAGGTGCCGCACCCGGGCTAACAGTTCCCCCTCACCATCCTGAACATGTTCGGCCACCATTGCCCCATGAAGATCCAAGTAAACTCCATCCACTGGCAATACATTTGCCAGGCCATTTAATATGGAACCGGTTACCCTTTCATAAGCATCGACGGTGACATGAGCCGACGGCGTTGCTGAACACCACAATAATGGAGCAAGTGAATGTCCCTGTGCCATGCTGGCATCTATAAAGCCGGATATGGGTATGTTAATACCCTCAACTGCGTCAAATAAGTTGTTACCCTCGGTCAGAGCCGGCCAACCATCAGCCTCAAAAAAATCCTGGTACCCAGCCTTCTCAGAAGCAAATGTGTTTGTCTCATGATGAAATCCAGCAATCGCAAATTTCATGTCATGCCCAGACAATATCCAACGTAAAACAATCGATTATTTATTAGCGCACCAATTTCACGAGTGCACCAATTTTCAAATCCTCGTTTGGCCTAAGGCCATTTAAAACACGAAATCGCTCTATTTTAAACTCGCCCACTGCCATTCTTTTGGCAAGATTTTCTGGTGTGTCACCGGCTACGACTCGATGTAAAACAATTCGGACAGGTTTAGCATCCCTTGCTTCAGTTTCGTTCAGACGCCGAAAGGTCAGTGCAGTGTGTTCTACCTTTTGGCGGGTCTGTCTCGACATCCCGGACGGTGTTGAGAAAAGAAATCTGTATACGGTCCGCGCATCAAACCCAATCGCAACCAAACGCACTATACGGTCTGGCGGACCGTTACGTGGATGAATCACTGCTGTTGCGGCAGGCATATTATTTATATCAAGGACCTCCACCCGGCTTAATACTCCTCCTTGGGCCCAGTCCCTCCTAATATATTTTTCTAAGGATTGATAAGTTCGATTCGCAAAATCGAATTGAATTGCCGCATCATCGAGTCCCTGCGCAATAACGCTACTTTTACCATTCAAAATTGAGAAACCATCGGGAACCATAAACTCAAAACGTAGTAAAGGATGAATGAAATGACCACCCCTTACAATCCCTTGGCCGGGATCATCTCCAAATACCATTCCATCAATTTTTCGAAGGTATAAATCCTCACCAACAATCGGGTTTTTGGCGGACTGGTTCTTAGCCAATTGTATAGCTCTTGTAACGCGATCAGCCGTGCGCGGATGTGTAGCCAGAAAATCAAACCCTTGATCGCTAGGAACGCCCTTTATTTGCGCTTCTAAGCGAGAATGTGCCTCCAGTTTGCTTAGAAAACTCGACATCGCATCCGTTGTGAAACCGGCACGCGACAGATAACGCACCCCCGCCTGATCCGCCTC
>CAZSYW010000225.1:0-3924 GCA_964611315.1 uncultured Rhodospirillaceae bacterium
ATTCGTCGCAAAAAGAAAGCGATCGCCTCTGGGGCTTATGATCCGGATTCCGGCCAGCTATTATCCGGGTCATTCATGGACTACGCGATGCCACGTGCTGATGATCTTCCTTATTTCAATTCAGAGCTCGACCAAACGCAACCATGCACACACAACCCACTCGGGGCAAAAGGTTGTGGGGAATCCGGAGCTATTGGGGCTCCTGCTGCAATTGCTAGCGCCGTGCTAGATGCTCTAACTCCACTCAATTTCCAAGATATACAAATGCCGCTAACAGCGGAATCGATTTGGAATAAAATTAACAGTACTAAATCGTAAAATATGTCTGTTTCGGTTTTAAGGCTAACTTGTGATAAAATTTTTAATTATTTTCTGGTAGATGTGCGTATATCTAAAATCCGTCCTTTAAAATTCCATCAGGTCCTCAGCAACGACAACCTCACCCAAATAGTGTTTCCTAACCTCCTCGGCCCACGACTCGTAGTCTGTAGAATCGACGCGCTGCGTAAGATGGGACAATACCACCTTTTTGACACCGGCCTGGGTCGCCAAATCGCCGATGTTCTTGAGATCCATGTGCCCCATGGTGGCCTGACGCATGATGCCTTCCTGCTCGGCGGTGCTCATCGCCTCCCAACGGCCATCCCTGATCATCATATTCTTGCGCTCATCGCAGGAGGAAGTCTCTGTCACTAATATGTCGGCGTCCTGGGCCAGCGTTGTGACAGCATCGCTGAAACCTGTATCGCCGGTGAACGTAATCACGCGGTCCGGGGTTTCAAAGCGATAGGAGTACGATTTATAGCGTCCGGCGGCATCTCCCTGATGGAAGCTGAAGTGAGTGTTCTCCGTCGCGGTGACGCGGATGTTGTCATCCTTATAAACCTCGCCGGTGCCCACATCATGGCCGAAGAACACCTTATCCAACGGGACAGTGCGGCCACCATCGGCGATGCGGATATCAGCACTGATGCTGCAATACCGAACCGTGGCATCAACAAGCTCTTTGGTTCGGGGTGGGCCATAGACGTTGATGGGCTCAGTGCGCTGCGCATCCCATGCCAACGACATCAGAGTCCCGAGACCTGCGGTATGATCGTCGTGGTGGTGGGTGAGAAAAATTATTCCCACCTTACGCACGTCTGCACCGGCTCTGGCCATGCGCCGTGCTACACCGTCGCCGGCGTCGACAACGTAATAGGTGCCGTTTGCGGTAAGTAAATGTGACGTCTGCGCTCGGCCAGGCATCGACGTCGGGCCGGCCGCAGTACCGAGGATGATCAATGACGATGGTGTTTTCATTACATTCCCCGTTAGGTGGATCTCCATCCCCTCTGGATGCTACGCTAAGTGGTAGCGCCTAAAAAACTGTTTTGCCAGCGACCAGACTATAGTGAAGATTACCGCTGATGTGAAGCTGGGGGTTCCTTAAATCTGGTTCGGCATTATTAAGAGATCTGGTACAGTCTTGGCCTCTTGAAAGGAGGAATTAATTAGCTCTATCCTTTTTACTTCTTTGCAAATCATCGGGCGCTGTCAAACGAATAGAATTTCGACTCATTATGGCTAGATCAACAAGTTTTATACAAAAGATGCAATAATTCGGAAAGAATAACATTGTGTTGAGCCATGAAAGTCCCTCAATTATTTAGATGGCGCTCATGGTTGAAGCGGTTTAAAAAGGAGAACACCCAATGAATTTTCGACTTTATACGGTTGCAGGTGTCATAGTTTTGTTTTCGACAGCCCCATTGGCTCAACCGAATAATATTTTAAAAAATATTATCAAAGCGCGACAAGGTTACTATCAGATGGTATTACACAACGCTCGTCCTTTGTTTGCCATGGCTAACGGTAAGGTGGCCTATGAATCAACCAAGGCAACCAGGGCAGCTAACAACCTGAAAATATTAGCCACATTGGATAACGGCTCACTCTGGTTGTCAGGCAGTTCAAAAATGGATGTCCCTGGACAAACTAGAGCTAAATCTACAATTTGGGAAAACTATTCGGCTTTCGTTGAAAAGGGTGTGACATTTTCTATGGCTGTCACCCAAGTTTCAGCTGTCGCGGGAAACGGTTTAGACGCCTTGCGTTCGAAAGTCGGAACCCTAAGTGGCGCCTGCAAGGCGTGTCATAATGATTTCCGTGCCAAGAAATTCTGAGGCCACCTCCCGCCAGAGTGCATTTGTTAAAGCAAGAGTTTGGGACCTTCCTACTCGTGTATTTCATTGGCTGTTAGTGCTGACTGTATCTAGTGGATGGATCTTGGGTGATAACCTCAGCTTCACCAATATCCAATGGCATTTTTATGCAGGCTATGCAACGGGAGTATTAATCGCGTTCCGAATTTTTTGGTGTTTTTTTGGTAACCGGCCAGCGCGTTTGAGGGCATTATTTCCTTCACCGACTGCAACCGTTTTGTACCTTTCTGTTGCCCACAAACGCCAACCTTGTGGCTTCGCGGGGCACAACCCCATCGGCGCGTTTTTCATACTTGTGTTGCTAGTAGCTTTGGGGGTGCAGGTCGTTACCGGACTATTTTCAGAGGCTGACGATTTATTCTCGGCCGGGCCGCTCTCTACATTTGTCAGTAAACAGACTGTTCAGGCGGCAAATACTATTCATGGGACCTTCGCGAGTATCCTACTCAGCCTCGTTGGCCTCCACCTATTGGCTATCCTGTATTATCTGGTCTGGAAGCGCGAAAACCTTATTTTGCCTATGTTAAGTGGCTGGAAGCTGGTCCAACATAAGGGAGCTAAGGTAGATTCGAGTAATTCCGAGCATTCCCTGTAATCACGATTGATCCCACAGACCTCTCCAAGAAAACGCTACCTGGATTCCTTTGAGATTGGATCCCTGCGAGCTCAGAAATTTATCGGGATGTCGATAAAGATTTACTCAATTACTTTTTCAAACAGACAAAACTTGCAATCGAGGCATATTCTAAATCAACCAATATTGTGCAATTTGTCGATCCGCTTCAACGAATCGGTGCAAATTCGACGAATTCTGTTTGTTGGCCCTGAATGAGATAAATAAGCCTAAATAGTCCAAATTATGTGATGGAGAAAACATGGCAGATGGTATGTATTCAGATGCTCGTTGATCTAATGTTTGAATCTTAAGGTAAGTTTTTAATACTATATTGCGAGTTGCCGAACCCTTTCGGTTTCACAGATTGTGGCGAATACCCCGGAAGTTGCCCCGTTATGAATGAGACATACTCTCAACTTCGTTACCGTTTTTTGCTTATTCCTCCATTTCGTCTGCCATCAACCACAAAGTGGGGCTACCAAACTCTGCACCTTGAGGAAGACAAAACCAAATATGAGAGGCTCATGAATGCTGATATGGTTTTGCCATATTTGGAAGATGTCGAATGGGAATTGCACCCTGGTGAACTTGCTAGCTATGGGGATTGGCCGGTAGAGACCCGAGAAGAATTCGCCTATGCCGCCAACGCCCGCCTTCCAAACATACGTAAGGCCTGCGAAAGCGGGGCGTACAATGCAATTGTCTTACTCGGTGGCGGCGAGCCAGGTTTTCTCGAGGCACGAGAAATATGCCGCAAGGCTGGCGTTGTATGTACGGCAAATGCTCATTCTCAAATGTATTTGGCAACCATGCTTGGCAATAAATTTGCTGTCATCGATATTTCCGGGGTTCATAATGTCTATTATCGTGACCTGGTCTATCAGCATCAGCTTCAACATCGTTGCGTATCAATTAGGAATATTGGAATGCGTCTTCCGCGTCCTGGCGCCGATGACGGGCCGCAACTCCGCGAGGAGAGACGGAAGGCTTTATCAGGTCAAACGTCAATTGCTGTCGAAAATGCGGTTGCTCAGGCGGAACTTGCAATTCAACAGGATGGTGCTGAAGTTATTATCCTGGGTTGTTCAGGGGTATTCTGGCTAC
>CAZSYW010000226.1:0-3923 GCA_964611315.1 uncultured Rhodospirillaceae bacterium
AATCGATGAACTGTTGCTAATTCGGCGTGCAATGCTCGCCCGGTTCAACCTTTTTGATGGGGATATAGTGTATTTGCGTGGACGCCAAGAAGAGATATGGCAGAAACTTTTGCAGTTGCATCTTGCGCAGGACCCATCTCAGGTTTTGGAATGGATGTTGGCTCAAGGCGCCGACGCTACTTTAGCTGCCTATGGAGGGGACGAGGAAAAAGGCCGGATGTGGTGTCGTGACGGAGCTCGTTCCATGGCTCGTTGGACCAGTGAATTACGTGAAGCTGTTCGACGGCAGGCAGGTCATACCGAGTTGTTTGCCTCGCTTCGACGGGCAGCGGTAACCGATGACGGCGGGTTATTATTGGTTCATGCCGGCATCGATGCGGCCCGCCCTCTTTGGGCTCAAACGGATAGTTTTTGGTGGGGATCGACCGATTTCCCTTCGCTGAAGCCAACCTACGAGGGTTTTCATCGGGTTATTAGGGGTTTCGATCCGGACCGTTCCGGTTCCTCGTTAGAGGAATACGCAGTCACACTTGACAAAGGGTGTGGTGCCGGAGGTCCTTTGCACGCAGCGTGTTTTGGTCCTGGCGGAGACGTTGTTTGCGAAATTAATGGATGAGCCGAGACGGCGAGGGAGTTTTTATGTGTGTATTGTGGGTCGGCGTGCACGCTTGGGGTAGCAAAGTGTCGTCGAGAACGTTGCAGTTCAAGGAGTGGCAAAAAGTAATTTCCGACCTCCCGGGCGCTCGTGTAGCATAGGCATTTTTTGCGTTTACTTAGCAGCACAATAATATTCGGAAATAGAAAATCTCTAATCTCAAAACTCGTTATGGGCTTTATCCCAAAATCGAACCCCACAAGTCTGGAAAGATTTCGGTGGGCAGACCGCATGAGCTCTATTGGGAGGAAAGTGGCAACTCAAACGGAGCGCCGATTTTATTTCTTCACGGCGGACCAGGGGCGGGTGTGACTACAACTAATCGGAGATTTTTTGATCCTGCCTATTATCGAATTATTTTATACGACCAGAGGGGTGCTGGGAGATCTACGCCACTTGGTGAATTATTCAATAATACGACCACGCACTTAGTGGAGGATATTGAAGTGCTTCGAAAATTATTGGGCGTAGACCGTTGGGTAATGTTTGGTGGTTCGTGGGGTTCCACGTTGGCGCTGGCTTATGCGGAAAAATATCCGCAGCACTGTAACGCACTGATTTTGAGAGGGATATTTCTCTGTAGACCTCAGGAGATTGAGTGGTTCTTGTACGGTATACGGACAGTGTTTCCTGAGCACTGGGAGCTTTTCTCGGGTTATTTGCCCCCCCAGGAACGTTGTGATTTACTGAGTAATTATTATCGAAGACTGATCGATCCCGATCCAAATGTACATATGCCGGCTGCGTTAGCCTGGAGCCATTATGAGGGTGCCTGTTCAACGCTGTTATCCGATACAAAGCCTGCTGAAGAGTTTCAGCGAAAGGAACTTGCCTTAGGTTTAGCGCGCATCGAAGCCCATTACTTTATCAATCAAATGTTTCTGTCTGAGGATTCTTTGCTAAAAAATGTGGATCAAGTGCGATCAATTCCTGCCATTATAGTTCAAGGGCGCTACGACATGATATGTCCATTTGTAACTGCGGCAGACCTTCATGCTGCATGGCCGGAGGCCCAATTTATGGTGGTTCCTGACGCCGGTCACTCGTCGTTGGAGCCTGGAATTCGCTCAGCCCTTGTCCGCGCAACGAACCAAATGCGTGATTAGCATGTGTGAAAGAGGTTTATTTAGAAATATCGTATGTACGCTCACCTTTGTTTTTCTTGCGATTTGTTGGGAGGTCAGCCTGGCAAGCGGGGCTCCGAAAGAAATACGAAAAAATATTGACCCAGACTTTATTACGTTGGGTGTAGGTGGATTCGATGTGAACGATGATCAAACGTCCGGGCAAGTTGAAATTCAAGTGCGCCTTAATACTAGGTTTTGGATTTTTAAGCCTCAAGCAGGCATCTTCGTGACGGCAGAAGAAGGGGGTTATGCATATTTTGGGATTATGACGGACCTTTTTTTCGGCGGCCGCTTCGTCATGTCTCCGAGTTTTGGTATTGGGGCAAACCACGAGGGGGAAGGAAAGCAACTTGGAGGGGCCATCGAGTTCCGCTCGGCAATAGAATTCGCATACCGATTGGATGACCGCTCTCGGTTCGGTATCCAAGTCGGGCATTTGTCCAACGCCGGTATTTACGAAGAAAATCCGGGGACGGAGTTTGCAATTTTAAACTATTCAATCCCGACCACAGTATTTTCGCGCTAGCGACGGGGAGCTAGCCTCTGCCGTGGAGCGTCTTGAAGCACGCCAACCTATCGCTCCGAGTTTATGCCTAGTAAGCACTGGTTTTTTCATCCGTTTGGCTGGCGCCGCCGTCAGTCCCCGTGGTCTGGCAACCAACAGTCAGTGCCATGAATACAAAAATCGCAAAAAACATACACGTTTTCATGTGACCTCTCCCGAAATGTATCGCCTCAGTATCGCACACATAGTCGAAAAAGCTATCACAAGAAATAATTACCAACTGTTTTCCTTTCCCAAAATAATGGTTTGAAGCCAGACGAGGTGTGGCTCCCGATCACCCAACATGGGGCCTAACTATTGATGACCGCAGACATTCTACATAGTTCCGATTTGGCTTTTATGGCCTAAGTAGCCGGTGTGTGTTCGTATGCCATTTCCTGAGCTTCAGCATTTGGTCATACTTCTGCTAAATAAAAAGACCAAATGAGGGGCTGAGACAGAATCTTCCGTAACCTATTCCTGTCCGCGTTGTTGTTCCGTGTGGACAGTTTTGCGGATTTGCCGCGGGTCGGGAGGTAATGATCCCGGCAAACGGATGAGCGGTGATAGTGCCTAACAATTTTTGTTATCAAAACGGTTTACCATAATGAATGACGCTATATTCAATTTTGATCACATTCACATAATCAGCCAAGAGCCAAAAATATCAGCTAAATGGTATGAAGAAAGTTTTGGTGCCAATATTGTGCGTGAGTATGACCTGCGCCGTGCGCCACAGATCGATGTCCAACTGGGCGGGATGACAACCATTATTCGTGGAAAACGACCGGGGGAGAAACCCAACTCAACATTTCAAACAATATTCAAGCCACAATGAATGGTGCAGTTGGAGCTGGGTGGGAAAATCCGCAAACTTATTATTGTCTTAGATCAGAAATCCTAATTTTCACAAATGTAATTTACATACAGGGGAGAAAAAATGTTGTGTAAAAAACACCATATTTGTCTGGTAGTTACGTTGTTAGTTTCGCTGCTGACAAAGGTGGCGATTGCAGAAGAAACATGCAAGATGGCGAGTTACGTTCCTGCATCTCATTCTGAGTACACGCAACAATACGCGATTGACGTCGGTGACATAAAAGGCCACCAAATTCGAATATTAGAAGTGCACAATTATTACGAAGATGCCGTCGAGAATTGCGAAGGGCTTAAGGAAGTTGAACGAATTATATGGGGCATTTCCGATTATACGAATGGTAAAGGACACAGTTGGGGTTACCAAACACGGATTTTTGATAATGGAGATAAGATGGATGCCAGATACAACGGTATCAGCCTTAGACTATCTATACCTGAAGGACAGGCAACCGGAATTTTTAATGGCACATACACTTTTACAGGTGGGACAGGAATTTACAGCGGAGTAAGAGGAACAGGGGTGGAGCGGGCACGGTTCGATCCAGAGACGGGGTATCTCGAGACCGAGAATGTTTACGAATATTGGATTGAAAAATGATAGTCTGGCACATTTTCTGACAAGATATTAAACCAACCGACGGAACACTGTTCCTGTCTTTCCTGATGACTTATGCACAAATTGAGAAATAGTTAAAAGTGTTAGATTACGTGGATATGC
>CAZSYW010000227.1:0-3917 GCA_964611315.1 uncultured Rhodospirillaceae bacterium
CGGTTTGGATGCTGTGACAACCCGAACTCTAATGGGAAATGCCTACCCTGGCCCAGGCTTATTCTCAAAGTTTTTTGACCAAAAAATGCAGCCACTCGTTGAGATAGTCCGCGATACGGTGGGTCGTCATGATACTTTTTCTCTTGCCTGTACTGCCAAATACTATGAGGAAATGGGTTACCCGGGTCACGCTAACTGCTCGGATAATTTTAACGGCGTTCTGGCAGATTATGACATTGTCCCACGAAAGGGTTGGCCGGCAATCAATTTTTTCTATAATACGGCAGTAGATCAAAATGACACCCTCGTCTTTGACGAATCATGGTCCCGCCCAGGAGACTACGTCCTACTGCGGGCAGTCACTGATTTGGTTTGCGCGTCGTCTGCGTGTCCTGACGACATTGACGGGGCAAATGCATGGAACCCTTCCGATGTACACGTGCGCGTCTATCCCAAGACAAATATATTCTCGAAAGCGATTGCCTATAGAATGACCCCCGGTTCTCAGCCACAACTCACACGTGAGACCGCCTTCCATCCGCGAATATCGTTACTAACCCGTAACTTCACGGAATACCGTGGGTTTTGGTTGCCCACAAGTTTTAAGAACCATGGTGTGATCGAAGAATACTACGCATGCCGAGAACACGCTGTCGTTATGGACTTATCGCCATTGCGCAAGTTTGAAGTGCTGGGTCCCGATGCAGAAGAACTATTGCAACACACCCTAACTCGCAATGTACGAAAGGTGGCCGTAGGACAGGTTTCATATACCGCAATGTGTAACGAGACTGGCGGTATGCTGGATGATGGCACTATTTTTCGCCTCGGTGCAGATAACTTTCGATGGATTTGCGGAGATGACTACAGCGGCATCTGGCTCCGAGAAAAAGCAGCTGAAATGGGACTGCGGGCATGGGTGAAGAGCTCCACCGACCAGCTTCATAATATCGCAATACAAGGACCCAAAAGCCGCGACATTTTGCGTCAAGTAATCTGGAGCGCACCAACTCAACCTTCCTTGGATGAGCTCGCTTGGTTCCGTTTTTTGATCGGCCGTATCGGCGACTATAACGGAATTCCAATTCTGTTATCTCGCACCGGATACACCGGAGAGCTGGGTTATGAACTATGGTGCCACCCCAAAGATGCAATCGCCGTATGGGATTCAATTTGGGAGGTGGGTAAACCCCTGGGACTAACCCCAATTGGATTAGAAGCGCTTGACGTTCTTCGCATTGAAGCGGGACTTGTTTTTGCTGGTTATGAGTTTGATGACCAAATTGATCCGTTTGAAGCAGGCATCGGATTCACTGTTGCATTAAAGTCAAAGGAGGCTGAGGACTTCATCGGCAAAGAAGCCCTTATTCGGCGAAAAAATCATCCGAATCGGACTCTTGTCGGACTGGAGCTAGAAGGCAATGAGATTGCAATCCACGGGGATTGCGTGCACATAGGCCGAAGCCAGGTCGGCGTCATAACCAGTGGTGCCCGTTCCCCCATTCTAAGGAAAAACATAGCTCTTTGCCGTATAGCAATAGAACATTCTAGTGTAGGTAACGAGGTAGAAGTTGGCAAAATGGATGGGCACCAAAAACGAATTCCAGCTACGATTGTCCCGTTTCCATTCTACGACCCCGAAAAAAAACGGGTGCGTTCTTAAAATCTTTATCTTACGGGACAGCCTCCGAAACAATAACGATTTTATTCCTGACACAAAGAGCAGGCCTGAAACGGGCCAACGTCCATGTTATCGATCAAGAAGCCCCAAACCAGTCACTCACCTGTTCGTATTGCACACTCATCAGTGCAATGCGCTGCTTGTGAGTTAGTTGGGGTGAAACATCCCCGGTCAGAACTCTATTCGTTAAACTTGTCTTGTACGGCAGGGGTCGCACCACTCCTGGACCAGTCAGGCCTAAAACAAAGAACTATTGCTTTGGGATTCAGCTTTGGATTAAAGAGGCGATTGTGGCACCAGCTAGCCTGAAATAGGGAATCTTTCTCCGATAACACCGAAACCCTGCAGTAGAGATCAAACCTTTGCCCGTACCCTTCGAAAGCTAAGGTGCAGATTCCAGCAGTGTTTATAGCAGCACTTCCAGGGGAACCTGGCGGGAAAACAGCAGACAGTATATCCAAAAATTCCCCAACATTTTGAAAATAGCCTTCAGAAAATAACTCAACTGCCTTTTCTCGCCATATAGCCGGGTCATTTGTACTCTTCATAATATGTTGCATCTCTGGTACCCGAGAATACGCAGATGCTTTTGTTATCAGAGTTATCACCCTACACATCGGTTTCTCCTGGCCTGCGAGGGTCAAGGCAGGAATGATGGCGTCATCAGGTCGCCCCATACTGTCTCGCATTGACATCTGTCGGACACGACACTGCCAGTATAAGAAGGAATGCCTAAACGCCAGGCCGCGTCCCTCGCCGTCGAGACTTTGGTGCACCTGGATCATATCAAGTGGGTCATGTTTCTTGAAGTAAATCATCAGGTCGATCGTGAGATAAGCTTGGGATTTTTTCCCGACCCGAAGTAACCTGATCAAGATCAAATGTCATATGAACAACTCTTGCCAAAACTCCACAACCCACCAAACCTCGCCCCAAGGATTTACCGTAAGAGAATGTCCGTAACATTCTCCGTTGCCATCTACTAGACCGACAGCGCATGCAGCAATTACAAAGATCGCATTTTCAACAGCCCTTGGCTTTCTTTGTACGGAGGCAACGTTCAACAAGGGCGTCATACCTCAAAACTTTCGGTATACTTTGTTAAGAGCTATCAGGGGATTCCGATCCGACATCTGAAACTTAACTAACATCTCCCTAGCAAGCATGTGTTTCTCTTGTTCACTCTCTGGGACCTCGATGGTATCGGGAACTCTTACCCATCCATTGATATTTCGGTCGAATACAGCGGCGTGACCATCCTCAAACCCCATATGGACATCCTCCAGCCAATTAAGGTCCTCCCAACCCATAATTTCCATATAGTCTTTCAAGAATGGTGTAAGAAGATCATAGTCTGGAAGTAGGTTAACATCGTATCGATAGCCAATATGTTGCCCAATTTCCTGCTCTCGATCAGCATCAAAATTCTTGGAATTTTCCAAGGCCTGACTGACATCCTTACTCCCAGTAACTTTCTGCTTATCTCCTGCCATAAATCCCTCCTTTAGAGATGATGGTAGTCTTCTATACCAACCGTATAATCCGTACCCGCCAGGGGCACACCCGCCATTGCCGATGCCTCCATCGTGAGTGCAGCCAGATCCTCAGGCTCCAAACTATGCACATTAGTTTTGCCACAGGCACGAGCAAAAAGTTGTGCCTCAATGGTGAGCGTGTGCAAAAAATTATAAACCCGTTCAGCAGCTTCATCAGGATTTAGTCGTGCACGCAAGACTGGATCCTGGGTCGCTACGCCCACTGGACAGCGACCCGTATCGCAATGATAGCAATAGCCGGGCTCAACCCCCATTTCGTCTTGGTAATTGGCTTCCGGAATATCTTTGTTACAATTTAAAGCCATTAGAACAGAATGTCCCAACGCGATGGCATCGGCCCCAAGTGCTAGAGCCTTTGCCACATCGGCTCCGTTTCGAATTCCACCAGCATAAATAAGGCTGATATCTCCAGTCTTGCCAAGGTCGTCAATTGCTCTACGCGCCTGACGAATAGCAGCAATTCCAGGGACTCCTGTGTCTTCTGTAGCAAGATGTGGACCGGCACCTGTACCCCCTTCCATCCCGTCCATATAGATCGCATCTGGATCACACTTCACCGCCATTCGTACGTCGTCGTAAACTCGAGCCGCGCCAAGCTTTAATTGGATTGGGATCTGCCCATCAGTCGCTTCCCTTATTTCTTCAATCTTTAATGCGAGATCGTCTGGGCCCAACCAGTC
>CAZSYW010000228.1:0-3894 GCA_964611315.1 uncultured Rhodospirillaceae bacterium
TTTGATGAGGGCGGGCATGAATTAGCTTCCTGGGAAGAGTTGTTACCTGACGGAAATACAGGGTTTACAATTGATAGCCAAGAGGTGCGTGCTCGACACAATACAGGCCCATTCGTGGGGCAGTTATTTATCCATGCTGTCAACGTGACAGGGCACGATGTCGTTAAATACGCACTAGACATTTATGGTGATGAAGTTGGGGTCTTGTCCTGTACTCATGATGCAAATGCATGGCCGTCAGATTTATATGCGGGTCTTCCCGCTCCGGCCGAGGGAGAGCGTGTCACTTTGTGGATCCAAAACAGCCATCCGACGGAGATCCCCGCTGACTCCATCGGTCTGAACCGCATGGGCAGTAACGAGGTTGGTTGGCTTAAAAAGGCAATCGGGCCTTTTGCCAGCTTCCCCCTGGACGTCAATACTTTGCTGCCGGAGTTGGCTTGGCCGGACCAGATCGAGATTAGGGCCGGCAAACATATGGTGCGGCCTCGGTATGAAATAGAAACACTCGTGAACCGGCGGATTGCACATGTAAATGTGGAGCGGACAGACCTTGTGCCAGACAAGGGCCTTACTGAGCTCGGAAACTTGGTTGGCAAGGGGCATATTTTGCCGGCGCCACTTTTGCCCACGAGTCGGTACGAGACAATTCTCTTGCCGACCCCTATGTCCACAGGACAACTTGAGTTGGCGATCACGTTGTCAGTTTTTGATGCAAAGGGGCGGGAGATCTGTGCCCGACGGTTGGGACGGCTCGCCAGGGACCACTCGGTTGCCTTGTCTATGAATGAGCTGTTGCAAGATTGTGACGTCGGTTCCGCGGGTGTCCTTGGTCATATTGAACTAACGTACGATTTTAGCGACGGGGTTGAAGCTGACGGATGGCTACATGCATTGTTTCGTTATACAGATTTGGCATCTGGCCACACGGCTGAGACCAGTTTTGGGTCTCACATGTTTAATTTGGCGGTAACCTACAGGAATGAACCTCAGTCGTACGGAGGTCCGGCGCCCGGCCTAAGTACGAGGCTCTACTTACGGCTTGGAACAATGCCAATTGACACGATGTGCTATCTAATTTACCCGGCCTCGAAAGCGTGGCGAGCACACTCTGATACGACATTGACTTTGATAGATTCGACAGGCGCTGAGATTGCCGCACAAAATATCCAAATACCGTGTGGCGGTTCACATTTCATTTTCATGAACCAACTGTTTGATGTGGATTTGCGAGCGCGTGCCGGAGTTGGTGCCTATGTTCAAGTGCGAGATTTGGGTTGTCGTCTGTTTGGGTACCAGGGCCTGACAGATGGGACAGGCGCATTTTCGCTAGACCATATGTTCGGATTTTGATCCGATAGTTAAAGACGCCCAGGTCGGACATTTTTTGGGCGTTGTTTGCTTGTTTAAAGAGCTCAGCCTCCTCGGTTGGGTCGCAGTTGGGTTTACGGATGCAGCAGTTAATTGGGGCCGTCTTTACCGGCTAGGGTCTGTCGCATTGGTACGCTCGCGTAAGCCGCACTTAATTGGTCTCGTCGAATCCTGAATTTAGCAAGCTCTTCTCCCTTGAGAAATAGGCCTGTTGGCAGTTTAACCCCCAAGGGATTAACCTGTTTTTGGTTGACGAGTACTTCGTAATGCAGGTGAGGTCCTGTCGATCGCCCCGTTGATCCAACGTAACCAATGATTTGCCCCTGTTTCACTCTTTTTCCACGCTGGATACCCTTCGCATACCTGCTGAGATGCGCGTAGGCGGTTTGGTATTTGGTGCCGTGGCGAAGCCGGATGTATTTACCGTAAGCTCCGTTTCGCGTCGCCTCTTGCACTATTCCGTCACCCGCTGCAAAAATCGGGGTTCCCTTGGGAGCCCCGAAATCGACCCCACGATGCATTTTTGAGTAACCTAACGTTGGATGTTTGCGTTTTCCATAGCTCGAAGTGAGTCGAGCTCCGTCGATTGGAGTGCGCATCAAAGCTTTCCGCACGCTCTGGCCATCTTCGTCGAAGTAATCCGTAAGGCCATCGTCCATAGTGTATTGGAAAAGTGGTAGTTTGGTTCCGCTGAGAGTCATAGAAGCATAGAGGAGTGTACTACCCCTAACCATCTCTCCATCCTCATCCGTGTAACTTTCAAACAAGGCTTCAAACTGATCACCCTTTCGGATGTCTCTTTGGAAGTCCACATCGTAACTAAAAATTCGAATAAGTTTGACTAAGACCTCAGCGGGCAAGCCCATGGCGTCGGCGGTTTTGTAAAGACTATTTTGGATGGTACCTGAAGCCCGTCTAAGTTCCCGATTTAGTGGACGCTCAACGAGACCCGAGATAAATGCACCGTCCTGGAGTCGTGCCACTCGCAAACGCTGATCCACACTTAAATCGATTGCCAATTCCGCGAGTTTAAAAGTGTTCCGGTTTTTGTTGGGATCGGCTTTGGCAGTGGGGTCACTGACAAAGGCAAGAGCAAGATGTTGTCCCGCCTTTAACTTACGGGGATCAAGTATTTTTTTTGCGGCGGCGATTGCCGCGTTTGCATCTAGTCGAGGTGCGCCGGCATCTAGTATTGCTTCGAACAAAGTATCCCCGGGCTCTAAAGCTACCTTAACCCGCTTTGCGTGTTGTAGATCGATCAAGTCGGTTTCTGCGGCATCAAACCCGTATATTTCTCTGGTCTGGGTCGTGTAAGTCCCGGACGCTAGTGCGGTGCGCGCTGAGTTTATTTTTTTTGTCAGGCTAATTGCGTCGGCTAAGGCTTTGCCAGACGTTTTCCGTGCCTCAAATTCTTTACCGTTCAACTCAACGACAATGGCGCGATTTTTATTGATTCCAAGAACTAACCTGGCCAGTTGGCGTTCGTGTCCTTCAACATCAAATTCTGCAACCGCCCTTTGGCCAATCCGGATTAGGTCCGGGTCATAAACCTTGCGTATGCTTTGGATCGCGTGTTTTGCGTTTAATGCTGTACTCCCCGACCGTTTTAATAAACCCGATAATGTGTCTCCACGGTTTATGCGTATCAACTCCATTCGTCGGTTTGCAGGTATCTTCAGGGGTGTCTGTTGAAGTGAGGCGGTTTTCTTTGTTGACGAAGTATTTTGTGAGTCTGGGCTACTGAGTGGTACGGAACTTGGCTCGGGCGTTGGAATACTTTCCGAAACATTCGCAGTAAACAGCTCCGGTTCAGGTGGTCCATATGAAAAGCCTTTACCGATAGCAAAACCGACTTCTATCGTTTTCCGGCCTTTGCGGGGGATGTTTAGCCCAGCTAAATCGCGCGTGCCCTCAGTCCGGGCATAAAACAAAACAGTAATTTTTTGTCCGACGTGCAGGCGTCGCAAATCGATGTGTTTTCTGAGGACGGAAATTGCATCGTGGGTATCGGAGCGATTGGCGCCAAGTGAGAGGATCCGTTCGAACAAAATATCGCCCTTGTTTAACTGGATGGTTTGTCTAAGGAAAGTTCCTTTTGTTTGACGTTCCGGATTGTTGTCGTGGGCGCCCTTGTTGTCAGGTGTTGCGATGGATGTGGGTGTTGCAAACGCTTCTAGATCCGGGGCGCTTTTAATGTCGTCGGTTCGTTCGGTGGCTACCTGGCTCGGTGTGCTATGTGACAGCGCAGGGTTAATAAACCTGTTGTCCCCGCGGCGACTGACGGTGACCACCTTGTTGCCTTTCATCTCCATGCTTACGGAAATCAGTTGCGTGTTTGTTTTGTGTTGATCCGAAAGTTCAAAGACAAGCTTAATGGACTGACCTGCCTGAAGTTTCCGTAAATTCAACTGCTTCCCCATCTCTCTGCTCGCCAGAGATGCGCTGTGGTGGTCGGCACCGGCAGCACGCAACAGGCCAATCAGGGTGTCGCCACGTCGTACTACGATCTCCCTGGAGAGTCGG
>CAZSYW010000229.1:0-3868 GCA_964611315.1 uncultured Rhodospirillaceae bacterium
TTTACCCCTGATCGACCTGATCGCCATATTCGAGTTGGCAAATATTTTGAATTTGGTAGGAATGATCGCAGTCCGGCCCATCGAAAAATTCGATGGGCGGTTGTCATTGGTGGCAAAAAGAATGCGGTTGGCCAAAAAGGCTGCATTGATAGTTAAGTGGTTGCCGGCAGTTTTGGTAGGTAAAGGAATATCGTCCGCTGATAAACTGTTGCTATAGTCCGCATCCCAGTAAAATTTTAGGTCATTTGCCTTGTTGGGAGAATCTAGGATTAACGATAGATTAGCCGCTGGTGACGTACCATCTATTGTTAACTCAAATCCGCTCGGCACGTTAGACCAAGTCAGATCCGGTTTTTTTTCCAGTTGTTCCAGCAGCCAAGACTGCAGCTGGCCGACATTGTTCAAAAGCTCGTTCCATTGACGCTCCAGGCCATCGTGGGTCAACATTTTAGAATCTATATAGGCTAGCGAATGTACGAGCTGGACACGGTTACCATCCCTGGACAGGCTAATTTTCAAAGGTTCCTTTAGGGTATTCACATGGGACATCAATTTTTCCAGCAGTAGCTCCTTCCGTAGCATCCGGTGGAGCTGCTGATACTTTGCCAGGAGAAATCCACTATGTTGACCATAGAGTGACAGTAGGGGCTGAGTGCTAGCATCGAGAGTTTTTACCTGATCATTACGAAAATTGACCACGGTGTCGTGAACGACTGGCAACACTGATCCGCGCCAACGGTCCGAAACCAACCGCATATTGTGTTGGTAATTGTTGCCCCAGGATTGCGCCAAAATTTGAAAAGCGGAAAACCGTGCCCATTCCAAAATTGGTGCAACTTTTACTAGTTTGTCGAACGCAATCTCGGAGGTCGAGGCAGAACGAACCAGTTCCAAAAATCTTTCTAGATCGCCGAAATTTATTTCTTCGTTCGCGTTGTCCAGGGATAACTTGCTCCAAAGAGCTGGATTATTGAACAGATTATTGTCCCGTTGAAATGCTCGTTCGGTGTTATACTGCTCTCCCTTGTACAAATTGATAGGCATCAAATTCGAATTTCTCAGATAGCCCTCATCCAAATGATCTACTTCTAGCAGGACTCCGTTGGACACATCGTTTAAGTAAAGTTCAACCATTTGAGCGCGTGGTGCAAGAACCCCTGCATTCCTCCCCAACCAGTAGCCTAGGTATTCGCTCAAAAAATCTGGCGATTGCGGGCTATTGAAATTGATAACCCGCGTGTTCCGGAAAAGATTATTTTTTCTGGTTTTCACCCGCCAAGATTTTTTTTCGAAAAACCAGTTAAAGGCGTTGTCACCCCGATGCCTTACTTTGACCTTTCGTAGTTTACCGTCCGGATATAGGAGAAACCCCTTTTGCCAATATTTTGTCGACGTGGGGACATCGGCTAACAAGGCCTCTTGGGCTCTTTTCGGGACATAAAGATTTACTTTGGGAAGGCCTAGTTTCTTGGAAGCTATAAAGGGTCTGATAATTCGATCATGCCCCAAATCTGTGTAGTAGCTTATCCAATTTATCGGGGGCAACGTCTGGTATAACGTGGTGTATCCGGCGCGCCATTCGTGAATTACAAGTTGCGCTGCTGTTGCCATAAAACCAAGAAACACGACAAATACGGCAATTGAAAAAAATCGAAACCGCCAAATCATTGGAAATTCTCGATATTGCAAAAACTGATATTGTTCAGACCCATACGAACAATTTGCATATCCAGTGACACGCGGTCAAAAGAACCAAAATCTCCGGATTTTGCAATAATCTTTAAGGTGTCTCCATCAATTGAGTTGGAGAGGAACCATCCGTTGCCAACAAAATAACCATTAAGTGGAAAAATATATAATTCCTCAGATTTTCGCGTCGTTTTTCCCCGGGATCCGAAGAAATTTATCGAGCTTAATTTTGAAGCGATGCCCGGAGAAAACCCAAAATGCAGCCTGATAAAGGGAGGATTCAAAGACCTCGGCAAGGAGAAATCATAATTGGTAACCGAGTTTAGTTTGGCTCCTTGGTTTCCTACAATGGTATGGCCTCCCTCTCCACTTGGAATTTCTAAAGCTAGATTCCTTATGCCGTTGCCTTCAAAAAGTGTGTTGTAGTTGTGGGGTCGCCAACCGCCAAATTGTTCTTTGAAATATCGACGACACCAATTTTTAGCTTCCGCAATATTACCCTTCTTGACTAAGGCTTCGACCGCCAACTGGTACGCCCGGTTGTCAGAGGGAACTAGATGGACGGCTTTTTCAAGGTAAGTTATTGCTTCATTTGTACTTAATTCGAGTAAGGATCGTGCGGCCCAGATTTGGGTGCTCAGTACCTCCGGGTATGCGGATGCCAATCTTTTTAGAAATGGGGCTAAATCGTGAAATTCGTTAGTTAGTCTTGCCCGATCCACAACAAATTTAGTATTAGCGATTAATCCCGGCAACAAAGTATTGTTGCCTTTGCCAAAACGTCGAGATGTTGTGAGGTGTCTATCTAGCCAGATAGACGCCTGATCGAAATTGCGGCTAATTACCGATTTTCTCATCAGGAGACCGTAGGCGTATTGTGGCAATTCGACCAACGACCGATTGAAATTGTGGCGTATTCCAGGAATTGAAAGGAAGACCATAAAAATTGCCAGCAAAGGCACTAAGTAGGCGACAGCAACACCGCTGAAAAAATGTTTCATATTTGTGCTTGCCCTTTTAATAAGCCATTTTTCGTATTTTACAATTGTTATCCTGTTTTTCGCCCGAAGAGTTTCACCAAACTTAGTAGGTTCCTACCCCTCTAAGAAGCACTCTATAACCAGCATTAGTTGAAATTCAGTACAGGCCAGGATCTGCCTACTTTCATTGTTTGGCCTAGCACTAACCTAGAGAATACCATTGCAATGCACATCTATGAAACGGCCATTTGTCGTGATACCCGTGAGAAAATAGCGAAGCAAATAAGGAATGTCATTAGAACCAATGGTAGTGATCCGGTCATCACTGAAAAATTGGATTCTGGATAGGTCAGTGGAAAAAGAATTGTCGCTCCGACCGCAAATTCAGCATTGCTCATGCCCGCGACGTTGAATGACCGTTCCAGCGCACCTAAAAACATACCAGCAAATGCCATACCTACCAAGACACCGGCACTTCCAAAATTCGCAAACATTTCGGTTAGCCAAGGAATATTTAGCGAGGTGTGACTCGATAGCGATTTAAGTATTTTGTAACGATGGCCGAATTTGAAACCAAAATTTTCTATCGGTTTATCCGGATAGATTGCGCGTGGAATGAGTGAGGTCAAAAGAGGTTTATATGTCTCCCCCCGCCAATAAGGAACAATATCAGGGCTAAGATCGGCAACCCTGTGCAACACCCACAGATGTCCCGTCCGGCGAACCAATGCTCCAAACCTTCCTTCACTTCCAAATGTACGAGGAATACCTTTTCGGTCGATAGTCCGGACCAAATTTTCATCCATAAATACCAATTTGTAATACACCACGGCGGAAATATAAATTTTTTCTATTGGGTTTTCGTATGCCCCACGGACGGTCGTCGTAGCCGCATAAAATGATAGTATGAAGAGACTCAACGCAATTAGGCCGGTAATTGTTTTGAACTGTTTTTCGCGCCAAAAAATGAAGAATGCAAATATCGCAAAAAGTAAAATTTCGGTCAGGAACAAAAGTTTTATACGCACGTAAAGAAATAGTGGAATGCCAATCCAGCCAAATATAAGCTTTTGTGATTTTGGCAAATGTCCGGCCCGCCAATTGAGGTAAAGACCGGCAATTGCTACAAAACCCGCCGGTTCGAGAAACTGGCCTATAGAAGGCAAGGATTTCAGTGTGGGAAATAGCCTATAAACAAA
>CAZSYW010000230.1:0-3853 GCA_964611315.1 uncultured Rhodospirillaceae bacterium
CTTTTGAATTCGCTCTATATGAGCCTCGTCCATTACTTTCATTCCAAACATGTCCTTGACGTAAAAAATATCTACGGCCCTTACCCCGTAGGTAGTAATTCGCGCCGAACCGACTGACAAGCGTAACTCCCCAAGAGTTCTTGTAATGTCGTAAAGCAACCCCGCTCTGTCACGAGCATTAACTTCTACCACCGTATAGGTCGCACTTGCTTTGTTATCCACCAAAACACGCGGCGCGACAGTAAATACCTTTGTGCGGCTTGGTAAAGTGGTCCTTTCCGCCAAAACCCGTTCTGGTTTGTAATCACGCGTCAGAGTCTCTTCGATTGTGATTGCAAGCCTTTTCAGATGCTCGGGTCTTTCGTAAGGGCCTCCGGACGCATCCTGGATCCCAAACACATCCAGCGCCATACCATCTGTAGTCGAGGATACGCGGGCGTCGACTATGTTCGCCCCTGATACAGCCATGGCCCCGGCAATACCAGCAAACAGCCCGTGATGGGCCGGGCAATAGATGGTAACCTCCGTCACAACACGAACCTCGTCAATACGGGCATCAAACGTGAACGTCCGTCCCGCTTTATCGGCACCGCGAATCAAATGGGCATGCCTGATGTGAGAGTCCGTATCGAAGGACAACCAATAACTTGGGTAACCGCGTGCAACATGCGCCTCTTTATCGTCCTCGGTCCAATCCTTGAGTGCCGCTCGAAGCGAATTCTTGGCCCCCTCGACGCGTTCCTTGCGATCAAGACGAGTGCGTCCGGCGCTCAGATCCGCCGCTGCTTCATTGTATAGTTCCTGGATTAATTGCCCTTTCCATCCGTTCCAAACTCTCGGCCCAACTGCGCGGATATCTGCCACAGTAAGAATAAGCAGCAGCCGTAACCTTTCCAGCGACTGAACAGACACAACAAAATTATGTACGGTCCTGGGGTCACCGATGTCTCGTATAAATGCCGTATTGGACAGCAGCAAATGATGCTCGACCAGCCATGCCACAGTTTCTGTTTCCTCGTCACTCAAACTAAGCCTAGGTCCTAGTTTCCGAGCAATGCGAGCACCGATTACTGAGTGATTACCCCCCCTGCCCTTGCCAATATCGTGAAGAAAAAGGGCCAGATACAGCACTTCACGAGATAGCACATCTCCGACAATCTTGGTGGCCAGAGGAAACTCAGCAGCAAACTTCCCGTTTTCTAGGCCTGAGAGAATGCCAATCGCAAAGATTGTGTGTTCGTCGACAGTGTACACATGGTACATATCGTGCTGCATCTGTGAGACAACGCGTCCGAAATCAATGATGAAACGGCCAAGAACACCGGCCTCGTTCATCCGACGCAAAGTTGTCTCCGGATCTCTACGCGAGGTGAGGATTTCCAAAAAGTAACGATTTGCGAGACGGTTCGAACGCAATCGCCCATCAATTTTCTTTAAACTCCGGGTTATCAACCGCAACGCATGTGGATGGACATCGAGCTCCTCCAGTTGAGCCACCCGGAAAAGATCTATCATTTTGACCGGATCGACGTCGAAAGTGTCGTCGCTCACAATATTGAGGCGCCCATGCGAAGCCGTGAACCCCTCGACGGAGTGCTCCCTTCTCCCTATCCAGGGCAACCGAAGCCTCGGTCGCGTTTGATGCTCCACCTCCAGGGCAGCACAGAAAATACGAGTTAGATTCCCGACATCTTTAACGACCCTGTAGTAATATTTCATAAATCGCTCCACACCAGCGGCATTGGATCGATCTTTAAAATTCATTGCCTCAGCAACAATTAGTTGCTGGTCAAAAGTCAGGCGATCCTCCGCACGTTGCGTGGAGAAATGCAAATGAAAACGGACAGTCCAAAGAAAACGATGAGCTCTTCGAAACGTTTTCAACTCTTCCACCCTTAACACACCGTGGGTAACCATGTCGTCTATTTGAACAATTCGATACAAGTACTGCGCAATCCAAAACAACGTATGCAAATCACGCAACCCGCCTTTTCCGTCTTTGACATTGGGCTCCAAGACATACCGGGAATCCCCCATCTGAGCGTGGCGGGTTTTTCTTTCCGCAAGTTTAGCTGTGAGGTACCCCGCGCCTCCCCCTGCTATTACTTCGTTGTCAAATCTTTGTTGTAGCTCGATAAACAGATGTTGGTCTCCACATACGAGCCGCGCTTCGAGTAAACTGGTGCAAATGGTGACGTCCTTCTTGGCTCGGGCGATGGACTCGTCCAGGGATCGTGTAGCGTGGCCAATTGTCAGACCAAGGTCCCACAGGAGGTATAGCAAATATTCGATTACCTGCTCGGCACGAGGGGTTAATTTCCAGGGGTGCAGGAACGAAAGATCAAGATCTGAAAACGGAGCCATCTCTCCCCGCCCATAACCTCCAACGGCCATCAGCGAAAGCCGATCCGATGCTGTAGGGTTAACAGCCGGGAAAATACTTCCGTCCACATACTCAAACATTACGGTAATGACTTGATCACATAGATAGCTATTTAAGGCAGCGACTTCAGGCCCCTTTGCTCCAGCCTGAAAATTGCCTTGGATTACCTCACGACCAGCCCGGAGCCTTTCCTTTAACAAAGACACCAATGCCACTCGTCTTTCAAGCGGATCAGAAATTTGTTGCGTGAGGGCGGCAACCTCACCGCTCAGGGCCCGCCGATTAATAATTGCGCGTCGGTTTTTATTTTTTTCCATCAACGTCGCCCAAGTTCGCCGAACTTTTAATGGACTCTAAAAATCCACCTACGAAATATACAGTTTGAAAATACGTACACATCAGTCTAACGCAATCAAGGTTCTCTCTCGGCGGTTTCTTTGAGCTTATAAAGAATTTCTAGTGCCTCCAGTGGGGTCAGCGCATCCGGCTCGATCGCCTTGATTTGGGCCAACATCGGATTGATTTCCCCCGGCTCAACGGGCGCAACAGAAGTGGAAAACAACGGAAGATCTTCCGTCAAGCGTGCAGCTTCCGACCCCCGCTCACCCCGTTCAAGAGCGGCAAGCACCTCCTGGGCTCGCGCTAACACGCTGTCCGGCAACCCGGCCAAACGCGCAACTTGAACCCCGTAAGACCGATCGGCTGCGCCGGGCCCCACGTCGTAGAGAAATACGACTTCATCTTGCCATTCGCGCACACGCATATGACGACATTTTAGCGAATCAAGTTTAGGCGCTAATGCTGTGAGTTCGTGAAAGTGTGTCGCGAACAAAGCTCTGCAGCGATTATGCGCATGCAAATGTTCGACAGTTGCCCACGCAATAGACAAACCATCATAGGTCGCGGTGCCACGCCCGATCTCGTCAAGAATTACTAATGCCCTGGGCCCAGCTTGGTTGAGAATAGCCGCTGTCTCAACCATTTCGACCATAAATGTTGAACGCCCACGTGCCAGATCATCGGCCGCACCCACCCGGCTGAATAGTCGATCAACGATCCCTATGTGAGCTGCTCGCGCGGGCACGAATGAACCCATTTGGCCAAGCAAGGCGATCAATGCATTTTGTCTCAGGAATGTGCTTTTGCCAGCCATGTTAGGCCCCGTCAACAACCAGAGACGTTGCTCGTCGGAAAGATCGCAATCGTTTGCAATAAAAGACTTCGGTTCGGATTGCCTTTCTCCGACCGCCTCGACGACGGGGTGCCGACCCCCGTTTACACGGAAAGTGTAGCTACCATCTATGACGGGCCTAACAAATCCACGCGCCACAGCCAGTTCTGCAAGGCTCGCGGCGACGTCTATTTGGGCCAAAGCACCAGCGGTTCCTGCGAGCGACTCATTTCGATTGCACACTTCACCGACCAACTCTTCGAACAACTCAAGTTCAAGCGCCAAAGCGCGCTCACCCG
>CAZSYW010000231.1:0-3833 GCA_964611315.1 uncultured Rhodospirillaceae bacterium
GGGCCGCCGGATAGCACGAGGTCCCGCATCTCGGTTTTCTCTTCGGCACCGATCGCCGGCAGGCCAAAATAGGTGAGGGCACCGAGAAGACCGTTGCCGTGTGGCAGCCAGAGGCCGTTTGTCTCGGCACGGAACTCCGTGAAGAGGTCAAGAACTCGCTCCGGAATTGGCCACCCTAGCGCCAGGAAGCAACCGATTTCTGCGCTGGCGAAGTAAGCGACAAACAACGTATCGGCGCCGGTATCAAATGGTGGCCCACAAGATTTTTGAAGTTCGTCTTGCCATAGCCGAACAACACCTCCGCTGCGGAGCTCCCTCGCTACCATACAGATAGGTGTCGGCGGATCACCATCGGCGGCAAAGAACTCAAAATCACAACACCAAATTTGCCTATAGGGCAGGTCAATTATTTGTCCGGCTGGCTTAATCTCGGGGCGTGTGCTTGAAGGCCTCATGTCAGGCCCCGTTTAGCTGTTGAATTACCGGGTGATCTTCTTTGTTGATGAGGTTGCCATCCTTGAACGCAAGCTCGAGCAGCTCCGGCAATGTCTTCTCGGGCCATAGTGGCTCGGGGATGGTGCCGGTGGCTCTGTATATGGAATAGCCACCCTCCGACATATTGGCGATCATCCGCGTCCAGTTATCTTCGCCGTGAGAGGCTGCTTCGCGTGCGCTTAAATGCCAGGAATTTGTCCTTCCGTCTGGGCCCGGCATCGGAACCGGCCATAGGAATGTGACACCCTGCCGATTTTGACAAAGACGAAGCTCGACATGTCGAACGTCCTCGGCAAGTACGGGCAACATCTCAGGTGTTACGAGGTAGAATTCCCGCTCCTCCTTAAGTTCGAGGATCGCGCAAGGTAAGCGGTATTCGTTAGATGTGTTGACCCGAAAAAACTCTTGCTTGTTGGGTTTGCGGACAGCAATGCGTAGCAACACTTTCTCTGCGCCAACCGAGTTAACGTCTCCGGTGATCCTTAGACCCTCGGGGTCGAAGGGGTTGGGCGCCGTTGGTTTGTTCTCTGTGGTTTGATCAGGCATTTCCGGCCTCCTTATCGTTGCCGTTTCTGCCTAACTGGACCTTTGAAATCATTGAAGTCGATGTGCGTATGCTCTCATCAAGGAAACGATCAAGATCAGTCTGCCGGTATCGGACTAATCTGCCGAGTTTCACGTAAATTGGACCGATTCCTTCAAGTCGCCAACGCTGCAGAGTACGCGGGGAGACTGGAGATTTTGCACCGCCGATGTACCTGCCGGCGGCTTCTTCGTCATAGAGGACTGCGTCGATAGCCATAAGTTTTTCCTATAAAAAACCGCGGGATTGCGGCGATCAGGGCAAACTTAAGGCGGGTAGTGTTGGACTGATCGAATGGGATTTCAGAAATTTGATTCGATGAGTTCCGCTCTGCGACTACTTTCAGGCGGACCGGCATTATTTAGGTTGAAAATTAGGTTAAATAGAAAAAAGCAATTATCTGGATATCGTCGTTAGTTGGAACCAACTCGTAACCGTCTATTTAACTTTTTGACAAAGCGGTCGCGTCGAAAAGTGTAATTGTGGGAAACGAGGCGCCGCTCAGGAGCAAGACTTCAATAAATCACCCTCGTTTTTTACCTGTTCACCAGTGCCTACGCCTTTATGCAATGGCAATTTGCATTCTTGACGGCATTGGGAGCACTTTAAAAAATCGAGCTAGAGGCAGATAATTTGTATGACATTGAGATGAGAACCTTCCAAAGAAATTTTCCTGTGCTGGCAGGTAGCAAGAAGGCATCTCTCGACTGGCACTCAGGATGTCTCCCTCAGCTGGCTCAAAGAAAATCTATAGCGGTAGCCCAGAGGCTCACCATAAACCGTCGACGGTGTCAGTCAGTGCGCTCCGTCCATATATAGCCTTCCGGGCGTATGGCCCTCTCCCCATTCCATTGGTAGGCCACCAATTTGCCGCCAGGCTTCGCGACGCTGTAATCGAGACATGCGATGTTCACAGCAAGAGGCTGCGGATCGCCTTCCATCCAGTAATGGCCGAGAAACACCGGTTTATCATTGTGACCGTACTCAACCATGTGTGTGTCTTCTATCGGGTCATCGGGGATATAGGGCGCGGCACTTTCAGGTCCCATATAGACGTCCTTGTACGTCTTTCCATTAGCCCACCAGCGGACCCTAATTTCGTGACGCCGAGTTCCGTCTTTATCGTGAAAGTATGTTCCTTTGGGTAACCCTATTTCCTTGCCTTTAAGAAGCGTCTCCACGGCTTTGTGCTGCCACGTGCCTCGCCGGGAAGCATGGTGTAGCAGTTCGTCGGTGAGCTGGGCATCGCCTCCATAACATTCCAATATGGGACTGATTTGTGCCGGGTCCCAGCAGGCGTGAACAACACGTAACTCATCTAGTTCCAACCACAACGGAAGGGTCTTGAACCAGTCAATCGTCTCCGCCCATTCATCCGCCTTGTTGGCGAACTCGTCGAGAAACGCCTTATGTTGATGGGTGTTCTTACTGTTCCGGGGACGTAGGTGACTACCACTGCCATCGGGGGTGAAATAGGCGATCGCATAGAATTCGTGGTTCCCCATGACGGCCAAAGCGGCATCCTCCTCAATCATGGTTCGGACCACTTCGATATCACGGCGTTGATGGGGGCCTCGATCGATAAAATCCCCAAGATAAATGACCTTACGTTTCTCGTGACGATAACCGGCGCCAGCCCGCCTGTAGCCAAGCTTTTCGAGCAGCGCCTCTAGTTCGACGGCTCTTCCGTGAATATCGCCAATTAAATCGTACATTTTTAATTCTCATGATTGATCGTGAGGGTCAGGGCCCCGGCCGACGTTTGTGTCGGTGGCCCCCGACTTCACGATCGGTATTTCCTGCTCCTTTTATATCTTACTTATCAAACACATTCTCGCGGACTTCACGGACGTGTTTGCAGTTACCCCGATACTTAAAACCCTGACAGGTACATTCGAGATGGCCTGCGCGCCCAAACGTAACAAGGTAACGAGCCGACGGGTCACGTGAACTGGTAAACTCCCATTGTCCATTCTCCGCCAATGGTGTCTTTTCCGCAGTCGCCCGTGGCGATGCTGCTGCCAGTTTCTCAACGCTAAGAGCCGCATCCCCAGTCGCCCGGGCAGCTCTTGCCTCTTCCATCAGTGCAGGAGCGAGTTGCCGCAGCCCGTCTTGGATCTCCGCCAGAATGCTTCCCTCCGGAACTTCGTCCGCCTCGATCGCGGTAATCAGCTTTATCTTCTGTTCCAGTAACTGGGAGATGTAACTATCCAACGTCCCGGCCGCGATGAAGTACTCAACAGTCACACGTCTTTCTTGTCCGAGACGGTAGCAACGATCCTCGGCCTGTGCGTGATTGGCGGGTACCCAATCGAGGTCCTGGAAGATGACGTGGGTACCAGCGGTCAGTGTGATGCCCACACCACCCGCAATGATATTGCAAAGTGCGACCCTGACCGTGTCATCGCTCTGGAAACGGTCCACCGCATCAATGCGTTTTTCCGGGGCATCGGATCCAGTAATGGTGACGGCACTTTCACCCAGCTTCGCCTTGTGTCGCGCGATACCTTCGCTGAAACAGGTGAACACAACGACCTTTTCACCGGCTGCGACAACGTCCCGGATACGTTCCTCGACAGCCTTATGCTTCGCTTTGTGTAGTGCCGTTCTCACCTTGGTAAGCCGGGCGAGGAACTCCGTGTCATTGGGTTGTGACAGGTCAGTGCCGGCATACCAGTTGAGGAAGCGCTCGACGGCGTTAAAGGCGGCCTTGCTGCCCGAGATATCGACAGGCACCCAGCTGCGGATCTTGGGC
>CAZSYW010000232.1:0-3812 GCA_964611315.1 uncultured Rhodospirillaceae bacterium
ACCGACCTTTGCCGTACCTACGGGAAACTTTGGTGATGTCTATGCGGGTTACGTGGCATCTCGGATGGGCTTGCCGATACAAAAGTTGATCGTGGCTACCAACACAAACGATATTCTCGCTCAGTCTCTAACGACCGGAATACATAAGTTAGAAGCAGTAAAACCAACTATTACCCCCAGCATGGACATTCAAATTGCCAGTAATTTTGAGAGATTATTATTTGAGATCTACGATCGAGACGGCACGGAAATTTCTCGTCATATGGAAACGTTGAATTCCGACGGCGGATACACGATAGACACAGAAAGGCTCAACAGAACTCGTTCCCTTTTCACTGGCGTCTCGATCGACGAGACCCAGACGCGAAATGAAATTCAGAGGGTCCATGCGGAGACCGGCTTATTGATTGACCCTCATACTGCCGTGGGGGTAGCAGCTGCGCGCGCGCATCTTACCACGAACGATGGTCCCGTAATTTCACTGGCAACTGCCGACCCAGCAAAGTTCCCGGATTCTGTGGAGAATGCAACGGGCCAGCGCCCAAAAACACCTGAGCGCCTAGCCAAAGCTTTGGCTTCTTCTGAACGTTATGAAGTTCTGGAGCGTGACCTAAAGAACCTGCAAGCCTATATTAGAGCCCGCAGCCGCGTCGGTATTTAAAAATTAATCAGTCAAATTAGGATCTGTGTATGCCACCTCAAGTCACTACTTTGGACAATGGACTTCGCGTAATTAGTGAGGAAATGCCATCTTTAGAAACTGCATCCGTTGGCGTGTGGGTAAACGCCGGCGCACGATGCGAGCAACCGGAGACCAATGGAATATCTCATTTACTTGAGCACATGGCATTCAAAGGAACTCACCTAAGAAGTGCGCGAGAGATAGCCGAGCAAATAGAAGCCGTCGGAGGTCATCTCAATGCCTATACCTCCCGAGAACAGACAGCCTATTTTGCGAAAGTTCTTAAAGAGGATTTGCCATTAGCCATCAATATATTGGCGGATATTTTGCAGAATCCAACCTTTGATGCAGAGGAACTGAGGCGCGAACAGACGGTAGTCATCCAGGAAATCGGCCAAACACAAGACACGCCTGATGACATAGTATTTGATTATTTCCAGGGTGTGGCTTTTCCCGACCAGCCCTTAGGTCGACCAATTCTTGGCTCTTCAGAAAACGTTTCCAGCTTCACTCGTGAGACGCTCTCAACCTATATGGCCAAACACTATACGCCATCCCACATGGTGGTATCTGCCGCCGGCAATATTAATCACGATCGATTCGTTGAATTAACCAATCAAACATTTCTGAGCTCCACCACAGAGAATACCAGTACTTTTGAAACAGCTCGGTACGTCGGCGGAAGCGTCTACCAACAACGCGATCTCGAACAGGTCCACCTACTACTCGGCTTCAACGGACTCGCCTACGAAGACACGGACTATTATGCACTACAAGTGTTTTCCACCCTCCTAGGAGGAGGCATGTCATCTCGACTTTTCCAAAAAGTACGGGAGGAACGGGGCCTTGCGTATTCTATTTACTCATTCTCCACCAGTTATGTGGACGGGGGCCTGTTCGGTATTTACGCTGGCACGAGCGCGGACTCAACGAGTGAATTGATTGACACAGTTTGCGATGAATTACTCGCTGCCACGGAAACAATTGGGGAAAACGAAACGAGACGCGCGAGAGCTCAACTCAAATCCGGACTCTTAATGTCTCTTGAAAGCACGAGCGCACGCAGCGAACAACTGGCGCGGCAACTTCTACTTTTCGGTCGACCTCTATCTAATGCAGAGGTAATCGGAAAAATAGATTCAGCGGATCCAAAAACACTGTCCACCATCGCTCGTCGCCTGCTGCAGAACGGAGATTTAACACTTACCGCACTTGGGCCACCCTCAAACATACCGGATTACGAAGAAATAAAACAAAAACTTCGACGAGGGTAAGCAATGACGGTCTCACGTGAGGGTACTATGAAACATGAACTGGATGTTTGCGGGTTAGCCTGCCCTTTGCCTGTGTTAAAGGCAAAAAGGACAATCAAAAACTTAACTTCGGGTAGCCTGTTAACGGTAACTGCCACGGACCCGGGCTCAGTAAAGGATTTTGAAAAGTTCTGCGAGTTGACCGGCCACCAACTTGAATCTTCGTCCGAATCAGAAGGCATATTCACGTTCCAAATCCGGACAATGGGATGATAGGCCTCTTTAAGTCTCTATCCGAGGCCATGCGAGGCAAGCCGCTTCGCGCAGGTAGAGTCTACCTACGACCCCCAAGTCGCCGCGATGTAAGAAAATGGCTTACTTTACGGGCAGAAAGTCGAGGTTTCCTAGAACCGTGGGAGCCAACCTGGCCCAAAGACGCACTCACCCGCAAAGCGTTCTTTCGTCGACTCCGTACTTACGCCATCCATACCAACGCCGACACGGCTTATATTTTTTTAATATTTCGCGCGGAGGACCGCGCACTTCTAGGCAGCATCTCTATTAATGATGTCCGGCGCGGAGTCGCCCAAAGCTGCAGCATCGGCTACTGGATCGGAGAAAATTATTCCAAGCAGGCTTATATGACCGAAGCCTTGTCTGCACTCCTGCCATTCGTATTTAATCGCCTCAAGCTGCACCGGATTGAGGCTGCATGCCTGCCCCATAACAAGGCCAGCAGAGCTTTGTTGTCTAAAATTGGGTTTCGAGAAGAAGGTTACGTGCGTCGGTATTTAAAAATAAATGGTCAATGGCAAGACCATATTTTGTTTAGTCTACTCGAAACAGACTACCGAATGGCTCCCGTCCCACCACCGCCCGACACCAGCCGCGGCCCAAGACGTTCAACGCGCAGAGGCCGATTTTCGACAAGACGAACCCATCCAGAAGAAAACGCCAAACACTGAAATCTTTAGTAGACGCACTGTCGAGAACACTGCACCGAGCCTCATAACAGCCATAAATGTAAAATCAAGCGTGACCCGCATCAGTAGTTAAAAGGGACAGATCAACACCCATCTTAGCTGCTGCCAATTTCCATTTAGCTTCGTTATCTTCGCCAAACACTATATTTAGGTCTGCCTTACAGTGTAGCCAACCGTTGTTCTGCATCTCGGTATCAAGTTGGCCTGCTGCCCAGCCCGAATAGCCCAGTGCAAACATAACGTCATTAGGGCCTTTCCCTTCGGCTATGGATTTAAGCACTTCAACTGTCGCAGTCACCGCAAAATCATTATTTACCCGCATGGTTTCAGCACTATTGTAATCCGTGCTGTGAAGCACAAAACCGCGACCCGATTCCACCGGTCCGCCGAAATGCACTTCCACATTGGAGTTGAAATTACCCGTCTCAATCTCCATTTGCTTTAGCAGCTCCTTAAAGCTAAGTGATCCAATAAGTTTGTTTACTACTAAGCCCATAGCGCCGTCCTCGTTGTGGGCGCAAAGGTAAATCACGCTTTTGGAAAAGCGTGGGTCTGCCATGCCTGGCATTGCAATTAAAAGTTGGCCCGGGAGATACCCATCATATTGTGTCATATCAACCATGTTCGACATGTCCAAATGGTCCGCGGAAATTATGCTTATACAACGCCACTAGTATTCGGCCTATTTTGCAGAAATGTAGCACACAATTTTAGTCTACAATGAACTCATAATGGCAGCTATATACAGTCTCCTCTCATATTGCATAACCCTATTAACTGGGGCTTATATTCTATTTTCACCGGTTTGGGCGATAGCCAATACTGCATCCACATGGGACCAGTCTGAATTCACTCAGGTTCGCCTCATAGCCGCCACGGACAGCGTCGGCTATG
>CAZSYW010000233.1:0-3812 GCA_964611315.1 uncultured Rhodospirillaceae bacterium
GCTCGAATGTGTTCTTCTCCTGGATGAATAGCGCATCCATATCGGCCCGAAAGCCTACGGCTCGATTAGAATCGCCTTTTCGTAAGGTGCCGACGACACCAGTGCCGCCTAGGCCGAGGTGCACTTCTAGGCCCCATTCTTCCAGCCGTTCCGAGATGATTGCTGCTGTACGGTTTTCTTCGTAAGCGGTTTCCGGATGCTTGTGAATGTCGTGTCGGATCGCTCGCAACTCGCTTGATAGCACTTCGATGCGCCGTCGTTGCTCCTTTTTTCTCTTGTCGTTCATAGAGCAAGTCTCATTTAGCTTGCTGTCTCTGTCGGAAGATACAATCGAACGACGTTGGCGATGATCTCGCCAGTTGTTGGTGTGCGGAAGGCGCGTAGAAATTTGCCATCACGGCCGATTAGATAAAGGTTTGCTGAATGGCTGTGCCCAGTGAAGCGGGGTATCAACTCCTTTTCGAACGACGCGCCGAAGGAAAGGGCAGCAGATTTTACCTGTTCCACCGAACCAGTTAAGCCGAGCAGGTTGGGATGAAATAGGGAAACATATCTCGCGAGCAATGGAGCCGTGTCGTTTTCCGGGTCGATGGTGATGAAAAGCGGTTGTAGAGTGCCGCTTGGAGATTTGAGTATATCTAGAGCGCGGCTAACAGCGCTCAGGTCAAACGGGCAGATGTCGCTACATTGGGTGTAGCCGAAATACACGAGCATCAATCGACCGCGAAAATTTTGCTCGCTTACAGGCGTCTCATTGTGATCGCTAAGCTCAAACTGCGGTGCGCGCGGTGTTACGACGGTTTGCAAGGCTCGCTGCATGGCCAGCGTGTGCGTTTGGTCACCCGTAGTCTCGTGCACCCAAAGGGTAGCAACCGTCCCTGTTAGCCCGAGAATGAAGATACCTCCGGCTAGGAGACACAGTCTTTGAAATGTCATCACGCTGCTCCAACGCCGATCACAAGGCGATTATATATCGAATTGCCGCAATTCGAGAACAGGTTGTTCGACCAAGTCAGGAACTTTAGATTGTGGTACATGTTGGTAATTTTCTAGTTTTGTTATTTTTTTTACTACTTATATCTGAATCAAATAATTCTATAATTCTTTTATATTTCTATTATTAAATCGCCAATTTGGGTGGTTTTATAAAGAAATTTTGGGTTTCTCTTGATCTTGAAAGCATAGGATCAATTTGGAAAATTTTGTTTAAATATTTAGTTGAGCTTGTGGTTGAGAGAATTCCGGGGCGTTGTGGTGAGTTCTGGATCATTTCGATACTTTGAATGTTGTATGAAAGGTTGCGCAAAACCCCGGAAAGCCCTAGAAAACTGCGACCGGGGTGTAGCTCAGCCTGGTAGAGTGCTTGCTTTGGGAGCAAGATGCCGCCGGTTCGAATCCGGCCACCCCGACCATGATTTTTGTGCTACGAAATAAGACGAATTAGAGATTTAGCTATGGAAGTGCGAATTTTTAAACCGGCAAAGACGGCGATGCAGTCGGGTCGCGCCAAGAGCCAAAACTGGGTGATGGAATTTGAGCCTGGTGCGCGGATCGAACCTGACGCACTGATGGGGTGGCCCGGCTCCACCGATACGCGCGCGCTGGTGCGTCTGCACTTCGCCTCCGCCGAGTAAGCAATTGCACTTGCGGAAAAGAACGACTGGTCCTATAGTGTTCAGGCGCCGAAGAAACGACAGATTCGCCCGAAGGCCTATGCCGATAATTTCGCCGTCAAACGTGTACAGGCCTGGACCCACTGAGGGTGCCGCCTGCCATGCTCGGCATTGCACACGGCCCCGTAGCTCAACCGGATAGAGCACCGGATTTCTAATCCGGCGGTTGCAGGTTCGAGTCCTGCCGGGGTCGCCATCGTGTGGATAATTAATTGAAATAATTTATTTATTTAGAAAGTTAGGGAATCGGATTTAGAAGGTTAGGGACTTTTTGTTCTATTTCTGTCTCTTTTTGCGCCGCGCCTGGACGTTCTTGGCCAGCTTCTTCCGCTCCGCTGATTTGGTGTACAGCTCTAACTGCTGAATATTGTCCCAAAAGTGATTATAGGAAATTAAATTTCAACAAATTTTCGCTCAACGACAAGACGTTTATCTGGCTGTATAGTACAATTCGATATATCACTCGTCGATATGATGGGTCGCATTAGGTCTCAGCACGACTGCTAGAAGCGAGGCTAGTCCCAAAAATAAATGAACAAGACTAGGCAGCATTGCCGAAACTCCCATAACGATTCCAAAATAAATATTTTTTATATTTTCCGACGAGAATGGATCAGTGATAGCAGCTGAAAATCGCTGAGCGTAACCTCGAGAACGGTTAGCCAAAAACTGAGTATGGTCGGTGGGAGACCCAAATTTTGGGGCTGTGGCAGGTGCCTCTGGATTTGGGATCGAGGCAGATTTTATAGGTGTTTTGACAATTGGCTGCTGCACATGCGACTTCTCCGGTAACCTTGGTTGTGCGATAACAGTCCTTGGTTGTGCGTTATCACTTAACGAAGCGGGAGCGATCGTTGTCGGTGGGCCGATCGCGAAGTCGACCAACACGGTTGAAATTGAGAAGACGATAAGCACCCAACCTGTCGCCAACACCGCAATTAAAATATCCGCCACTACATGTCCAAAATAAACAAATTTTGTTTGAATTCGGATAGCGTGACGCATAATTGCGACCGTCACAACCATAGAAACGCAATCGAAAGCCGCTCCCAACACGCCGACAGGAAACTGAATTAACGCGTAACGAAGCCAATTGGCGCCGAAGGCGCGATCAGGAAATGCCGTCATGATAGCGACCTGATAGCAAAGGAGATTAAGCAAAAAGAAAATGAGGAAAAATTTTAGCCAAAATGAATTTGTCTGCTGACGAATTCTCTCGTAAGCGTCGATCAGCGTTCCTAACCTTTGGCGCCATGCATCAATAAACGCATCTAAGGTAATAGGACTAAACATAATGAGTTTGTATCCAATCATTCATCCAGGAATTGCATTCCCGGCTGTTGAGCGTTGCGGTAAATAGAAATTTTTGTGCACTTAAATTCACCGCGTTGTAGAGCGACAATAGGAGCAAAATTATTAGCAATTTCACGCATTCACTGAAGTTTCAAAAGACCATCATGCTATCCCATCGCCTCCCATGCGGAATTAGCATCCTTTAATCGTGATTCAAATACATTTGGCGAGATGCGAGCATAAACAGCAATCTATTTCGCCAATGCAATTTTATTCAAAGTCAACCTGAAGTATTTATTGCCGATAGTCAGGGAAGATATTTTCAGTTTGGAGATAGGCCAAGAGGAGCCGCTCAGTTGCTGAGCGTCGCTCCTCGCTGAACCCAAGCTGCGCTGTTGCTTGTTCCTCTTTGATGCCATCAATTAGTGGTCAGATGAGCTGATCTACTCGCGTGGATTCAACGTCTGCATCGGCGCATACGCTGCGTCTTGTTTCACTTAAACTTAGCTATATTTTTGTTCAGTTCGTTCTGATAACGCTGGGTTCCACGCCCAATGCCGCTAACTCCTTGTGAACATTGTGTTGTGTGGATGCCTCTCTGTTCTAAAATATACGGGGAGAGAATTGTGTTGTGTGTGCCACGATTAAGCCTTTGATAAAAATGTGCGTTCAAACAGCGGTTTGCGAACTAGAACAGAACACTAACAGTCTTGGTTGATTGCAGGATCGTGCAAATTAATCTCTAATCGGACGGTCGCAGGTTCAAACTCTGCCGGTGTCGCTACCATTTGGAAATTTAGATTCCCAACGATAACATTTCTGTACACGTAAAGAGGCTTAGCGGCT
>CAZSYW010000234.1:0-3791 GCA_964611315.1 uncultured Rhodospirillaceae bacterium
GGATACCGAAGCGGTCAAACGGGGCAGACTGTAAATCTGTTGGCTCATGCCTTCGGCGGTTCGAGTCCGCCTCCCCCCACCATATTAGGGAAGTCCTTGAGTAATAAGGACTTCCCTTTTTTATAGGGTTTTTCCCTATAAACACAGTGTATTTCTGGCCTCGCAGGGCGATTTTAGCCGTCTCCCTCACCTTTCCCCATCGTTTCCCCAATTACCCCTCATTGCGCAAGGATACACCCATTTGAACTCCCCTTTTTACTCCCCCGCTGATTTGCCTTTGCTAAAAAGGAGCTATCATGGCTGAGAAAGTGACCAAGAGCGACACGGAATGGCGGCGTGATTTGACCGAGGAACAGTATCATGTCACCCGTGAGAAGGGCACCGAGCGGGCCTTCGCCGGCGCGCTCTGTAACAACAAGGAGCGTGGGGTCTACCGCTGCGTGTGCTGCGGCAACGATTTGTTCAGTTCCGACACCAAGTACGAGTCGGGTTCGGGTTGGCCCAGTTTTTGGCAGCCTTTGGCCGAAGATCGGGTCGCCGAAGAAGAGGACCACAGCCATGGGATGGTGCGGATCGAGGCGCTCTGCAGCCAGTGCGACGCCCACCTCGGCCATGTCTTCCCCGATGGTCCCCGGCCAACGGGATTGCGCTACTGCATGAACTCAGCTGCTTTGCGCTTCGAACGACAGGAATGACCCAAGCAATCGACTGAACGACAAGGTGGTGGGTTCCACTTCTGCCCCAACACACCAATAGCCCCCCTACGCGGAGTAGAGGGGCTATTTCATTTTTGGTCGTTGAAAATGGCCACAAACCCGATGCCCCTAATCCTCTGGCTCGGTGCGATCCCAATGATCCGGCAAGGTGACCCACTCGTATTCACGATCGCCTTGATTAACGGTCATATTGGGTTCCGGTAATGGATCGTCAGTAAAACAACCACCGGCTACACCGGTGCCCTTTATTTCAGTTGCTCTCCAATACAAGGTTGTCCCACAGTTGCCACAAAAGTACCTTTCTTGATCACCAAACTTAGTGTCTTTTCTCGCCCAAAGCCTTGGCTTCCCAAAATAGCTAATCTGATCGTCCTCGAAGTAGGCTGACACGCCAAAGGCACTACCCGTGCGGCGTTTGCAGTTGTCGCAATGACACACTGCGTGTAGCCACGGCAGTCCCTCGACCTCGACGCCAATCTCTCGGCAACAGCAACGTGCGATTCGTTTCATTAGATACCTCCTGCCAAAGGTTATTAGGGTGGATATTACTCTTCGGACTCGGCGGGAATGAACACTCCTCGTGAGTGGTGTCGATGAACAATTTTCCATGCGCCCTGCTGTTTTTCAAACACCCAAGTAAATCGCCGCATCACCTCCCCAGAAAAACCATTGGGTGCAATAAATTTTCCCTTTTGATAGCCAGTTACCACGGAAGCTGTCCCATGTATTTTTATATCAGTTTTCCCGTATTCGGCATGCCACTTTCCGCCGTTCTTTATCCATTCTCGTGCCCCATCAAAATTTAATCGTTCTAACGCACCACCTTGATCTCCGAACTCAGTTGCTTCGCTCGAATAGTGTTGCTCTTCTTCATCCATATCCCTCGCATTTGACGCCGCGATTATTGCGTCGAATACTGCCTGAACATCGCTTTTGTCATCTGCATGGACTGCCCCGCTAACCGAGCCCATTACAAGCAATCCGAACAACAGAAGCTTTTTCATAATAACCCTCCTGCCAAAGGTTTAAAGAGTTTGCCGACGCAACCATCGGCCTATGGTTGGATCAACCTCAGGACATCGCCCGCAACCTACATGTGTCTTCTTTTTCCCATATACCTCAACGCTAATTTAGCACCCTTCGCAGAGTCGATGGGCCATTTTCGTGCGTGATGCCCCTATTAGTATCAAAGCAATTCGATTATCCACTAGGCATTAACGCGGTTGGCGTACCATTGGTGTCACTACTGATAAACCGGCCTCAATCTCGGTGATTACGTCGTACCCATGGCGTTTGTACAAAGTAATGTTCTTCGGATTCGAGGACTCCAGATAGGCAGGTATTGCCTCTATGTCAAAGCGTTCATTGGCGTGCGCGAGTAACATAGCACCAAATCCATGATTCTGGTGATGCGGATCTACGGCAATTATTGGCAGATACCAATGAGCCACACTTGGGTGACAGTTGTCCATTTTCTCGAACACCGAAAATGCCGCCTCCTGCCTCGACTCATCGATCGTTGCACTCATGTGTGCGACAAGGGCTTCCTCGTCGGGATGAATATCGGGTGGCAACCACAGCGCCGCGCCTCTATAGCCTTCCAAATAGTAGGCGGTACCGTGATCAAAAGCCTTCCCTGCGAAAAGGGAGGTCATTTCGCGAATATTCGAGAAGTACTGATTCGGATCTGGGTACATCCATCGAACGAACGGATCCGCCGCGAAAGCCAAAGCCACCGCGTCGATGATGCTCGCTTTATCCTTCGAAGAGGCAGTTATTATGTCTGGACTATTCATGACTCTTTCTTTCTATCATGGGCCCTACCACAAGGAGTGCGTAATAGACCCGATACTGACGCGAACCTCACAGCCCCCCATCCATTGTTGAAAATTCTGCCACTCATCCCAACTGTCATCAGCCTGTTGCATATGGTCATCTACGCCTGCCTGACTTTCGTAGATCTCAGTTAACACAAACACCACTTTGCCAGTGGCTCGCTCAGCCTCGTCCAATTCGGGGGTCTGCACGACATTGTAGGCCAGAAGTTCTTTTTCTCCTGAGCGATGATGAGTTGCTTCCATCCATTTTGCGTGAGATCTCCACAACCGCTCGCCTTCACCTACGAGTTCCGGTGGTGCGACGACTACTCCTGTGAGTTGGACTTTCCCTTCGTTTGACATATTTACCTCCATGGTTTCTGAGAATTAGTACGAATGCAGAACGTTGTATCGATGGAATGTAGGAGATCCCTCGGCGTATTCTTTCCATGTCTCTTGTGCATAGCGAAGAGCATCGCTATCCATCCAATTGTCCCAAAATTCTTGTTCTTCAACGAAGTTTTCTAACGTGTACCGAAAAATTATAACGTTCTGTTCTCCGTCCAAACGGGACAACGCCTGACCATTCTTCCACGCTCCTTTCATAGAAACAATTTTCTTCCACCACTCACAAGCTTTCTCTATATCGCCATTCTTCGGACGGATTGTACATTCCACAACGTGCATAATCACTCCTTCATTTTACTTGTAGGCCAACGCCTCGGCTGTGAAGTTGAAATAGAATTTCCAAGCTTTGGCTAATCCATTTTCTATTGTCCAGACCTGTGCCCAATTAGACGCAAACTCTTTACCAGTTTTCTTTACGCGCCCCTTATAAAATCCGGTGACAGCAACTTTATTTTCCGACGTAAAAAATTCGTGCACATCATGCTCTAGAACATCCTGCGTGTCTAACAAAGTGTCGAAAAATGACTGTGTCCCACTTTTTCCTTCCCATAATTTGTTGATCGGACTCTCGGGATTATCATTTCCGCGATGATCGAACGTAAAGTCATCTGTAACTAATTCTAACAATCCACTAAAATCACCTGCATCAAAACACTCGTAGATTTTTTTAACAACTGCGATGTTTGTGTCGCTCATTGGACTTTCCTCTCTATTGAGTTTGGTTGCATGAAGTTCTCTCACAGGCATACGGGTGCCCGAAAATCGCGCATCAGAGAGCTAACTTGGATAGGGTATCACGGAAAACCTCCTGCCAAAGGTATATGGGATAGACCGAAGGACTCTTCAGCCT
>CAZSYW010000235.1:0-3789 GCA_964611315.1 uncultured Rhodospirillaceae bacterium
CAGAGCGTTTCGTTTCTTTGCAGAAAAAAATGTCTAAGGCAGAAGACGGTATTGATGGTCTTATGCATCCTCATCGTCTGCTCGCGGCGATACGCGACCTCCTTGATGATGATTCGATTGTAGTGGCGGACGGCGGCGATATCTTGAGTTTTGCCAGGATTTGCCTCCCGGTTCGTACGTATCTTGACGCTGGCGTCTTTGGTTGCCTGGGAGTTGGCGTGCCTTTTGCAACCGCGGCATCGCTCGTATATCCAAAACGAAATGTTATCGCAATAATGGGGGACGGGGCCTTTGGCTTCAATGCAATGGAACTCGATACGGCATTGCGGCATGGTGCGCGCGCCGTTTTTGTTATAGCAAATAACGGCGCCTGGAATATCGAACGGACTGACCAAATAAAGAATTACGATGGAAGAATTGAGGGCTCAGAATTGAAATTCTCGGACTATGCTGCGATGGCGCGTTCGTTAGGCCTGCATGGGGAACGTGTTCAGAAACCGGGGGATCTTCCTGCGGCGTTGACCCGGGCGTTTGACAACGCACCGGCACTGGTAGATGTGTTGGTGACCAGAGATGCGGTTTCACCTGACGGTGCTTCGGGACTCCCGTTTGTTCCTGATTTCCAACCATTAACGAGTTGGGATGACGCTGAACAAAAACTTCGTGACCAATCATGATTTGTGGGACACGGATTTTGCTTGGTTTCGTTCTCGTCTTGATGGTGCACGAAATGGGGGAGAGTGAGTAAAATGCCGGATAAGGATGACCAGTTACCCGTTATTCGCGTTTTGATCGCTAAGGTTGGTCTCGATGGTCATGATCGAGGGGTGAAGATAGTCGCCCGCTGCTTACGTGACGCTGGTATGGAAGTCGTCTACACCGGTCTTCATCGTACACCCGAAGAGGTCGTGACTTCGGCGATTCAGGAGGATGTAGACGTGTTGGGTGTGAGCCTGTTATCGGGAGCTCATATGACGATCTTTCCAAAGCTCATAGAGCTTTTAAAAGAGAAGGATGCGGAGGATATACTTCTGCTTGGAGGTGGGGTTATGTCGGATGACGACGCGGATGCTTTGCGAAAAATGGGGGTAGCCGAAGTTCTTTTGCAAGACACTCCACCCGATATGATCGTTGATACAGTACGTCGATTAGTCCTCGCACGGGGCCCTCGTTGAGCGCTCTATGGGGACAAGAACTGTGACAAACATTATGGAGTTTTGGTCGTTTCCAGCTGACTATGATCGTAGTTATATTCCGGACCCCCAAAGTGACTACTGGTTTCCGGTGCGCGAGACTATGGATGCAGGGGAGCGTGAACGGGCGATCGTTGACCGTTTACAACAGGTTATGACTTACGCCTACGCAAGTTCAAATTTTTATAAGAACAAGTGGGATGCTGCAGGGATTCATCCCGAACACATTCGGTCGCTGGAAGACTTCGAGAGAGTACCGGTGATCACAAAGCAGGAATTGCGTCTCGCGCAAGAACGTTCGGAGCCATTTGGCGACTATTTGTGTGTCCCCGATAGTGAGGTGCATCATATTCATGGCACGTCGGGAACGACTGGGCGACCTACTGTCTTTGCTATTGGACGTGAAGATTGGCGCACCATTGCGGATAACCAGGCCCGAATACTTTGGGCGATGGGTTTACGTCCGGGCGACATGGTGTTTGTCGCGGCTATTTTTGGTCTTTACCTGGGGTCTTGGGGTGCCATGCTGGCAACTGAACGTTTGGGGGGCAAATGTTTTCCTTTTGGCGCGGGAGCGCCGGGCATGACTGCTCGTGCAGCACAATGGTTGAAAACCATGAAACCACAGGGTTTTTACAGCACGCCGTCCTACGCTCTGCATCTCGCAGAGGTTGCCCATGATGAGGGGATCGATCCACATGATTTTCAGCTAAAAATTATGTTTTTTTCGGGAGAACCTGGGGCATCAATTCCTGGTATACGCGAACGTATCGAAGATGCTTACGGTGCTGCCGTATTTGATTGCGGAACGATGGCGGAAATGACGCCCTATATGAGTGCGTCAGGGACAAGTGGCACTGGACCTGGCATGGTGCTGTTTCAGGACATGGTTTACCACGAGGTATGCGATCCGAAATCGTTTTCCCGAGTTAGTTGGGGTGAGAGGGGAACGCCGGTTTATACCCATCTTGAACGCACTTCCCAACCGATGATCCGGCTTGCATCTGGTGATTTGACTCATTGGGTAGCGGGTCCAAGTGCGTGTGGGCGTACGTATCCGATTTTGCCGGATGGAGTTTATGGGCGGATTGACGACATGTTTCAGGTGCGTGGTGAAAATATATACCCGTCTGAAATTGATGCTGTTTTGAATCAAGTTGCCGGCTATGGAGGAGAGCACCGCGTTATCATTTCACGTGATGGCGCGATGGATGAGCTCTTGGTCCAATTTGAAGTTACAGAAAAAATTTATTTGGAAGGTACAACGGCTGTGAGCGGAGTAAACCAACGTGTCTCTGAGAGTCTTCGACGGGTCCTTGGGGTTAGGGCCAAGACGGAGGTGGTCGATGCAAATACAATTCCTCGAACCGATCACAAGGCGCGCCGTGTCATCGACGACCGTGAATTGTTCCGAAGTCTCAATACGAAATTGTTATAGAAAACTTTTGAGTACGGGTTTCAAAATAACTGTAGTGGTTTTTTAATTCATCATGGTGTTTGGAATAAATAGGATTATTTGAGGAAAGCTTACAAGGATTGCCACGTTTATTAAGTCAACAAACACGAACCATCCGCATCCGCGGAACATGTTAGACATTGAAATTTTGGGCGCTACGCCTTTCAGAACGTAAACATTCAGTCCGACAGGCGGGGTTATCAGGCCAATTTCTACCATTCGTACGACTAAGACTCCGAATACGATTGGATCCACCCCGAGGGCCTTAATCGCTGGTAAAATTATTGGTACCGTCAGCAATAACATTCCAATGCCGTCAAGAAACATTCCGAGTACCAGGTACAGGGCAAGAACGGCTACCAGGATAACAATTGGTTTCGTGTCGATCTGAACGATACTCTCCGCCAATTGTGCGGGCATGCCTGTAAAGCCGAGAAAATGCACGAAGATGAGAACCCCTGCCACAATTGCGAAAATCATGGATGTTGACCTGGCTGTCTCCATTACAGCGGCTTTGAAAGTGCCTTTGGTTAGCCGGGGTAATGCAAGCAGGAGCGCTCCTCCTGCTCCTACGGCTGCAGCCTCCGTCGGAGTGGCAATACCAGCGTAAATACTCCCCATCACCAAAACGACCAGAACAATTATGCCCCAAACCCCTTTCAGAGACTTAAGCCGACCTCCCCACGGAACCTTTTCCATAGGTGGGCCTAACGAGGGGTTAATTTTGAATCGAAAAATCAACAGTAAGGAGTAACTGAGGGCTTCTAAAATTCCGGGCAGAAATCCGGCCAACAAAAGGGCACCAATAGATTCCTCCGCGATAAAGCCATATAGAACCAGTAAAACCGACGGGGGGATCATGGTTGCCATCGTGCCGCCTGCTGCGACACATCCTGCGGAAATTTTATCGTCGTACCCAAATCGCTTGAGTTCGGGAAGTGCAATCCGGCCCATGACAGCCGCCGAGGCCGTGGAAGCGCCGCAAGCCGCAGCAAAACCTGCAGAGCCAAAAATGGTGGCAATGGCCAAACCGCCGGGTAAATGACCTAGCCACTGTCTTGCGGTCCAATAGAGATCTCTGGTGATGCCAGCATAGAAAGCGAAATAGCCCATCAGGATGAACAGTGGGAGGACGAGCAG
>CAZSYW010000236.1:0-3767 GCA_964611315.1 uncultured Rhodospirillaceae bacterium
TTTGCCCTGGTGAGTGAGGAGGACACGCTATCGACTCTGCAAACACTCTGGAAACATGGTGTTCGTTACATCGATACGGCGCCTTTTTACGGATTTGGTCTTAGTGAACACAGGGTGGGTAGTTTTCTGTCTCAACAACCACGACAGGAGTTTGTTCTCTCGACTAAGGTGGGACGCGTTCTAAAAGCCCCTAAAGTCAAAGCTGGTTTCAAGGCTCCTTTTTTCCTGGGAGGGCTTCCCTTCGATTATGTCTTCGACTATACATACGATGGAATCATGCGCTCCTTCGAAGACAGTCTTCAAAGGCTACGGCTAAACAGCATCGACCTGTTGTTGATTCACGACTTGGAGTTTGGTCACCACGGTGCGAAATTACAGACCTACCGGGACCAATTCTCCGACAGTGGGTGGCGGGCTGTCGAGAGACTGCGCTCGACGGGAGAAGTTCGTGCTATTGGAGCCGGAGCCAATGAACTGGAAGTAATTCCTTATTTTCTGGAACGATTCGACCTCGATTTTTTCATCCTGGCGCGGCAGTACACGTTGTTGGAGCAGGATGCCTTAGACGAAGCACTGCCCATGTGCCAGGCGCGCAATGTAGGGATCATCCTGGCGTCTGTATTCAACTCAGGGATTCTAGTTACAGGCCCGGTCGAGGGCGCGAAATATGTGTATGAGGATGCACCTGCCGAGGTTCTTGAAAAGGTCACGCGGATCGAGCAAGTTTGCCGTCGCCACAACGTTTCCTTGGCGGCTGCAGCAATTCAGTTTCCCTTGGCTCATCCCTGTGTGACCAGTGTCATTCCTGGAGCGCTGCATCCACGTCAAGTGGAGGAGAATCTAGAATATTTTCGAGAGGAGATTCCCTCAGCATTGTGGGCAGCACTCAAAGCAGAAGGACACATTCGACAAGATGCTCCAACCCCGTCTAGGACTTAACCCGCCAGTTACCCGGTCGTACGACGTCCGGCCTTTTTGGGTTAACTTATTCATCCACGCGGCGAGATCATGCGAACGATAAACTGCATCTATCTTTATCGTATGATGATAACATCCGGCATCAATCTGCCACGACTTTAACGCAAATCAAAAAGAAGGGAGCATAATATGGCTTACGACAATAAGTTGATTGTAGATCACATCCAGCAAACACACAACACAGAACTCCTAAGTGAAAGAGAGAAGCACCTGATCGGCTTGGCCGTGACGATGACTCGCGGTTGTCAGATCTGCACTCGAAACCGAGTTGAAAAAGCCCGCAACATCGGGCTCACTGACGACGAACTAAACGCCTTAATCGCTGTCACTTCGGCCGTTAACAGCGGCGTAACGGCGGCTACTGCCCGCGTCGCATTTGGGATGCTTGAAGAGGAGCAAGTTGACGAATGCGCTGATGTTTGTTCACCGAATCCGTAGAGGAGCTTGATCACCATGGACGAAACGCTGTTACAACAGGGTTTCACACCGCAATCGCTTAGCTCAGCACAGTATTATGAGCTCGACGAAAACGGTTTTACCATTCTCGAAAATATCATTACCCCGGCATGGCTAGATCGGCTACGCCAAGCTTTTGAAGAACTTGTCGAACAAGAAGGAGAAAAAGCCGGCGTTGAAGCCGGACAAATGAAAGGCGTGCGCCGTCTCGCCGACTTGGTCAATAAAGGTGAGGTATTCGATGCGGTCTATTTGCAACCGGCGTTGTTGACTGCGGTGCTGCACATATTCCAGAGGCCGTTCAAACTGTCTTCGCTCAACGGCCATGACCCTCTGCCTAATGACGGCTTGCAACCCCTGCACTCGGACAACGGCCAACCCACAACCCCCGAGGGACCTTTTTGCATCGTCAACTCGATGTGGATGCTCGATGACTTTACTATAGATAATGGTGCCACCCGTATCATCCCTGGTAGTCACCGCAAACTCGGCAAGATCGACGATTATATTGAGGACCGCATGATCGATCACCCCGAGCAAATCCATCTGCAGGGTTCGGCTGGCTCCGTCGCCGTCTTCAACGGTAGTATATGGCACGGCTCATACATCAACCGCTCGGGCCGCCTTCGCCGCACATTGCACTGCGCCTTCGCCGCACGCGAATTGGATCAGCAAACCAACCAGCGCGAGTATTTGCGCCCCGAGACCGCCGAACGTCTCTCACCTTTGGCTCGCTATATCCTCGATGTTGACTAGGTTGTTCTGAAAAACAAACTATGCATTTATGAGATCGTGGAAAATTTTTGTTGGAGAGTCCATAATTCCTATCCAACTCAATCATCAGGAGGTATTACGAGAAATGAGTGATTCAGATAAAAACATTGACTGCGGCTCAAGTTCGAGTCGGTCAACTCAGAAGACACAACCGTCGCCATCGACGATGTCGGTGCTACGTACACCGGAAGCTTGCTTCGACAACCTACCGTTGTGGAACTATGAGCCGCAGTACTTCACGAGTACGCTCTACGGTCTAAAGGTGCGCATTGCGTACTATGACCTCGGTGAGGAGGAAGCCGAAGAGACGATCCTGCTCACACACGGCATGTCATCTTGGTCATACCTCTACCGCCGGATGATTTCTCCACTCGTTAGAGCGGGGCATCGCATCATCCTATTCGACCAAGTGGGCTGCGGCCGCAGCGACAAACCAAGTTGCGAGCAGGACTACACATACGAGCGGCACATCGGCTGGAACATCGATTTGCTCATCAACCACCTGCACCTCAAAGGTGTTACCGCGGTGTTGCAGGACTGGGGTGGTCTGATCGGAGCCCGCGTCGTTGCGTCGTACCCCGGAGCCTTCCGCCGCCTCGTCATTGCGAACACTATGTTGCCGACCTGCGACGACAGTTTCTTCAAAGTCTCACCTGGGTTTTATAGCTGGAAGACATTCGCATTCCGCACAGGGCTGAAGGATGATATCTGGATGGAAGAGCGCGGTGGTCGATGGCCCGGTCAAATCATGGCGCAAAAAGCGGTCGGACCGAGCAACCCCGAAATGGATCTGATGGAGAGGGCTGCGTACGATGCGCCGTACCCCGATGACATCTATAAAGCAGGTGCGAGGATGTTCCCAGAGCTCGTCCCAACGCCAGCTACCGATCCCACCAGTCGTCCGATGATGACAGAGGCCGAGAACAACGCTGCAGCTTGGAGTGTGTTTCAGAAGTTTACCAAGCCGGTACTACTTGCGTTCAGCGACGAAGACACAGTTATGGCTGGCGGCGACGCAATCTGGCTGGAGCACTGCCCAGGAACAAAGCACCCTGGTGTGGAGCATGTCACGATCAACGGCGTCGGGCATTTTCTGCAAGACGGAGGGGCCGAGCAATTACTCGAGGCCATCGTTGACCTCATCAGTGCCACGCCGTCTGCATCCATCGAACCTTTGTGCGCGGGCCCCGTTGGCGGAGAGGCCGCGATAGTAGCCAAAGCCGCTGCGGAGGCTGCCGCCACAGAACGAGCGGTAGCACACGGTGACGTCGGAATCTCAACACCCTCCGACGGGGGCGTTTCCTTCATCGCTCCTACTCCGGAAGGACGCACGGCTTATCAGTCAGCACAAAAGAGCACATGAGACTCTCTTGAAATTTCTCTACGACTAAGGATGATTGTAATGCCAAAACGACTCAATGTGATTCTTATCATCGCCGATGGAGGTAAGTAAGCATGGAAAGAACCCTGTTCACGCTCCATTAATTGAGCGGGTTTAATTCGTTGATGACCCGAGGATGCCCAGGAAAGGGGTGCTACTTCAGAATCACCATCTTGCG
>CAZSYW010000237.1:0-3748 GCA_964611315.1 uncultured Rhodospirillaceae bacterium
CGTCATCCCAGTCATCACAATTGTTTGGGTGGCACTGGTTCCATTCTTTCAACCGCCTTCGATACAAGCGCTAAGCACCGTCAATCTCAGCAGTTTCTACGATGCTTTCGAGTGGATTGGCGAACCGCTAAAAAACACCCTTGTTTTGATGGTAGGTTCGGTTGTAATCGCAGCTAGCTTGGCAACAAGTATAACTTGGCTAGTTACTCGGAGCCGGAATAAAGCAGCGCATTGGGCGGACAGCGTTGTTTTTCTTGCACCGGCAGTCCCAACCATAGTCACCGGTGTCGCATTTCAGTTTATGGGGATCGCGATCTATCACTGGTTGCCATTGTTCGGAACCATATGGCTTGTCGCCATCGCAATGGGCACGCGGATGCTGGCCTATTGTACCCGAACTATGAACGCGACATCGTTGCAAATACAGTTCGAACTTGACGAGGCCGCCTATGTCGCCGGAGTCTCGAAGCTTGATACATTCCGACGAATCTTTCTGCCACTTATGGCTCCTGCCATCTTTTATTCAGCATTGATGGTAGGCATGCTGGCTGCCCGTGATCTGACACTTCCGCTTGTGATGAATACCGGTAAATCTGAGGTTGTCGCAACGCTAATATTCAACCTACAAACCAACGGTGAACAGAACGCAGCCGCCGCGGTGGCTCTTTACATGATATTAGTGTTAGTCCTATTGGCTCTGTTCGCGCGGCGTATTACCGGTATGCAAGAAATTCGCGGCGCCGAAATAAAACAGCGACGGTCATTGCGCCATTGGTTATCCTACACCCGTACGGTAGTTTTGGCGCTGGTAGATCCTTACCGCAGGCACAAGCATGGCTAAGGAGAATGAAATAAACTCCGTACCAAGATCGGAAAAGTTTAGTGAAATTGCAACATAAAAGAGGAGAAATAGGGATGAAACAGACAACCCATATGACGCTCGTTTTGGCGGGGGCTCTATATTTATTAAGCGGACCACCTACAGTTTTAAATGCCGGTGAGCTGCCGGCCTCAGTGAAAAAGCTAATTCCGGCGGCGGTGCAAGAAAGCGAGGCGACAGTCTTTGGCACCACGATGAATCCTCGACAAGTAAAGATGATGAATGACGGGTTCAACTCGTTTTACGGCACCAAGATCAAACTCAATCAAATCGGGGGTCGCCATACCCGCAAGCGTGTTGAGGTAATTCGAGCGCTTAAGAACAAGGTGCCGACGGGCCTTGATCTATTCTGGACCTCAAGCCCGCGCGCTTTGATTAAGGGCAACGCTATCGTCAAGTTCAATTGGGCCAAGGAATTTGGCTTGCCTAAGAGTTTGATGCAAGGCGAATACGGCATCAAGACCCATGACAGCTATCTTACTATGGTGACCATTAACACTAACTTGGTAAAGGCTGCAGATGCACCCAAGAGTTATGACGATCTACTTAACCCAAAATGGAAAGGCAAGATCGCGATGCCCCGCTCGCCGTCACCCTGGATTTATTTTTCCTATGCGTTTGGCGAAAAGAAGGCTGAGCAGTATTTGCAGGCCTTGTTAAATCAGCAAAAGGTGAAAACGTTGCCACGCTATCCCGATGTGCGCTCCAGGATAATTGGGGGTGAATATGCCATTGGAATTGGCACTGATGCCTGGGCAGAGATTCGTAAGGGCGCTCCTGTTAAGCATCCAAATATTGATATGGTGATCCTGGCCGCCCGTGGTGCCTATATTGTCAAGGATAGCAAGGCACCGAACATCGCTAAGCTTTGGGGCTATTGGGTAGTTTCACCGGCCGGCCAGAGGACCATTCACGACGTACGCGGTTATTCTCTGATCAGTACTGAGGCGGGTGATATGTATACGTACGTTAAGGGCAAAAAAGTGATTGATGTGCCTTATGACTGGCGGATGAAAAACGAAGCGCGACTAAGCAAAAAATTCCGTTCGGTATTACGTGGCAAGAAGAAATAGCGATAGTAATTAACGGGACCATCTTGGGAGAAAGATCGAGATGATTACCGAAGGTCCAGCAGGCGGGGCGTTCCAAAAACACATAGCCGATCTTTCTTCTGGTCCCGTAACCTACCATGCTGCAGGTGATGGACCACCAGTATTGTATTTCCACAGTGCAGGCGGCATTCGCTTCACATACGCACTTGATGAATTGGCCAAAGACCATCGAATTTATATGTTTGTAGCACCGGGGTTTGAAGGTACTCCAACACTAAACGGCGTTGATACTATGCCGGCACTCGCCGATCTCGCGGCCGACTTTGTTGATCAAATTGTCGGCGAAAAGGTTGATGTTATTGGGCAATCTTTCGGTGGGTTTTTGTCAGTGTGGTTTACGGTATGTCACCCCGAAAAAGTTGGCCTCTTGGTGCCGCAATGCCCATCCGGGTTCCGTCCTAAGGATGTCCCCCAAAAACTGCCGGGAACGCCAGAGGAAATGCGCTCACGCATGTTCGCTCATCCTGAACGTATACCGCCCGGTGAAAAGACACCTGAGCAACTAACGGAAAGTCGTAAATGGTCGCACTACTACCATAACTCGATTAGGATTGATGAGGGTCTCGTTGCACGACTAAGGGAAATTGAGTGTCTGACACTTGTCTTGCAGGGTACTAAGGACGGTATGATGCCGCCCGAAAGTGGCCAGCTTCTGACGCGCGAAATCCCCCACGCTAAACTGCTTTATGTCTACGATGCAGGTCACAATATAGAAGTTGATCAGCCCGAACGCTTCGTTGCTCTCATCCGCGATTTTTTCAGCCGGGGTGAGGCATTTATCGTCAATCCGGGCGATGAAATGGGGGGTGTAAAGTTGCAGCCAGGTTGACCCCTTAAGAATTGCAAATTTTTCTGGGTGGATGCAAAATTCGCTTTCAACATTTTAAACATTTTGACAAATGTTTCGAAAATTCTATGTCGTAAGCAGTATCCTAGGATGGTCAACTAGATGCCCAAAGAACGAGAGCGTTACAAAGGATTAGTCTATTTCCGTCTATAACCCGCTCCACCCTCATCCGAGTTGCCGTCATTCTTTGATGGGGCATCCATCACAGTGGTCGTCAAAATGCTCAAAACCGCTGCCATTAGACTGGCAGCTGCAAGCCCATTTTCTAAACTTGATAGTAGAATAATCAAATTGGAATATTTCCTTAGCGCCTTACCGTCGGTGATATTGTTATTTTATCTAGTTTATATCTTAGCTGGACCGTCCGGTGCCAAGCCTAGTCGCGCTCGGCCATATGCCGTCGCATTAATATCCCAGTTAAGAAAGACCTGGGCACCGGCAGCATGAACATCACGGAACTGGCGTTGAAAATTGTTATCGGTTGTTAGGTGTTCTGCGCCGCCAGCATAAAATAATCGTTCAATGGCTGACTGAGCAAGTTTGGGGGCAAAAGCCATGTCGCGCCGATTACGGTCGTGCATCTCTTGTGGAAGATCTTCTTTATGCTCCAGAATTTTCAGGCTTTCGTTTAGATCACCCAAAATAAGTCGTCGTGCCGCATCATATTCGACCGCAGACTCGGCAACCCGCAAATGAAGGCTCTGGAAGTCAGCAATATTATCACCGGACCGGGACCGTCGATGCTTCATTTGGTCTACAAAAGATTTAATGAAACCACCTGCAATCCCTACTGACACGCAGCTCAAAGTAAATGGCTTGGTCGTAAACTGAGCAAGTCGGTACGTTGCCGGATTTTCGACCTCGGCGCACTGACCGCCCCATTCGGGGCTATCCGGGCCCTTCCTAAGC
>CAZSYW010000238.1:0-3738 GCA_964611315.1 uncultured Rhodospirillaceae bacterium
TCCAGTGGATCTTGATGTGCGCGACGCACCCTGGCCCGTAAAACTCTCGGATGCGTTCCTTTGTATCAATATGATCCTCATATCACCCTGGGCGGCCACTGAGGCATTGTTCTCCAACGCCAGAAGCATCTTATCTTCTGCCGGCGTACTTTATTTGTACGGTCCGTACTGTCAATCAGGCCGGGTTACAACGGCCAGTAACAAAGCTTTCGACGCGTCCTTACGATCTCGAAACTCAGAATGGGGGATTAGGAGCTTGGAACAAGTTGTGCATTTTGCTGAGACACAAGGATTTGTTTTAGAAAAGACCAAGGATATGCCTGCTAATAACTTAAGCGTGGTTTTCCGTAACACTTTGTCACTGAAACAATGCTAACGTGCGATGCTGCGAATACGAGCTGTCAGTAAGGCGCTTTCTGAGGTACGATGCCCAGACGATATCGGCCAAAAATTTGAAACAGGGAAATAAGGGATAGGATAGATGCCTAAAGCTACAGCTCGACATATTCTAGTGGACAATGAGACCCTCTCCGAGGACCTAAAAACCAGGATCCTGGCTGGCGAGGATTTTGCTTCTGTAGCCCAAGAACATTCGACTTGCCCCTCAAGCCAGCAAGGTGGTGATCTCGGCACTTTTGGACCAGGTCAAATGGTCCAGGAATTTGATACCGTTGTATTTAGTGCAAACCTAAACGAAGTACAGGGACCGGTGAAAACACAATTTGGCTATCATCTTATTGAGGTCACTAGCCGCACAGAGTGACATTCCGGACGTCTCCTGTATGACCAATTGCCATTCATGACAATCAGAAGAGAACTCGCCACATGCAACGAACACAAATCGCGGGATAATACATTTTGTCGCACCAAGTAGTAAAAGAAGGAATGTAAATTTTTGAAACCCCGAGCGCTCTCATCGAAAAAGCGTCGGTGTTATCCCCTCCAAATGTTGTTATTCCTGATAGCACAACCCATCTGATCAAATAGCGGGCAGTCTTACACGCGGCTATCCGCTTTTCACAAAAACTAAACACCAAGAGAGCTGTGAGAACTAAAGATGATCGAGGAAACTCTCGACATAAAGACAACAGATGGTGCCATGGAGTCCTTTCTTTGCCGACCGGAAAGGAATGAACCTTTCCCGGCCGTATTTCTTTTAATGGATGCTCCCGGGATCAGAGAAGAATTACGTGACATGGCACGACGTCTCGCGACGAGCGGGTATTTTGTTATCCTTCCGAACTTATACTATAGAGCGGGACGCAAAACTGTTTTTGGGCCGGATGTACTGGATGAACAAAGTCCTGAGTGGGCCCGAATGCGCGCAATCCGCACCAAAATGACAATCCCTCCGGTGATGGATGATATTGCCAGCATGCTGACCTTTATAGATCAACACAAAGACATACGCCCTGGAATGGTCGGCTGTCACGGTTACTGTATGAGTGGCCCTTATGCGCTCGCGGCGGCAGCACGATATCCGGAGCGCGTCGCTGCAGCCGCCTCATTTTATGGCACCTGGCTTGTGAGCAACGCTGTGGAAAGCCCCCATCTAAATTTCCAAAAAACTCGAGGTGAACTTTATATTGCTTGTGCCGAACACGATGATCTCGCTCCGATGGCCATGGTCAAAGAATTAAAAACGGCTTTTTCTCAATCTGGTGCTCACGGCGAGATTGAAATTTACCCGAAAGTTCACCACGGCTTTGCGTTCCCTCAACGTTGGTGCTACGAGAAAAACGCGGCAGAACGCCACTGGGAACGCCTTGTCAGCCTGTATAAACGCCAACTCGGATGACGGCTCCGACAGTGCTGTACGAATTCAATCCAAAACGAAGTTAATGGTGGAGAGGTATAATGACCGGCAGGAATCGACCCGTCTTTTTGGTGACTGGACTTGGTGAAGGTACCGGGGGGGCCACCGCGCGACGATTCGCGAAAGGTGGCTATCGCGTGGCTATGTTGGCTAGATCCAAAGACCGACTCGACAAATTTGAAACCGAGCTCCCAGAGTCAAAGGGGTACCCGTGTGATGTCGCGGACATCGAACATTTAGTGGCTACTATTGACCAGATAAAAGCGGAAATGGGCCCCCCCGAAGTCGTGCTCCACAATGCAGTTAGCGGTGCGTGGGTAAAATTTCTGGACGCTGACCCAACGCTACTCGAACGAAATTTTCGGATCAATACTACAGCACTGTTGTATCTTGCCCGCGCTGTTGTCCCGGACATGATCGCAGCAGGAAAAGGCACAATTCTTGTCACAGGCAACACATCGGCGCACCGCGGCAAGCCGCACACGCCCATGTTTGCTCCCACTAAAGCAGCTCAACGTATTCTAGCCCAATCAATGGCACGAGACCTCGGCCCTAAAGGTATTCATGTCGCTTATCTCACGATCGATGCCGCAATCGATACCCCCTGGACCAGACCTCGACTAGTACCTGATAAACCAGACGATTTTTTTGCCAAACCTAGCGCCTTAGCTGATGAACTGTTTCACATCGCTCATCAGGATCGGTCGGCGTGGTCATTTGACGTAGAAGTACGGCCGTTTCATGAAGTCTGGTGATGGCGCTCCATTCGACTAAAGGCTTGCCCATTTGAACAGCCCATATGTATAGTCCAACGATCACGGTTCCCCCTAGGGGGTGAAAAGGGAACACGGTGTGGCTTGTCATCAAAGCCAAGCCCGTGGCTGCTCCCGCAACTGTAAGCAGTTTGTTTGAGTTCAATTCTGCCACTGGCGTCAGCTGGGAAGGTAGGATTCAGGCGAGAAATTGCGAGCCAGGAGACCTGCCGTTGATATCGTCGCCCGACAGGGAAGCGAGGAGATTTCCTGGGACGGATTCCGTCTGCGGTGACGTGGCAAGGTTGCGGCGAAACCGCACTGCGGAACCATCGGGGACTAAACCCTGAAACAGGATTTTTAGGTTTCGCTGGCGTGGTCCTTGGCGCCCACTCATCGGAGGGTGTCATCGTTTGCCTTGTCAACGCTATGACAAGCTATGGGCAAACAAGGATCGACATGAACCATCATCATCGTAACTGGGCTGCACTTGGTGCGCTTCTTTCTCTACTGATGACGACTCCTGCGCGGGCTGAAACCGAACTACCTGACGAATTAATCGTCACCGCAACTCGTCTCAACGATCTTCCAAAGGGAGCCTCAGTAACGGTAATTACAGAAAACGATATTCAAAACGCGCCCACGGAGGACCTTCCCAACTTGCTTGGACTTGAGGCCGGTATTTATAATCGCGATCTCTTTTCCGGTGTAAGTGGCGCGCAAGCAACCGTCGATATGAGGGGCTTTGGCGCCGTCGGAACACAAAATACTCTTTTGCTACTCGATGGTCGGCGACTTAATGACATTGATCTCGCTGCCGTCGATTTTACCAGCATTCCGCTCCACAGCATAAAAAGAATCGAGATTGTCCGGGGCAATGCAGGATCTGTTCTTTATGGTGACGGCGCAGTTGGGGGCGTCATCAACATTGTAACAAAATCGCCGGCCAATCAAACCGACTCAGGAAGCATCGACTACGCTATAGCACAGCAACAACGACATGAAACCAACATGTTTATTTCCCGATCAATGGGCCGTTACTCATTAAACGTATCGTCCAATTTCGTTCAAGCGGACGGCTTTCGGGATAACAATAATCTGCAGCAACGCAATGCACTCGGCCAACTGCGTTACACCGGCGCCAGCGGCGAGGCGTTTATCAAATAAGGT
>CAZSYW010000239.1:0-3724 GCA_964611315.1 uncultured Rhodospirillaceae bacterium
AGCGTTGGTGCCAAACCCATGGAGGGCTCATCGAGCAAAATCATTTTAGGCTTTGCCATCAAGGCGCGGCCGAGCGCAGTCATCTGCTGTTCCCCCCCCGAGGTGTAACCCGAGGTGCTGCTCCGGCGTTCCTTCAGGCGGGGAAAATAACTGTAGACCAACTCTAGGTCCTGACGAATCGCAGAAGCGCCGTCCGATCGGGTAAACGCTCCTGTCAAAAGATTCTCTTCTACTGTCAAGTGCTCAAAACAACGCCGACCCTCCATCACCTGAATGATGCCACGCTTAACCAATTGGTTCGCAGACCTTCCCTGAATCGACTCGCCCTTGAATTCAATGGTTCCTTTGGTGATGTCGCCCCGTTCTGCGACGAGCAAGTTAGAGATGGACTTCAGCGTGGTGGTCTTGCCTGCTCCGTTGGCCCCGAGGAGGGCGACGATGCCCCCCTCGGGAACCTCCAGAGATACTCCTTTTAAAACCAGGATCACATGGTCGTAGACAACCTCGATATTGTTAACACTGAGCAATACCGGTGCGTCATCTTTTTTTAAAGCTGCGTCCATGAAATCCTATACCGATCGCACTTAACCGCAATCTGAACCCATCGACATACCGGACCGCGGCGTAATGCCTTTTTCTTCCGCATATTGAGCCGCTGAAGCCTCAATCATAGGACGAGTAATTTCATCCAGAGGCTGAATCCAGTCGGAAACCTTGACCCATTTAGATCCATCCCACTGCTGGAAGAATGCAGCTCCAGAGCCTTCGTGATCCTGACAGGTAATCTTGAATGGCGGCACTACCTCCGTAGCCCCTAATTCAGCGATTCTCTCTGGGGTGAGATTGAGGTTCTCCATCGCCCAGCGAAACTCTTCACCACCGATCGGTCCGACACCATACTTGTCTTGCGCCAAGCGGATCGCCTCGGTCACAACGATGGCCGCAGCTACACCACGCAGGTAATACACGCTACCCACACGAGAACTTGCGATATTGCCCTGCATGACCCCATAGACGTGGTCAAAAATATCCTGGACTACAGGAAAATCGGTACCTGTGCCGTGAAAAGCTGCACTGATATAACCCTTCGCTGAGGCGCCTGCCGGGATTGCATCTTCTTCAGCTCCACACCACCAAACACCGATGATGTGATCGGCCGGGAATCCAATGCGAGCAGCTTCTCGAAGCGGCACCGTGCAAGAAATTCCCCAGTTACGGTTAATCACATAGTCCGGCTGGATCTTTCGGATCTGCAACCATAGCGACTTCTGATCTATGCCTGGCCACGGCACCGGAATATGGGTAACCTCAAATCCATATACCTCGGCCATCTTGTCCCAGACCGGAATCGTCTCGATTCCATAGGGATGCTTCAGATGGAGGTTAACGATCTTCATGCCTTTCAGTTTGTCCATACCCCCTTCTTGGTTGGCGATGTAGACCAATTTTGTGGTGCTTTGATTCCAATAATTGGTGATGGCCGGAAAACCGTAAGGAAAAACACGACCTTCGGTGGCATCGGTTCGACCGTATCCAAGAAAGAGCAGCGTAATCTTATCGGCAACGGCTCGCTCCAGTAATGCATAGGTGACGCCCGTCGACATCGGCATGAACATTGGCGCGCCTTTTAGCCCTTTACCTTTAAGACGCTCATAACACTCCACGCCCCGTTCGGTGTTGTAGCCAAAATCGCACTCTTCCCAAGTCATTTTGATGCCATTGATACCGCCATCTCGGTTATTTAAAAGAGCCAGATAATCTTCCATACCCCCGGCAACACCGCTGCCACCGGCTGCAAACGGCCCGGTCTTGTAGGTTAAGACAGGGATAAACTGCTCCTTGCTTGGATCTGACTCCTGGGCCATGGCGGGCATAGCCGCAAAAGCCGACAGCGCAGCGCCCGATAAGAACGACGTAACTAATCTTTTTACATTCATAAAAACCTCCTTAGAAATTTCACTCCTACAAACTGCTGTTTGACAAAGCATTTTGACATTACCACGTTTACACACTAACTACCCTGTTACCAACACTGGCATCCCGACCCCTAATGCGGGAACGGCCAGAGCCGGAGTTTTTCTTTGGCCGTCATCCAAAGCCTGGCGAGACCATGGGGCTCGACGATCAGAAAGAAAATGATCAAACCACCAAAAATCATATGCTCAAGATTCGTGATCAGAGCCGAAGGGATCTGTCCCGCGAAAATTCCATGCGCCAGTTCGTTGAGAATAATGGGCAGCATCACGATAAACGCCGCGCCAAGAAAACACCCGAGGATACTGCCCAAGCCGCCGATGATGATCATGAAAAGAACTTTTAACGAGACAAACAAATCAAACGCTGTGAAATCTACCGACTTCACATAACAAAACGCGTACAACGCGCCTGCGACACCCGCAAAAAAAGAACTGACCGCGAAAGCAGACAGCTTGGTATAAAGCGGACGAATTCCGATCACTTCGGCGGCAACGTCCATGTCCCGGATGGCCATCCAGGCGCGCCCTACTTCGCCGCGTATCAGGTTCTTACCCAACAGCGTCATGACCACGAGAAATCCCAATACCAGATAATAGTTGTCCAAAGTGGACGTGATCGGGTAACCGAAAATATCCATCTTCGGCGTATCAATCACCATGCTTGCTGCGCCCCCCACAAACCATGGAAACGTCGCAAAAAGCCACTCTACAAAAAACTGTGCGGCGAGCGTCGCAACTGCGAGATAGAACCCTTTGATACGAAGACTCGGGCTACCAACAATCACGCCGAAAACGGCCGCAACCAGTCCCGCCAATATAAACACGACCACAATCGGTAGCTCAGGAATCCGGGACGCAAAGTTGTAGGCAGAGTACGCCCCAACCGCCATGAATGCCCCATGCCCTAAAGAGAGTTGACCGGTATAGCCGGTTAAAATATTCAAACCAATAGCTGCAATAACCCAAATTAGAAATGGAATCAGGTAGCCCGCCATCACATGCTGGCTGGCAATGAGCGGCACACCAACAACAGCAAACACCAGTGTAGCGATCAAAACCCAGCGGTCCTGACGTATCGGGAAGATCGCCATATCGCGCTGATAGGTCGCCTTGAACTGTCCGGTTTCTCTATAAAGCATAGATTTACACCCGCTCGATGATCTCTTCGCCGAAAAGACCCTGTGGCCGAAAAATCAGGAACAACATCGCAATAAAATACGCACTCCAGGACTCTATTCCACCGCCGATGATTGGGCCGAGATAAACCTCGGCTAACTTCTCGGTGGCTCCGATAATCAATCCACCGAGGATGGCGCCTGCGATCGAATTAAAACCCCCGAGGATCAAGACCGGCAAGGCTTTAAGCGCAACCAAGGAAATACTGAACTGAACGCCTAAGCGCTGACCCCATATCGCACCTGCCACCAGGGCCACGATTCCTGCAGTCGCCCAAACGATCGTCCAAATCTGCTGCAGTGGGATACCGACGGACATCGCTGCCTGGTTGTCATCGGCGACTGCACGAAGCGCCCGGCCAATCCGGCCTTTTTGAAAGAAATAAGCGAGCACGAGCACCAGTACGCCACAGATCACCGCGGACCAAACATCAAACAAACTGATCAAAATGTTGGTCGAGTCCAGCAACGCCATCCAGGGCACATCCGGTATACCTATATCTAATCCATGGACGTCGGCATCCCAAACTGCCTGTGCAAACCCTTCGATAAAATAATTCAGGCCAATCGTTG
>CAZSYW010000240.1:0-3694 GCA_964611315.1 uncultured Rhodospirillaceae bacterium
AAACTCGTTGCCTGATTCGAAAAAAGGCTTTGTCTATATGGCTAAGGGCGGATCTCGCAACTCTTCACAGGAGGGTGGTGCGTCGTGCCAATCGACCGCTTCTTGCAAAAGGCAATCCCAAGGAAATTCTCGCGGCTTTGATTGATGAGCGGTATCCAATTTACGGCTTGGCGGACTTAGTAGTTGAGAGTGTTGATTGTCCCCATGAGGAAATGGTTGATAAAGTTGTCGACGGAATCATGAAGTATGACCGGTCGTATGAGCGGACCGGTGATGAGCGTGGTAAGGTTGGAGAGAATTGAAGATGAAGACGGTAAATACAGTGCCGGTTTCTCTTGCGTCGAATAGTTATGACATTTTGGTTGGCGATCAAGTCCTGGGAAACGTAGGAGAGATTTTGCGGAATCGATTCGGGCTGCACAAAATTGTAGTGGTAACTGACAATCAGGTTGCCCAACTCTACTTACCCCGGTTGCGTGAGTCTTTGGCACGAGAGGGCTACGATACCTCAGAAATTATTGTGCCAGCTGGAGAGGGCAGCAAGAGTTTTGGTTGTTTCGAAACGCTCGCTACTGACATGCTTAGGAATGGCATAACGCGTGATTCACTTGTAGTTGCACTTGGTGGGGGCGTAGTTGGAGACTTGGCCGGTTTTGCTGCGAGTGTCGTTTTGCGAGGTATCAACTGCATACAGGTACCCACCACCTTGTTGGCCCAAGTTGACAGTGCAGTAGGTGGCAAAACTGCCATTAATACATCGCTCGGGAAGAATTTAGTTGGTAGCTTCCACCAGCCCAAACTTGTGGTGGCGGATACATCGTTGCTGGATACATTGCCGGAACGTGAGCTGCTAGCTGGTTATGCTGAAATCGTCAAATACGGCTTGCTGGGAGACGCGGAATTTTTTGAATGGCTTGAACATAACGGTCGGGCATTGATCGGTGGCGACGCGCCCGCGCGTGACTACGCAGTTACTACTTGCTGTCAGGCGAAATCTGGAATTGTCAGTCGCGATGAACATGAGAGTGGGCAGCGATTATTGTTGAATCTGGGGCACACTTTTGGACACGCGCTGGAAGCGGAGATCGACTTTGATTCCCGCTTGTTGCACGGTGAGGCAGTAGCTTTAGGCTCTATTTTAGCATTCGATCTGTCAGCTCGCCTTGGGTTTTGCGCCGCTTCATCAGTCAAGCGCGTGCGGAACCATTTAAGAGCCGTTGGTCTGCCAACAGCATTTCCAATTTTAGAGGGTCACGTTTGGGAACCGGAAAGATTATTGGATCATATGACCAGGGACAAAAAGATTCGGAATGGGAAACAAACGCTGATCCTGGCGCGCGATATTGGCGATGCATTTGCATACGATCAAACAAAAGAGTCCGAAATTCTGGAAATGCTTCATGGGTACGTTGGGCAACCATGTGATGGTTAATTCATATAGTCATGTAATGTATGAAAGAATATTCATCGGTTTGTAAATAGGATACGAGTAGGTTATGCCCGAGTTTGGGATCTGTGTGGAACACACTTTGCCTCACCGAGATCGAACCATTGGTGGTCTGTGAATATGGACGTGCTTTTGACGCTGGCAGCTATCGCTGTTTTACTGCTTTTGTCTGCATTTTTTTCGGGCTCTGAGACAGCGCTGACTGCTGCCCGCCGCTCTCGGATCCACCAATTGGAAATGGCAGGCGACAAACGGGCGAACTTGGCGGCTCGTTTAATTGCACGGCGCGAGCGGCTAATTGGTGCGATTCTACTCGGAAACAACGCTGTTAACATTCTGGCGTCTGCTTTAGCGGCGGGGCTAATGATTCGCTATGTAGGACAGACCGGAATCGCATACGCGACCGTCGCGATGACAATTCTTGTGGTAATTTTTGCGGAGGTTATGCCTAAGACTTACGCAATACGTCAGGCGGATCGGGTGGCGCTTTCGGTCGCACCAATTTTGCGGCCAATTGTTGCAGGTTTGGCTCCGGTTACGCAAGCGATTCAGGGTTTGGTTTTGTGGGTTTTGCGGTCTTTTGGGGTAAGTGGCGATAGCGCGTGGACGCAGTCAGTTGCAGACGAAATTCGCGGTATGCTTGACTACCATGCTCGTGAGGGCAGCATGCGCAAGCATTATCGAGATATGTTAAAGAGTGTTCTTGATCTTGCTGATGTTGAGGTCGGTGAGGTGATGGTGCACCGACGTGACATGGTAACATTAAATATCGATTCACCTGCTCTGGATATCGTGGAGCAGGTCTTAGAAAGTCGGCACACGCGGTTCCCTTTGTGGCAGGGGACGCCTGATAACATTCTAGGAATTTTACACGCAAAAAGCTTGTTACGAGAGGTCAATGCTCGGAACGTGGACCTGAGCGGGTTGAACGTAATGCTCCTCGCAGCAGAGCCGTGGTTTGTCCCCGATACCACCAGTTTGGCTAGCCAACTTTCTGCGTTTCGGAATCGGCGGAGCCATTTTGCTTTGGTAGTAGATGAATACGGCGCGTTGATGGGCATGGTAACCCTGGAGGATATTCTGGAAGAAATTGTTGGCGATATCTCAGATGAACAAGATGAAATCGCCGTTGAGCCTGATCAATTAGTGCCGCAATTACGCCCTGAAGTTGACGGTTCCTTTATAGTCGATGGTGCTACAACAATTCGGAATCTCAATCGTGCGATGGAGTGGCGCTTGCCCGATGTAGACGCCGCCACTGTGGCGGGTTTAGTGATTCATGAGGCCAAACGCATCCCGGACGCCGGTCAGGTATTTCTGTTTCATGAGTTTCGGTTCGAAATTGTGGGAAGAGATGGTAACCGAATTACTCAACTCAGACTCTCTCCACAACCCAAAAAACTAGCCAGCGATTAGCCGGTAATTTTTCACAACAACGGCGGTTCTTTGGCCAGTTGTGTTAATACAGTAATGCTCCTGTTGTTGAGGATCACCTGTTGAACGTCGTTGAGGTCGAACGACCCTAAATGATGGGGGGTAGGTTATTGATATATGGTCGGTTTACCACGCACACTTATCCGCCACAAAAGCCGTTCTGAATCAGGAGTCGTCGGTGCATCGATAGGGGTTGCACAATGTAAGGTCATTTGTGTGTCCCAAATTGCAATATCACCCACCTCATATTTGTGGGCATACAAATATTTATCTTGTAGGCAATGGGTCTTCAGTCTCGCAAGTAACTTGCTTGCTTTTTCGTCTTCCATTCCGTCGATGGCGAACGCAGTGCCGGAGACTGCGTAAAGTGCTCGTTCACCAGTTATGCTGTGAGCCCGCACAAGAGGGTGTGGTACAGGAGGCACGTGGGCCGCTTGTGCAACTGTTAATTCACGGGTTTTACGTTCGCCGTCGCGGCCGGAGGTCGCGCCGTAAAAATGAACAGCAGCCAAATCTTTGATCTCGTTTTTTGTGGACCTATCGAGGTCATCGTACGCAGCTTTTGTGTCAGCTATATGGGTCTTTCCACCTATGCTCGGGACTTTCTGTGCATAAAGCATAGTTGCTGTGGCCACATCTGTTTCATAGGACTGATCAGTATGCCAGAAGGCAGCACTATTGCGACCTATGTCGTCGGAAGCCCGTAAATTTCCTACGGAAACCAAGTCTGGGTAGCCGGGCATCCGAGCCGTATCGAGTACATGCTGTATCGGGGTGCCCCATAAACGGCCAAATCTTAGGTAATCGTCAACG
>CAZSYW010000241.1:0-3665 GCA_964611315.1 uncultured Rhodospirillaceae bacterium
GATGAACGGGCCAAGGCCGCCGAGGCCGCCCAAATAGAATTAGAGAAAGGCGAGGCCGTGGCCTAACCTAGTGCCAAATATTATGGCGGATTTAGTTGCTAAACTTACTAACTAGAGGCCCGCTGGATAGAGTTGTGAAAACTTCAAATTCAGCTCTAAGATTTTGTCTTGACGGGGGAAATCGTGGTTCATAGTATGCCACGCTGTCAGACAAGGGGGCAGGTAGTAGGTGGTCCGCCTAGACACTGCGCCCGACGGTAAATTGATAATTTTAACTGGACTTTTCCCGCGGGTTTTGGTCGTGTGACGGCTGTGCGGGGAGAGTTGCTTATGGCGCTTTGATGTCGTCGTTGGGGAAGTAAGATGCCGACCATTAATCAGTTGGTGCGTAAGGGCCGTAAGAAAGTCGTTATGCGTAACAAAGTGCCGGCGATGGAGGCGTGTCCTCAAAAGCGCGGTGTCTGCACGCGCGTCTACACAACGACACCGAAGAAACCAAATTCGGCCCTCCGAAAGGTAGCGCGGGTGCGGCTGACCAATGGGTTTGAGGTCACAAGTTACATTCCAGGGGAAGGCCATAATCTTCAGGAGCATTCAGTCGTAATGATCAGGGGTGGGCGCGTGAAGGATTTACCCGGTGTTCGGTATCACGTCATCCGAGGTACGCTCGATACTCAAGGCGTGAGTGATCGTCGGCAGCGGCGTTCGAAATACGGCGCGAAAAGACCCAAATAAACTACGCCAACGGAGCCTACCTTATGTCCCGACGTCGCGCCGCTGAAAAACGCACCATCAATCCCGATCCTAAATTCGGTGATTTGGTGCTGGGGAAGTTTACTAACTGCTTGCTTTATGCAGGAAAAAAGTCATCTGCTGAGAACATCGTTTATGGTGCACTCGATCGAATTGCATCTAAGACCGGGGGGGATTCCCTACGCGCCTTCCATGACGCTCTCAATACAGTAAAACCAGATGTAGAAGTTAAGTCGCGTCGCGTAGGGGGAGCTACTTACCAAGTTCCGATCGAAGTGCGTTCAGACCGGGCTCAGGCGTTGGCAATCCGTTGGATTATCGATGCTGCGCGCAATCGATCGGAAAAGACCATGATCGAACGACTTGCGGGCGAGATTTTGGATGCTGGCAGTAACAGGGGTACGGCTGTGAAGAAGCGGGAAGATACACACCGAATGGCGGAAGCTAACAAAGCATTTTCGCACTATCGTTGGTAACCTACGGGTTCAGGATAAGAGGATAGAAGACTGATGACCCGAAGCACGCCGCTCGATCATTATCGCAATATTGGCATAATGGCGCACATTGATGCTGGAAAAACCACGACTACCGAACGGATTTTGTTTTACACTGGTCGATCCCATCGAATTGGCGAAGTGCATGACGGCGCTGCTACGATGGATTGGATGGAGCAAGAGCAAGAGCGTGGAATTACGATTACTTCTGCGGCAACGACGTGCTTCTGGAAAGACAATCGGATCAATATTATTGATACCCCCGGGCACGTTGATTTCACGGTTGAAGTGGAGCGCTCTTTGCGGGTTCTCGATGGTGCGGTCTGCGTATTTGATAGCGTTGCTGGGGTGGAGCCTCAATCTGAAACTGTATGGAGGCAGGCTGATAAATACGGGGTACCGAGAATTTGTTTCGTCAACAAAATGGACCGGATTGGTGCTGACTTTAACCGTTGTGTAGAAATGATTGTAGACCGTCTGGGCGCAGCGCCTTTGGTGGTTCAGCTTCCTCTTGGATCCGAAGCGACATACGCGGGCGTCATTGACCTGATTGAGATGAAGGCTATCAGTTGGAATGATGAAACTTTAGGGGCGGAGTTTGTGGTCGAAGACATATCGGCTGCTGATTTGGCCGAGGTTCAAGGCATGCGCGACAAATTAGTCGAGGCGGTTGTTGAGCAAGATGAAAATGTGCTCGAGGCGTACCTTGACGGTAGTGAGCCGGATTCTGAAACTATTCGACGTTGTATCCGCATAGGCACTTTATCTGGCGATTTTGTTCCGGTGTTAAATGGCTCGGCTTTTAAAAACAAGGGGGTTCAACCTCTTCTCGACGCCGTTGTCGATTATTTGCCGGCGCCGACGGATGTCCCTTCGATAATTGGCACGTCCTTGGATGGAAATAAAGAGGTTGTTCGGTCTAGTTCAGATGACGAACCTTTTTCAGCGTTGGCGTTCAAAATAATGAACGATCCCTATGTAGGGTCACTGACATTCGCTCGAGTTTATTCTGGTGTGTTAGACAGTGGCACGGATCTTCTAAACAGCGTCAAAGACAAGCGTGAACGTGTTGGACGAATGTTGGCGATGCATGCAAACCATCGCGAAGATATTGAGATAGCTCGAGCTGGGGATATTATTGCATTGTGTGGGTTAAAACACTCAACAACTGGCGACACTCTTTGTGCGCCAGCCAAGCCTGTTGTGTTAGAGCGAATTGAATTTCCGGATCCGGTAATTGAAGTGGCCGTTGAACCAAAAACGAAGGCGGATCAGGATAAACTGGGTGCTGCGTTGCAGCGGCTGGCAGCTGAGGATCCATCTTTTCAGGTGGAAGTTGACCACGAGTCAGCTCAAACCATTATCAAGGGTATGGGTGAACTTCACCTAGACATCCTTGTTGATCGCATGAAACGAGAGTTTAAAGTAGACGCCAACGTTGGGGCGCCGCAGGTGGCTTATCGTGAGACAGTGACTGAGGTTGCTGGCGCAGACTATACCCACAAGAAACAGTCTGGTGGTCATGGGCAGTTTGCCCGTGTGAAGTTGGTTATCGAACCGGCGGTTGCTGGCTCAGGGTTTGTCTTTGAGAACAAAATTCACGGTGGCTCAGTGCCGAAGGAGTATGTACCTGGTGTTGAGAAGGGTCTGCTTAGTGGTATGGGGGGCGGCGTTGTCGCTGGCTACCCAATGATCGATATCAAGGTCACGTTGGTGGATGGTGCCCATCATGAAGTAGATTCTAGCGCACTTGCCTTTGAGATTGCGGCTCGATCTGCTTTTAACGAGGCTGTTCTAAAAGCAAAACCTAAGTTACTGGAACCCATAATGCGAGTGGAAGTCGTTACCCCTGATGCTTACATGGGGGATGTGATAGGCGATCTGAATAGTAGGCGAGGGAACGTTCAAGGGATGGAGCCGGGTGCTAAAGCGACGGTAGTTAAGGCGATGGTGCCGTTGGCCACAATGTTTGGTTATGTGAATAATCTTCGCTCAATAACGCAGGGCCGAGCGCAGTACTCGATGTTTTTTGACCATTACAAACACGTTCCGCAGATGGTTGCTGCTGAAATGCAAGCGAAGCTCGCTTAGCGTAGTGCGAATGTGTTTGGCTCTGTATTGTCCACATGGTTGCGCCGGAATGGCTGCAAATGTAAAGGGGTAAACGATGGCGAAGGCGAAATTTGAACGGACAAAGCCGCATGCGAATGTTGGTACGATTGGTCATGTTGATCATGGCAAGACGACGTTGACGGCGGCTATTACGAAGATTTTGGCGGAGGCAGGTGGTGCTGAATTTACTGCTTACGACGAGATTGATAAGGCTCCGGAGGAAAAGGCGCGAGGTATAACGATTGCGACCGCTCACGTTGAGTATGAGACGGAGGGCCGTCATTACGCGCATGTCGATTGCCCGGG
>CAZSYW010000242.1:0-3658 GCA_964611315.1 uncultured Rhodospirillaceae bacterium
GCGCTGTTTCTTGGTTTGATAGGCAGTTGGGTCGAACTGACCGGAACGGGAAACTCGCGGCAAAAATTTTCTGGTTGGCTAATTGGTGTAGCCGGACCAGCAACCGGCTGATGCGATCAGTACTTGAAATGTTTGCGGGTCTTGACCGGGATGCGAGCCTTCCAAGGTATCATCGCCGTACTCTAATGAGAAGGAGCGGCCGTCCGGCGGCAGAAATTGACTCTACCGTGCCTTCCTCAGGGAGAAAAGTGGCGATCTTTGCGACTTGCTTTGCCAATTATAATAATCCGGACATTGGATTGGCCGCACATGGCGTACTCTCTCGTAATGGTGTGGACTGTACTTTCGTTTACCCCGAGTGCTGCGGCATGCCTCAGCTTGAGCAGGGGAATCTCTGGGCAGTAGCGGAAAAAGCCAAACAAATCTCCGCGGAATTGGTTACTTGGATAAACAAGGGTTACGAAATAATTACATTAGTCCCAAGCTGTACACTTATGTTGAAATTTGAATGGCCGTTAATTGTGCCCGACGATAGTAATGTCAAAATACTTAGCGCGAACACCCAGGATATTAGCGAATATGTGGTTGGTCTCCAGGAGAGTAACGGTATCTCCAGCAGCCTCACCGCATTGCCGGGTCCGGTAACGGTTCATCTTGCTTGTCATGCGCGGGCACAAAACATAGGGCCTAAAGCGGTCGAAATGTTGCGTCTGATCCCTGAGGTTGATTTGACTGTAGTCGAGCGCTGTTCTGGACATGGGGGTGCATGGGGTGTGAAGAAAGGGAATTTTGATACAGCGCTCAAGGTAGGGAAGCCGGCGGCCCGTCAGGCCGTGAAGGCTGCTGGCGCCTTTGTTGTCTCAGAATGCCCGCTCGCGGGTGAGCATCTGCGGCAGGGTATGGAGCAATTGACTGACGATACACGCTTAATCAAGCAAGTTACGCATCCCATCCAGCTGCTAGCTTACGCGTACGGTGTGGAGGAGCCGGAGTTGCGGGGAGATAGTTTTGATCACTCGTGACGATATTATGCCAACCGCGGAATTCTCCAAAATTCGGCGCGTTAAACGCCAGGAATTGCTGGCTATTAAGAAAAACCGACGTGTTCCCGTGGGCCCAGATGCAACCTTCTACTTTGAGAATTATGACACCATGTGGTTCCAAATTCATGAGATGCTGTTCATCGAAAAGGGCGGCGCGGCGCAAATCGCCGGTGAACTCGAGGCCTATAACCCCATGATCCCCAACGGTTCTGAATTGGTTGCAACGCTAATGTTTGAGATCGACGATGAGAGGAGACGCTCCGCACTCTTGGCTAAGCTTGGCGGGGTCGAAAAAAAGGTGACCATGCGTTTTGCTGAACATGTAGTTCGCGGTCGTCCGGAGGAAGATATTCATCGTAGTACTTCTGATGGGAAGGCTTCGTCCGTGCAGTTCTTGCATTTTAGGTTTACTAAAATGGAGATTGCAGCCTTTCGTGAGCTCGCAAACGAAGTCGTGATCGCTCTAGAGCATCCAAGTTATGGGCACATGGCTGTTTTGCCGCGTGCAACTCAACTCGCCTTGGCGGCGGATTTTGAGACACTTTGATAGCCCAAGTCGCCTGGATGGTTAGGAACTAGTTTATTTGTTCGTGCTCGTAGATGCCCCATAAGGCATCCCTCGGCAACCAGCCGCGAAAGGGGGTTAATTCAACGCGGCACCATCTGTCCACGCACTCCAGCAGGCGACCATGAACTCCAACCTCTGCACGTGCGACGGGCGTTGAGTCTCGATCTGGGCGTCGGTGCAACGTTGGTGGGGCAACGTTGGGATTCGTGCCTGCAACAATGACGGCCCTTTTGCCGGACAGCATGGACAAATGGATCCATCCTACGACACCATCGATATCTCTTGTTCTCCGCCAATGTCCAAACTCATCAATTACCTCGACGGGAAAGCCCTTGCGAAGATAGACCCAATTTATCGGAAACCGAAAACCAGGCCCTGCGCGAGCGTTGACCCGATCGTCCGTTAAACTCACGAATCGCGGCAGTGGTAGCCCGCTTCTTGATGGCTCCGAAGGGTAGGCACTTGAAGTCAGGAAAATGGTTAAAAAGCAGGCTAGGGCCATTGAGCGAAGTTTTGAGAGATAGAAGGCCATGTCTATAGATCTTTAGTATAATGCTACAAGGGCGTGAGTGCGAGCGGCCTTGCCACCGTCCGCGCCTGCTTGGTAAACCATTTAATCAATTGAGATTCACCCGTCTGTTTGGCTGGCACATATGGCAAATAAACCTTTCGTCGTTGTCACCCGAAAACTCCCAGAAGTCATTGAAGCACGGATGATGGAGTTATTCGATGTCCGTCTCAGGGACGATGATACACCGATGGGTAGAGAGGAACTCGCGAAGGCGATAGAAATCGCGGATGTTTTGGTGCCAACGGTGGCAGATCGAATTGATGAGGAATTACTTGGTTTGGCTAGTTGCCGGCTAAAATTAATCGCTAATTTCGGTGCGGGTGTCGACAATATAGATCTCGACGCTGCACAAAGACGTGCCATTACAGTGACCAACACGCCGACAGTTTTGACCGAGGATACAGCAGACATGACGATGGCCATGATCCTTGCGGTTCCTCGTCGCTTGGTTGAGGGAGAGCAGTTGGTTTCGAAGGGCCTGTGGAAGGGATGGGGGCCGACCTCTATGTTGGGCCATCGGATTTGGGGCAAGCGCCTGGGGATTATCGGAATGGGGCGTATCGGTAGTGCAGTTGCGCGACGTGCGCGCGGTTTTGGGCTTTCCATTCACTATCATAACCGCTCCCAGCTACCTGAGGCAGCTGAGCAGGGCCTTGGGGCCACTTACTGGGACAGCTTAGATCAGATGCTTGCGCACATGGACATTATCTCTGTAAATTGCCCGCATACGCCCGCCACGTACCATCTCCTGTCAGCGCGCCGGCTAGCTCTTATGAAATCTCATGCTTACCTTGTAAACACGTCTCGTGGCGAGGTCGTAGATGAGTGTGCGCTCACGGAAATGTTGCGCGAAGGACGCTTGGCTGGAGCGGCGCTAGACGTTTTCGAGCACGAACCAGAAATTAACCCAAACTTGCGGGAGCTGGAAAACGCATTACTGCTTCCCCACATGGGATCAGCGACATTGGAAGCAAGAGTGGATATGGGTGAGAAAGTGTTAGTCAATATTCGCACTTTTGTGGATGGCCACCGCCCGCCTGATCGGGTTATCGCCAAATTAATATAGTGCCCTGAAAGTTCAGGCGTGGTGACGTAAGTTTAATGAGCTATAAAAAGGCTCGGTTGCGGTGCCACACAGACCGTATCTTGCATACTACGAGATCAGATGCATAACATGCTGCCGTCGATCTTGGCGTCGGCCAAAAAAGTGACCAATCCGCCCTTTTCGATTGGGACATCGTCACGGAGTGTTTGCTCGTCGAGCCCCGCCGCGCGAAGCCCCATTTCGCAGACCAAAAATTTTACTTCTAGTGCACCGCAAGCCTCCAAGAGTTCTTCGAAACCTGCTACACCGTTAGTTTGATGACGTTTGTCCCAAATTGAGCCGTTTTGCCCGTCTTCCGAATGGGTCAGTTCCTTCCATCTCGGCTCTCCAGCTTCGTCTCGAGCAAGCGCACGGATCGCCCCCATCGTAAA
>CAZSYW010000243.1:0-3640 GCA_964611315.1 uncultured Rhodospirillaceae bacterium
ATTATTACTTTTATAGCCCGTATCAGGTAATTTATATGATCGGAGTGTTCCTGCTGGGTAGACTTCAATCGTATTCAGACCAGTAATTTCCTGGTTCCAAGCCAACGGGATTGGACAATTAGTTATGTCACGAAGCTCTTTCAATATCACCAACGCTGCCATAGCGGTTCTAGCAATCCTATCGGCTCCTACGTCTAAAGGCTGCTTACCCACTTTTCGTTTTATGAACTTGTCTGTCGCTCGACGAAAGAAATTATTCGACTCTTGGTGAATCGGATATCCGGCCTGATGTGAAGCCAATTCATCTCCCATTAACTGTGGCCAACCCAAAGGAGCATCGATGGTGATTAGTGAATTGAGGTCGGGCATGAGCCAGGAGGCAATCGACTCGGCTACGGTCTGTTTTTTGCTGCCAACCTGTACTTCAATCAGTGCCAATTCCTGATTTTCGTATATGGAATTTGCTAAACCAACTTTTCCAGGAACTGTAGCGCAGTCTACGCCGATAATTTGAATACTCATTTTACAATCGAACCTACTTGGTAAAATTATCTCAGTCATGTGGGATTTCATCTGAACTAGTTACTAACAGGCTGCATTTACCTTCCTAATGACATAGTTCATACCACATTCAGGAGCTTTCTCACTCTCAAACTGGAGTAACGCTGCTAGATCATCTGGATTAAAACCGTATTGAAGTATATGCTTTTGGGGTCTTACGACAGATGATCCAACGTCCCGTTAGTGGTGAGGATTATTAAGGACGGCCAAACGTCCTTAATGTACCCCGGCAGAGGTTTAAAGATGTTTGGACTGCCCCGCCGAATAAAAAGATGGGGGTATGATATCTTGCCTGGGCCGGTATTCAGGTCAGTCGCAACCCAATTACCTGTTATGGTATATATGTTTTCTTGGTTGGTTGAATGTCCACTTTCCGGACCAAAGCGGACATCATCACTTATTTCGATAAGGTCGTGGATATTCTCTATCGTAAATTAATGTGAAAGTTGCCACTCAAATGTCGCCGGAAGTTTTCTGGATTTCCAGCTTTCCCAAGTCGGACAACACCTGGGTTTGATCTATTGTCGCTAACATCTTGAAGGGTAGTCCGATTAAGCAATCATCTGAAATCGTAGAATTAACCCCGGATATTCACAAAATAAGGAAGTTAGAGCCGCCCAATCTTGATCCTCAATAGATTCTTAAGGCCCATTGGCTTTGCGGTCCGGAAATACGGTTTTATTCGTCCAAGGTGGGGGCTATCTAAATTGTCCGACACCCGGGTGATGTACTTATATCGAACCCCCACTATATCAATGTACCGCCCGAACAAATCCCTGCAGTTATTGACGATTTACTAGAAGTTGGTGGCGTGCCTAGTTGGATGAATTTATTTGGTAGTTGGATTGACAACCTGGAATTCTGGCCAAAAAATCTCATCGGTTTCCAGTTTACAAGTTGAAATATGAAGATTTATTGGCCGATCCGGAAGCGGGGATTCAAGAGATAGCCGTCGATATTGGTAGGCCAAATTCAAAACCTTTGCCCAAGATATTGGAGCGCAGACAAGTTTTTCGAAGCTACAAGACATGGAATATAAAGAGGCACTTGTAGCCATTAATGGGTTTTTCTTTATGCACGCAAAAGGCCACGGGGATACGCGTCCGAGGTTTATGCGTCACGGAACGGCAAATCAATATACCGAACAGATGACAGACGATCAGTACGTGAGATATGCGGAACGATTTTTCCCCATTAAGAACCGTATGGATTACAAACTATAAACTTCAAATTTGGCGAATTGGCGGTTGGCAGAAAGATTTTGCAGTTGCTGTTGTACCTAGGATTTTAAATATTTAAGTTATCTGAACGCTGCATCGTTTTCGTATACACCAACAATTTTGTGAACAGAGCGGACGTGACTTGACTTGAGGCAGCCCCATCCGAGAGGGCTAAAGAAATTGCCAGGAGGAAATATAGTGAATGATACTTACGACGTCATCGTTATCGGGTCGGGCCACAACGGTTTGATCGCCGGGGCCTATTTGGCTAAGTCCGGCCAAAAAGTGCTGGTGTTGGAACGAAATGAGACTTACGGCGGTGGGGTGGCGACCAAGGAAGTGGCAGCCCCAGGGTTTTTCCACGATATTCATTCGAATACCCACGTTTTCATCCAGGCCAATCCCCTCATCATCAACGACGAGCTCGGACTCAAATCAAAATTTGGCCTAACCTATGAATATCCCGATGCCTTTTCCACGACTATCTTCGATGACCAAACCTGCCTGACCTCGTTCGTCGATCTGGATAAGACCTGTGAATCGATCGCAAAATTCTCAGCCAAAGATGCTGAAACCTACCGCAAGTTTGCCGAAAAAAGCCTGGCCATGATGCCCATGATTTTTCAAGGGCTATTCGTACCACCACCTCCCCAGGGGGTTTTCTGGTCGTTGCTTGATCAAAGTCAGGAGGGGCAGTTCCTGATGCAAGCCATGCAGCGCAGCATGCTGGATCTGGTTAATCAGATGTTCGAGAACGAAAAAGTGAAAATCCATTTCACCAAATTCGGCTGTGAGCTCTTTGTCAGCCCTGACGAACGTGGCACGGGCGCCATTCTCGCAACCCTTCCCGGTTTCATGCACGCCACCAGCCCTGGCATACCAGTCGGCGGCAGTGCTGCCTTGGTCAATTCCTTGATCCGTTGCTTAGAATCTTTTGGGGCTGACATCAGGCATAGCTCGGAGGTGAAAAAAGTTATGGTAGAAAACTGCAGGGCGACTGGCGTCGAATTAGTCTCAGGCCAAAAGTTCACGGCGGCGACCTGCGTGATCGGCCAGATCCATCCCTGGCTGCTACCTTCCATGGTGGATGGGCTCGATCCGGTGCTGATCGAGAATGCGAAAAACACAATTACGTCTCGGTTTATCGTCATGGCCAATCATTACGCCCTCAAGGAGGAACCAAAATATGTGGTGGGTGATGAGCCTCACGAAGCCACCATGATCGGTTTCGCCTGTTCGGATTTTGAGGCCTATTTGCGCGTCTTCGATGAATTCCGTTATGGTAAGTTCGGCAACCACCCCTTATTTTCGGCTATTCTGAACTCCCACTATGACCAATCGCGGGTGCCAGAATTAGGCAACGGCGCGCTCACCATTTGGCGCATGGTCCCGTTTGAACTGGCCGACGGCGGTTCGGCAGCATGGGACGACGTTAAGGAGAAGATCGCAGAAGAGGCCCTTGAAGAATACCGGCGTTACGCGCCCAATGTGACCAGCGACAATATTGTCGGACAGCACGTTGACTCGCCCCTGGACATGCAGCGCTACAACGCGACCTTTCAGCGGGGTGATGTAGGCGGCGTCGGCAAATATTTCTTCCAGATGGGCGGCCACCGGCCGACGCCGGAACTGGCGCAGTACGCCGTGCCGGGGGTCGAAGCTCTATATCTCGCCGGCACCTTCATGCATCCGCCTGGCGGTGTAACGGGCGGGGGCCGCGCCACGGCAATTAAAATCTGCGAAGATTTAGATATCGATTTCGATAAACTCATCGGGTGATCCTATGAAGTTTCATACACCGGAAGGCGATGTGCTCATGGAAGTCAAATCGGTGACGCCTCACGACAACGGAATTATGC
>CAZSYW010000244.1:0-3635 GCA_964611315.1 uncultured Rhodospirillaceae bacterium
AACCAAGTAGAGGCAAATCTGGAACAACTATCCTCGCGGGCCGCTTAGCCGTACACCGGGGTGTAATCCTTGCGTCGCAACAGGAGCCAGGTTTTCAGCCCGATGCCCAGCTTGACAATGCGCCCGACCTTCAATCCGTTTGCCTCAAAGACATTATACTGCAAAACCTTGAGGTTCCTCAGCAAGCGCCAGTAGATCGCCCCCATGGCTTCCGAGGCAACAAGCAGCTGTCCCAGCTGCCTAGGGAATGATTCGCGGGCCAGACGGTAATGCGCCCAGGCGCGCTCTGCAATTTCCTGCGTGGCGTTCGCGTATTCCACTGTGAAGCGCCCATTCAAAATATCATCCTCGGCAACCCCATGTTTTTCCAGCATCGATTGCGGGAGATAAATCCTATCTCGTTCGGCATCTTCGGCGACATCACGCAGAATATTCGTCAACTGCATCGCTTGACCAAGGTTTTTTGCATAGTGCTGCGTTTCGTTGCTATCACACCCAAAAACTCGGATACTCAGTAAACCCACCACCGAAGCGGCTCGGTGGCAGTAAGTTTTCAGCTCGCCAAAGTCTCTATAGCGTGTTTTTCGTAAATCGGACTCCATTCCGACGATCAAATCGTCGAACAAACTAAAAGGCAAACCGTATTGCCGAATGAACGGGCGTAACTCACGGCAGACTGGGAATTGAGGCTCTCCCCACTCGCAAGCCCTCTGGATGTCTTTCCTCCATTGTTGCAAACTCTCAGCGCGCTTGGCTAATGGCACAGAATCATCATCGGCAACGTCGTCGACTTTACGGCATAAGGCATAGAGCGTGACCATTGCTCGGCGCTTAGCCTTGGGTAGCAAAAAAAACGCGGCTGCCAAATTGGAGCCGCTATTCGCTGTAACCAATTGACTTTGTAAAGTTTGCGTCACTGATCCTGCTCTGTTTCCTCTTCCTCAGATTTCTCACTATTTGCAGGGGGCATACCACCAGTCTCAGACAGTGTCGGATTTCGTTTGCGGTGATCGCGGCGATGACGCTTATGTCGGCGACGCTTTTTGCGCCTTGCCCCTTCCTCGCCTGGAGCCATTGGCTTGGAAGATGATAAACGTGCAGACCGGTCTCGCTTCGAGCTCTTACCAGATCCTTCACGGTGCAACGTCAGAATGATCAAAGCGATGATGAGAGCGAGCCCAATCGCGACAGCAAGAATCAAAAAAGGACCTTTGAGCGATTCCAGAAAACCGTCGTTGTTTGGGTTGCCAGGGTTAAGTAGTCCCAATATTCGCAGTGGCATATTCATAAAGAGTTTCATTCTCAGGTTGGGCCTCTCGCATCGTCTGCGCCGTTCTCCAAGGTAAGCTGAAGTCGGGTCATTCGATATCGCAAAGCGTGCCGACTGATGCCTAATTTCTGCGAGGTTCTAGTGAGGTTCTTGTCATTGCGAACCAACTCGGCCTGAATCATGTCCCTTTCAAATGAAGCAAGCGCGCCCTCGAGCGAAAGCCCGTCATAGGATGAAGCAGAACCATCTTCCTTGCGGAGGCGAGTCTCGAGCCGGAAGTCAGGCAGGTTGACGGGATGGATCTCATCGGAAGTTGCGAGAATCACCGCACGCTCAATTGTGTTCTTCAACTCACGAACGTTTCCCGGCCAATGGTGGCTCTGCAGCATATGAATCACTTCACTGGAGAGTGGCTGAAACTGCTTGTTCATCTTCCGGCCAAACCCCGAAAGAAAATGCTCAGCCAACAAACCAATATCTATATCACGATCTCGCAGTGGCACGACTCTCAACTGAACCACATTCAATCGATGGTAAAGGTCCTCTCTGAAATCACCGGTTTCGATCGCGTCAATGATATCCCGGTTTGTCGCAGCAACTATCCTGACATCCACACGTTGCTCCTCAGTCCCACCCACACGAACAAATGTGCCATCCTCAAGAAACCGCAGCAGTTTGGCCTGAAGAGATCGGGACATCTCACCGATTTCGTCAAGGAACAGAGTGCCGCCATTGGCCTCCTCCACCTGACCTACCTTCTGCTTCACTGCTCCGGTGAAAGATCCTTTTTCGTGCCCGAACAACTCGCTCTCCAGCAGAGTCTCCGGGATAGCCGCACAGTTTAGCCTAACGTAGGGCTCCTCACGTCGCTGACTAGAGTGATGAACGGAACCCGCAATCAGCTCCTTACCTGTACCACTTTCACCTAGAATCAAAACCGTTGCCTCTGTCGGGCCGACCGTCCTAATCATCTCGCGCAAATCTTTCAGACTTCGACAGTTACCGATTATATCGTCAAGTCGGTAACCAAACGGCAGACGTGCCTTGAGTTTTTCATTTTGCCTGATTAACTCGTGCCGTTCGGCACAGCGATTGACAGAATGCAGCAGCTCCTCGGGTTCGAACGGCTTGGAGAGATAATCGATAGCCCCGGTCTGAATGGCCTCCACCGCAAGTTTAGGTGTGGCGTAGGCAGTCATCATCAGGACCGGCAAGTCCGGCCAGCGCTCATGGGTTTCCCGTAGGAAATCGTAGCCGCTCATCCCCTCGAGCCGCGCGTCGGTAATGACCATAAAATAATCTGACTCCCCAACCGCCTTTAACCCATCCTCCGCCGACTCCACAGTATCCACCCGATACCCCCGAGACTCTAGAACCGTCTTAAGTGACTCACGCATATTGCGCTCGTCGTCCACTACCAATAGGCTGTGGTTTTTGCTCATTTTTACTGCAACCGAATGGCTGTCCTTCCAGGGAACTGTAAATTAAATCGGGTGTATTTTCCAAGTTCTGATTCAATTTCAACAGTTCCTCCATACAATTCAGTATTATGCCGAACGATAGCCAATCCAAGCCCTGTTCCCTTTTCCTTGGTAGTATGATACGGTTCAAACACCGATTCCAGGAGATCGGCCGGTATCCCCGGGCCATTGTCTTCAATAGTTACACGAAACCTATAATCGCCTTCGTAGCTAGTTGCTATTTGAATTTCACCATTATTACAAAGCACTTCGCGTGCATTTTGAATTACATTAACAAACACTTCACTGATGTGCTCAGGCTGAGCCAGCAGAGGCGGCAGGGCGATCCCATATTCGCGCCGAATGCGGGTACCAAACTTACTGCCTTTCGGGAACACCTGCAGAATGGCAGCGTCAAGTGCTTCGTTCACGTTTAGTTTAGCCAAGCGCCCCTCTACTAACTGGGCATAACCCATCAGCTTGGTGATAATCTGATCCGCCCGGTTCACCTCCTCGCGAATCAGTCCGACCTGACGCTTGGCTGTTTCGTTTTCATCCATCACTTGGCCTAGGGCGAACGCAGCGTTATTAATAATGCCCAGCGGATTCTTAACCTGGTGTGCAATCTCCGCCGCGAGCCTCCCTGATGCCTGAAGCTGGCTCTGTCTCCGGTCGAACTCATTCTCCTCGTCCTCCATTCGGCGCTGCTTGTCGATCAACACCTGTAGTCCGTACCCACAGGCCGTCATCAACATCAGCAATAACGCCCGCAGCATCACCGGCTCAGCCTTGATGTTCCCGAGTTCCTCCTCCGATCTCGCAACCACAATATCAAAGGCACCGGCACAAAGATAAATCACACTGACGGAGAGATTCGCAACGATCTGCGTCGTAGCGATAGGCAT
>CAZSYW010000245.1:0-3624 GCA_964611315.1 uncultured Rhodospirillaceae bacterium
AGAGAATTTCGGTGGATTCCTCCCGGGAGGGTTTCATTTTTAGCTCTGCGGTTGCTTTTGCATCCGTTGCCGCCTCTCTTAAGGAGGAAATTTTGTTATCTAATGGATGGCCGAAACGTGTTGCAGGAGGTCTGTTGGTTGTGTCTAAAACGGGAAGAGGAGGGGAGGGGGCGCAGGGTGAACGCCCCGGCGTGAGAAGAGGACAGGAGCTCAACATGAGAAAGTCTCAGAAAATGCCAAGATAGCTTTGTAGAGTGTTATATCTTTGGTGCAGCTACCTTGGCGTCATCTTTGATGTTACTTCAAACACTATAATACATATCAAACTCGACTGGATGCGGCGTGTGCTCAAATCGATAAATTTCTTCCCATTTCAGGTCGATATAGGCCGAAATTTGTTCGTCCGTAAAAACATCTCCTTTTGTGAGGAAAGACCTGTCTTTATCGAGGGCACCGACAGCCTCCCTCAGGCTTGAACAGACCGTTGGGATATCCTGTAATTCATCTGCAGACAGGTCGTACAGATTTTTATCCATGGCGTCGCCAGGATGGATTTTATTTTGAATTCCGTCCATCCCTGCCATGAGCATCGCTGAGAATGCTAGGTATGGATTTGAAGACGGATCTGGAAAACGAACCTCAACACGTTTTCCGTTCGGGCTCTCCGCAAATGGTATCCGGCAGCTGGCCGATCGGTTCCGCGCTGAGTAAGCAAGGAGTACTGGGGCTTCAAATCCCGGGATCAGCCTCTTGTAGCTATTAGTCGTCGGATTCGTGAACGCATTAATTGCCTGAGCATGCTTGATGATACCTCCGATATAAAACAATGCATTTTCGGAGAGATCCGCGTACCCATTTCCCGCAAAGGTGGACTTATTGTCCTTAAAAATAGACTGATGTACATGCATGCCGGAGCCATTGTCGTCGATGACTGGTTTAGGCAAAAAAGTGGCGCTTTTGCCATACGAATGGGCAACTTGATGCACCACGTACTTGTATAATTGAACGTTGTCTGCGCAACGAACTAAGTTCGAAAATTTGAGACCAAGTTCATTTTGTGAAGGGGCTACTTCGTGGTGATGTTTCTCCATTTCTACCCCAACTTCGATGAGTGTGCTCACCATTTCGGCGCGCAAATCCGACAGTGAGTCAACAGGTGCGACTGGGAAATAACCTCCCTTCACTGCCGGCCGATGCCCAGGGTTACCTCCTTCGGTGACGCTTCCCGTGTTGTATGGCCCTTCCTCAGAGTCAATATGATAGAAAGTATGATTCATGGACACGTCCCAACGAACGTCGTCAAAGACAAAGAATTCGAGTTCTGGACCAAAGTAAGCAGTGTCTCCTAGCCCGGTGGAACTCAGGTAGGCCTCAGCCTTCTTTGCAGTTGAACGTGGATCCCGGGTGTAGGCTTGGCCAGTTACCGGCTCACGGACATCGCAGAACAACACGAGGGACGGTTGGGCGGAAAATGGGTCAAGAGTCGCCGTAGTGGCATCCGGTATTAAAGTCATGTCGGATTCCTGAATGCCTCGCCAGCCGGCAATGGACGACCCATCGAACATTATGCCCTCTTCGAAAATTCCCTCACCGAAAGTGCTAATCGTCTGCGCCGTGTGTTGCCACTTTCCGCGAGGATCCGTAAACCGAAAATCAACAAAAGCGACATCGTGATCCTTGATCATCTCAAATACTTTTTTTTCTGCGTCAGCCATGGCCCTGCGTCTACCCTCCCTTAAACTAAAGTGTTGCCGTTTCTAAGTTTTGCTCCCAATGCAACTCTGTACTTTCACCCCCATCTGCGAGCTAGAGAATCGACTACAATGTCTCTGGCTGGCCGTGGTGTCATTATCCGCCATTGAATTGCCCCATGATCTCCACGTTTAAGATGGGCGTTGAGGCACGTCACCAGCTTAAACAGCTTCTGATCCTTTTTCACCTGTACGGATACGGAGAACCTCTTCTACCGAGCTCACAAAAATTTTACCGTCGCCAATACGGCCGGTATGTGCTGCTTTTTGAATTACCTCAATAGCTCGCTCTGCCAGTGAATCATCAATCACGATTTCAAGCTTTATTTTGGGGAGAAAATCCACCACGTATTCGGCACCCCGATAAAGCTCAGTATGACCTTTTTGGCGCCCAAAGCCTTTAGCTTCCGTTACAGTCATGCCTTGTAGCCCGATTTCGTGCAGTGCTTCTTTCACTTCGTCTAACTTGAAAGGTTTGATGATCGCTTCGATTTTTTTCATTGTTCAACGTCCCAGTCGCCGGTTCACATCATTGTCTAGTCGGTAGCAAGAAGCGTGCCAACCTTAGCTCAATAGCAATTATACTATGCAAAAGCGCCGCTTACATGCATTTTTCGTGTTTGTTTAAGTACATATGTGTACCCGGAGCGAAAGTTGTAGAAGGTTAAGGCTCTTTTAAGCAACTTATTTGACTTTGAACGGCGTAAACCTTGACGCGGGCTGCCCTCCGCCGCTACAGAGCACATAGGCGGCGAGTGTAGCTCAGTTGGTTAGAGTGCCAGATTGTGGATCTGGAAGTCGGCGGTTCGATCCCGCTCACTCGCCCCACTCTTTCTCAATAGAGTTTCAAGATTTTAGGAGTTAAGAGCCGATGCCCGAATCCCCAATAATCAACCTCGATCAGCAAGAATTTTGGAACGATATAAAGGGGAAGCTTTGGGTGGATATGCAGCCCCGGATCGACGATATGATGTTCCCGTTTGGTGAAAAGGCGATGTCGGCTCTCCAGCCGCAACCGGGGGAGAAAATACTAGAAATTGGTTGCGGGACGGGAACCATGAGTCTGGCTTTGGCAGACGAGGTTACTCCTTCCGGTCAGGTATTTGCGGCTGACATTTCTAAGCCCATGTTGCAAATGGCTATTTCTAGGGCTAAGGCCATGTCCCGGGAATTAATCACATTTGTTGAAGCCGATGCTCAAGTTTTCTCCTTCCCAAAAGGCGTTTTCGATGCAGTTTTTAGCAGATTTGGTGTGATGTTTTTTGAAGATCCGGTGGCCGCTTTCCGCAATTTCCATGATGCAGTACGTCCGGGAGGGCGCCTTACGTATGTGTGTTGGGCGGATCGTAAGGATAATCCTTGGATCCGTATCCCTACTGGGGCCTCAAAGGCATTTCTTGAAATTCCTCCTCCGCCTGAGGACGATGCGCCCGGCCAATTCGCTATGGAAAGGGAAGCGCGAGTGCGAGAAATTTTGGGAGGGGCGGGTTGGTCCGATGTCAAGCTTGAACGCTTCGATTTGGATCACAGTCTTGGCAAAGACGTGACGGATGCGGCTGGGTTCATTTCCCAGATGGGTCCAATGTCAGGGCCTTTTTCTTTGGCAGATAACGCAACGAAGAAGAAGTGTCTTGAAGTCATACAAAAAGCCTTGGAGCCATACGAAGGGCCCACCGGGGTTAGTATGCGTTTTTCCACTTGGGTTGTTAGTGCGTCCCACTGAGGGACAATGAGGCTGCCCGGAAGGAGTATCGTTGAGGGTGGTAATTCCGCCGTGGTGCAGCAGGCGGGCGAGATAGATCCTTGAATTGAGATATTAGTGGCTACCACCAAGGCCGCTCGTTAAGACCCCTAGAACAAGATATAGAAATCC
>CAZSYW010000246.1:0-3620 GCA_964611315.1 uncultured Rhodospirillaceae bacterium
GCTGGGCTTCCAATCTATCAACATAGGAACATTTCATGGGACGACTAGATGGACGAGTAGCTATTATCACAGGAGCCGCGCAGGGCATCGGTGCTGTCTACGCTAAGGCATTAGCAGGCGAGGGTGCGCACGTGGCGCTTTCTGATGTTCAGAATACAAGCGTTGTAGCCGAAGAGATCAATGCCAACTATCGGGGTGTCGAAGCCTTGGCGCTCCATACCGATGTCACCGATGAAAACCAGGTTAATACTATGGTGGCCGAGACGGTGGAACGCTTTGGCAGACTCGATATTCTGATTTCTAACGCTGCGTTGTTCGCAGCAATCAACCACAAACCGTTCCTCGATATACAGGTGGAGGAATGGGACCAGGTCATGGCAATCAATGTTCGCGGCCCCTGGTTGTGTGCCAAGGCGGCAGTTCCAGAAATGCGCAAAAATGGCTATGGGAAGATAGTCAATATTGCGTCAGGAACCCTGTTTAAGGGCGCGCCGAATTTTTTGCACTACGTCACCTCAAAGGGCGCTATTTTGGCGATGAGTCGATCAATGTCACGTGAAGTTGGTGGTGACGGCATCTGCGTCAACACACTAGCACCTGGCCTAACTATGAGTGAAGGCGTGTTGGCGAGCACCCAAAATTTGGAGGGCCGCAATAGCAATATGGAAACACGCGCCCTCAAACGCTATCAGGTGCCCGAAGATTTAACTGGGGCCATGCTGTTCTTGGTTTCGTCCGATTCCGATTTCATGACCGGCCAGTGCATGGTAGTAGACGGAGGCTCGGTTAATCATTAGCGCCTAGTAGTCTTCGGCAATCACTAAGGGTTGTTGCCGATTATCAACTCTTGAAGTCATAAAATTCTTCGGTTTGGATTGCATGGCATCTCCAGGTTACCTGCTTTAATCCTTGTGAAAATCTCGCGATGGATTTGGGTGCCACTGGTATCATTCTGAGCCTGTCCGAAGTGAAGTGGCCGGTTTAATGCAATTGATACAGGGCAATACGCCCCACATTTGATAGACCCTCTTTACTAGGGAGAAATGCATAATGGAAAATTTTACACCCTTATCTGCCTCAGTTGGCGGCATACTCATCGGCATAGCGGCCGCCACACTTCTTCTCACTCAGGGCCGAATTGCCGGGATTAGCGGTATCATGGGTGGCATGTTGCGAAAAAACGGGAACGACCGATTTTGGCGTGTTTTATTCTTGTTAGGCTTGGTCATTGGAGCTTCTTCATATGCATTCTTTGGCGGCAATGTCTCTGACATAAACATAAACCCTTATCACTTGAGCGATAAAATACATGTGAGCGCATTGATTGTTAGCGGGTTGTTAGTTGGATATGGAACCCAGATCGGTTCTGGGTGTACCAGCGGCCATGGGGTTTGCGGCCTTGGGCGGTTCTCAACTCGATCGTTAGCGGCGACGATTATCTTCATGACAACCGCTGGTCTAACCGTTTTTGCTATTCGTACGGTAATAGGAGGTTAAGCTCATGGGTAACCTTTTTAGTCTAATTGCCGGTCTTCTATTTGGTCTTGGTCTAGCAATTTCGGGGATGATCAATCCGGCCAAAGTTATTGGTTTCTTGGTTGTTGCTGGCAAATGGGATCTGAGCTTAGCCTTCGTAATGGGTGGTGCACTTTTTGTCACCGCATTCTCATTTCGGTTGATCTCAAAACGCCCAGTACCGATCTATTCTGACATGTTTCATCTTCCTGCAAAGAAAAATTTGGATCGGCAGTTGATCATTGGCGCTGCGATATTTGGTCTCGGTTGGGCAATGACGGGCCTATGCCCAGGTCCCGCTCTCGCATCCATCGGATTGCTAGATGGAAATCTTCTGATATTCGTTTTAGCGTTACTAATAGGCAGTTTTTTAGCTAATAGTCGTCCGTCGATGAGGATCAATACCTCACTGCGCCACTCTGCAGCGCCTTATGGACCGTCTCAACAATAACAATTCGATTAATCATGTTGGATACATCTATTTGAACACAAACGAGGCCTTTGCCGATTTTAAATCAATTGTCCGCTTCTTTGATCGACACGTTCAGTTTGTGCTGCCGCTATCTAACTGAGGACCATTAATGGCCCTAGACGCGACATATCTCAAGCGATGGTAATCAAGCTAGCCTTGTAGTTTGGTTTAATGATCTACGCTCCGGCAGGATGCAGTATTGCCAGTCCGAGGACCTCATTGGTTATGACGGCCAAGTGCCTCATTGCTAGGCCATGGGCCAAGAATAATGGGATCACCAAAGTGCTCGCACAATTGTTGTCGGGAGAGACTAGCCGGGCTGGGCGGTTACTCGTGATACAAGGCGTTGAGTTTGTTCCCGTCAGGGTCCCGCACATAAGCTAGATAAAGTTTGCGGTCACCGAGATCACGCCAACCGGGCGGGTCTTCGATGCTCTTGCCCCCATTTTCTACCGCGTTATCGTGGAAAGCATTAGCTTGCTCGATCGACATACACTTAAAACCGAAGGTGCTACCGTTTCCCACTGTTGCAGGGTTTCCGTCGATCGGTTTAGTGAGGATAAGCGTTCCACTGGAAGTTCGGTAGGCAACCCTTTGTTTTTCCTGGTTGACTACACCTTCCGGCAAATCAAGTGCGCCAAGCACAGCATCGTAAAATTTTTTTGCGGCGATAATATCGTTCGTGCCAATCATGATGTGTGAGAACATGTTCGACTTCTCCAAAAACTATTTCAACGGCATCGATTTACTCTTATTTGAACATGGTAACAAATCAATTTGTTCTGGTGATCAATCCTTACCATGCCATCCATTGAGTTTTTCACTATGTCAACTTGTTTTTATCGACAGATATTTTGAGACCAAGTTTCTCTGCTTGGGCAAGGGTGATCGACAATTAATTCGTAGACATCGATTTACGACGACCGCAAAACTGGTGACTGATATCCACACGACAATTAAAGGCCGCTTCGTCTATATTTTTCGCGCCAGAGGCTTTGGAGTTGCTGGGATTTGGCCTTGATAAACTCGGCTTATTGTTTTATCCGCCAGGTCAAGAGCTTTGCGTCTGTGCCGGCACAGTTGGTCAACAACAATTCACGCGACATGAACGGACCAGCAGTTCGACTAGAATTGCCGACCGCCAGGCAGAGTCTTGCGTCTCCTTTCGGACTAAACCGCATCTTGGCGGCATCATAGGTGAACCGCTGGTTTTCCGCTGATACATTACAAGTCACCAGTCCGAACTTTACGCCTGGAGCCGCTACGGTTTGCATATTGGCGCATTTGCCATCGAAGGTGGCCGACCGTAGTTGCCCGGATACTGTGTCAAACTCGAACTGTACATCACCACCATGTGGTTTACAGGAATGGGCGTGCAGTCGGTCGGAGAGACCTCGTCCCACGGTGTCGATGCACCAGCCGAGCTTATCTTGTTCATCCAGATTGTCTGCCAAATAAATAACAGGTGCTGGAGTTTGTAAATCCGGTGGTGCCGTCTCGCCCGTATTTGACGTGATTAGCAAGGCCAAGACTAAAATCGCGTAGCGCAAGAGAATCCAATCCAAGTATCGCATCAAAATCCCATCTTATTTAGTTTAGCATGATCAGGAACTGATCAGAAGCATTGCTGGCT
>CAZSYW010000247.1:0-474 GCA_964611315.1 uncultured Rhodospirillaceae bacterium
GGCAAGCAACGATCGGTAGGACATGCCTTCACCTTGTATTTAACGTTGGCGCCACCACACCGCGGTTCCAATCAAGAAAAGAAGGGATGGTACTAAAAACAGCGCAACGAAAAACGTTCCCTTCATTTGACGGTTGGTTAAATTGAATCGGGGCAATTCACGGAGCGCAGGTTTTATCCCGATGAGATTTTCCTGCGCGGCCAGATAGCTGACTGCTTTGAGGAATAGACGACCATTTCCAAGGATATGAAAGAATGAATTTGTTGCAAAGTCGGAGTCCCCCGCAATGATGACACGGGAATGTTCCGTGACCGCGTTTATGTCTTCAGCCCGATACTGTTGTTCCGGAGATCTGGCGAGATCTTTGAGGAGCTGGGCATCGTTTTCATCGAGAGGCCTGCGGTTTGCGGCAAGCATTAGTGTTCTTGGGCCAGGAAGGTCTATTCCTCGATCAAACGCGATCCGGTCTCGAGT
>CAZSYW010000247.1:484-3600 GCA_964611315.1 uncultured Rhodospirillaceae bacterium
CTGAAACTCAGTCTTGACGAGTTTACGACAGGTGTAACTTGCACCCCCGGTACAGGATCTGTTGGAGATAGGGAGCGAGATCCAGGATAAAAAGTTAAGGGTACTTCACGTGTGATTTGGTGGTAATTATAGCTAGTTACCGCCGGTGCTGAAGGATCCGTTCCGAAGTGATTAGTTTCATCAACCACCATGCCATCGTCTAAACGGGCCCCATATGCATTTATGATGGTTTCGAGTCCCGTTTCAATAAATGGGTCGATCATAAATAAAGCGTTTCCTCCGGTTTGCAAAAACGATTTGATGTGCTCCAATTCTGAATCAAGGAGCGCCGCTTTTGGGCCTGCGACAATAAGAACCTCACAGTCTCGTAGTATATTTTCCTCTTGGAGTAGGGACACTTTTTTAACTTTGTAATTCAAGCTCTCCAGGCTCCCGCGCGCTTTGGCCATACCGTGTGTTTCGTGAAGAACGTATTCAACACCCATGCCATGGCTATGGTCTGCCGTGCCCTCCATGTGATCGTGCATTTCTTTACTGAATGGGTCTGCTTCTCCATGCCCGTCAAGAAAACAAATCAACTGTGTAATGCCTTGAGAAACTCGGAGAATGCCGTTGGCAATATCTACTTCACTGTCGCCGTCCACTACGTGTCGTCGCCCTTCAAAAGGACTGCCTGGGACGCCTTTTGATCCACTTGTCATAATCGCTGTTCCTGGGAAACGGACCCCATGTAATCTTGCTTGGGCAGGATTGAGGCTTGGATCGTGAAACTCCACGGTGACTTTGTCTGTCTGTTTTGCCATCAACGCGTATCGTTCTACGGTCTCCCCCATCTGGTGGCTATGAAAAAAAACAATGTGTACAGGCTGTTCCAGTCGTTGCAGCATCGAAATCGTTTGGTCAGAAAGTGAATGAAGGCCCGCCTCGGTCATGTCATAGCGCAAAGGGTAGACGATCGAGAAATAACCGATCGAAATGTAAATTCCGACTAATCCAGCAGTGAACAGGGAAATTTCCGCGCGGCGCCGTCTAAATATTGATCCCAATTCGCTTCGGAGTGATATAACTCCCACAATAAAAAAGCCAAATCCGGTGAGCGATAATATCAATGTCCATGCAACTGTTTCCAACAGGATGCTATGCACCACGAGTGCTGCAAACAGAAGTCCGATCCCGATTAGCAGGCTTAGCCCAGAACGAAAGGTTCGATCCATTCTAACGTCGCCACTGAAGATAGCTGGCATTCATGGTCAAGAACGTTGCACAAATTAAAACATAAAAAATCACCCCTTCAGTGCGCACGAGACCTTGAATAAAATGAGCAAAATGGTTGGAGAAAGAGAGATAGTCGAACAGTCTCCACCAAAAATATGTAGATTGAAAATTTTGTAGATTGCCAATAAACCAAAATGCTAGAAGCGCTGATACGGTTAATAAGGCGGCTACAATCTGGTTTTTGGTCAAAACAGAGAAGAATTGTCCTACAGCCAAACAGGCAAGTCCCAATAAAAAGAAACCGATATATCCGGATATGATTGTGGTCGTCTCGGGTTCTGCAAACATATACATCGGCAGAAGATCAACAAATGTACCAACCGTCATGAGAAGCAGAATTGTTCCGGCCCCCATGAATTTTCCAAGTACTGTTTGCCAGTTCTTCAGGGGTAAAGTGAGTAACAGTTCCATAGTCCGGGAACTGTATTCCCCTGAAAAAAGTCGCATTGAAATTACCGGACAAACTATCGTCAGCATGATCCCCATGCTTTGAAAAGTAGAATCCATGGTAGCAATGTTTGTAAGGAAGACGTTGTGACTGAAAAAATATCCGGTTCCAATAAGGAAAACGGAAACGACAAAATACGCAATCGGGGAGCGGAAATACAGAGCAAGCTCTTTCTGATATACTGCAAGCAAGCCGTTCATGAGTCCGAGTCCTCTGGGGTCTCACGTACGTATCGAAGAAAAATATTTTCGAGAGTGGGCTGACGACGTTCCAGGTGATGCAGGGACCAATTGGTGGTCACAGTGCGTGCAATATCAGCGTCAATACCGTCCCGTTCATCCACGTCGCATTCGATTACGCGTATTCCTCTCGCATCAGGTTTTTCAATTGTCACTTCCCGCAGGCCATTGAGGGACAGCAATTCATTACGAAGATGTTGTGCATCACCGGATACCTTTAAAACGATGCGATTTGTTTCTTCAGCTGCTCGTTGTAGTCCAGAAGGTGTATCAATTGTGAGAAGGCGGCCCTCGTTTATGATCGCAACGCGTTGGCAAATGCGTGTGACTTCAGACAGGATGTGTGTACTCAGAAGAACCGTGTGTTCTTTCCCAAAAGAACGGATGACTTCCCTTGTTTCTTGTATCTGGCCGGGGTCAAGGCCGCTGGTTGGTTCGTCCAGGAGCAACACATCCGGTTTTCCAATCAACGCCTGAGCGAGGCCTAGTCTCTGTCTATAACCCTTCGACAGCTTAAATACTTCTTGGCGGAAGACAGCTTCAAGTCGGCAAGCTACTGAGACACGATCTAGTTCCCCCATAATAGCTGATCGCGACACGCCTTTCGCTTTGGCGACAAATCGGAGATAACCAACAACGCTTAGTGTGTCGTAGAGAGGGGGAAGTTCTGGCAGATAGCCTATCTTTTGGGCCGCAATCGTATTTTCTGTCGCCATGTCAAAACCGGCAACCTGAACCCGACCGGTTGTAGGTGTGATATAGCCGGAAATCATTCTTAATGTAGTAGTTTTCCCGGCTCCATTAGGTCCCAGGAAACCAACAATTTCCCCCTCCTTTACGGTAAAGGAAAGGTCATCCACGACTGTCTTGGAACCATATCGTTTGCTAACTGACTCGAGAGAAATCATGATGCGCTGATTAGAAATGGGTGAAATAAATAAGGAGGCTTCTTTCGAAGCCCCCTTATTCGTTTTTTTTAAAAGGCGAGGTTTATTTATACCACTTTTCGCCCATCGACTCATATTGCTTCAGGCTGTGTCCAAACCAAAGCGGAGCTTGCTCCACGTCCCGTATCATTTTCAACCGTTCTACGGAATCCGTCCAATCCATAATGCTGTAATTCAGTCCAGCTACATAGCCTTCTAAATTTTCTT
>CAZSYW010000248.1:0-3598 GCA_964611315.1 uncultured Rhodospirillaceae bacterium
CATCCGGCGAAATCGCGGAAAATAGCAGGCCCGCCTTTTCTATACGTTCCCGATATTTGACATTCACCTCATAACGGTGCCGATGCCGTTCCGAAATAGTTTCACATCCGTAAATTGCAGCCAACCTTGTCCCGGAACGAACAATAGCTTCATACGCCCCAAGACGCATGGTTCCGCCCATATCACTAGCGAGATCACGTTTTTCGATGTTTCCCTCATGCATCCATTCACTCATCAATCCTATGACGGGATCATCGCATGGCCCAAACTCGGTTGACGATGCACCCGGTATCCCTGCCAGATTGCGTGCCGCCTCCACTACGGCGAGCTGCATCCCAAAACATATACCGAAATACGGCACAAGGTGTTCCCGAGCAAAGGTAACAGCCGCGACCTTCCCCGCTGCTCCACGTTCCCCGAAACCGCCCGGAACCAGAATTCCATGAACTCCTTCCAACCTTCCAATGGTGCTTCCTGTCTCGAATACCTCGGAATCTATCCAACGAGTCTTTACACAAACGTTATGCGCGAAACCACCGTGAGTTAAAGCCTCCGCTAGGGATATATACGCATCTCGTAGCCCCGTGTATTTTCCAACCACGGCGATATGAACCTCCCCATCGGGGCCTTTAATTCCATTTTTAATTTTTTTCCATCGGCTAACATCAAGTTTTTCACTGGCATCGAGATTAAACTTCGTAAGAACTCGCCTATCTAATCCAACTTCGTGGTAGCTTAACGGAACTTCATAAATTGAGTTCACATCAATCGCCGGAATAACATCACTTTCACCAACATTACAAAATAATGAAATTTTGCGTCGTTCTGCATCTGGAATTTCGTGGGAGCTTCGACACAATAAAATATCCGGCTGAATTCCAATACCTCTCAGTTCTTTTACTGAATGTTGGGTAGGTTTTGTTTTCAGTTCTCCGGCCGATGGAATAAATGGAACCAAAGTAAGATGCAAAAAGAGTGTTCGTGAAATGCCTATATCATTTCGCAATTGTCGAATAGCTTCTAAAAATGGCTGGCTTTCAATGTCACCGACCGTTCCACCAATCTCGCACAATAAGAAATCTACATCGTTAATATCGGCTGTTACAAAAGTCTTAATTTCATCAGTAACGTGGGGGATCACCTGCACAGTTCCACCCAAATAATCTCCCCGTCGCTCCCGTGCAATTACGTTCGAATATATTTTACCTGCAGTCGCATTATCGGTCTTCCGCGCCGCCACTCCTGTGAACCGCTCGTAATGGCCAAGATCAAGATCAGTCTCTGCTCCGTCGTCCGTCACAAAAACTTCTCCGTGTTGATAAGGGCTCATCGTTCCCGGATCAACATTGAGATACGGATCAAATTTTCGTAAGCGCACGCTGTATCCACGCGCCTGGAGCAAGCTCCCCAATGCGGCAGCTGCAAGCCCTTTTCCGAGAGAGGACACCACACCGCCGGTTACAAAGATAAACCGCGTCATGGAATTGTAAAATAACCCATTCTACGCTTATACCCAAGGAAAACCATGCGACTTAGTGTCACTCCAGAGAAATACCCCTAATTCATTATTCTCATTCAGAAACGGGGACTGTTGGGCTGGGGGATCCCGGACCACTTTCTGAGGGCGTAGGTAGCACTTGCTCCGAAGTAGCGGGTATTTCGAGTATCGACGTTGGTTGAGCTCGGTGGGCTGCCAAAATAGCAAGGAGAAGACTGGTCCCCATAAAGCACGCGGCGAGAATAGCTGTGATACGTGTTAGAAGATTGGCTGACTGACGGCCACTCATTAAGCCACCAAAGCCACCACTTGATGGATTTCCTCCACCTCCCAGGCCGCCTAGTGCTCCTCCATCGCTTCTCTGCAACAAGACTACTGTCACTAATCCTATCGCTAACATTAAATGGATTATCAAAAAAACTGCCGTCATGATGTTCTCCAAAAAAATACCTGTAACTGGAACTCACCTCATGGTCCCCGAAACATCTCGTTTGTGACTGCTGTATGCAATGCAAATGTTCCAAAACTCCTCAAATTTTAAACTGGCTCCGCCCACGAGAACGCCATCAACATTTTGTAACGCTATGATCTCCTCGGCATTAGAACCTTTAACGGATCCGCCATAAAGTAACGGAACAAAATCTGCCTCCGTTTTTAAACGACGCCCGAGGTAGTCCCTAATAGAATTATGCATTTCTGATATTTCATGGGCATTCGGAACCTGTCCGGTCCCTATCGCCCACACAGGTTCATACGCAATGACCACATTTCTCCCCGTGGCAATTTCAGGTAACGATCTACTAAGCTGGGTTGTAACCACGGTGATAGCACGTCCCGCATTTCTTTGAGCCTGTGTTTCTCCCACGCATATGATCGGTATTAAACCTTGGGACAGGGCCATTACTGCTTTAGTCCGAACTAGTGAGCTAGTTTCACCGTGGTTCATGCGCCGTTCAGAATGTCCAACTATAACGGAACTGCAACCAACTTGCGCCAACATTGCAGCACTAACATCGCCGGTATGTGCCCCTTCTTCCTGATTAGCACAGTCTTGACCGCATAGGCCAATACCACTCGTCGTCCCCAACTCCCGGGCCAGTATTTCTAAAAACGGAGTTGGGGGGCTCACCAGAATCTCGCACTCAAGCGCTTTCGTTTCAACCAGCTTTGCCATGCCTTTTGCCCAGGAAGATGAACTTGCTCGTGTTCCATTCATCTTCCAGTTTCCTACTACTAGTTTTCGGGATTGTTGTAGCATTCTCCAGGAACCTGCCGGGTTAGTAGATTATTCGAAAGAATTTACGAACAGGATTTGAGAAAAGTTACCCCCATCAATCTGGCTCGTATGGTATAAAACGTTGATATTAAACTTCCCTGTTGCCCGTTGATTGGACGGTTCTTATCATAATCGACCGGTTTTGCCTCCAACTTCTTTTACTTCTATCGGTTACAAGGGCCTTTTAGCCATGTTTCAAAGCATTTTTACAAACCTTAAGTCATGGATAATTAAAATCTTCTTAGGATTGATAGCCCTTAGCTTCGCGGCGTGGGGTGTTGGTGATATTTTTCGCGGCAACTCCGACCCAGTTGTCGCTTCTATAGGCAATGTGAAAGTAAGAGCCTCTGAGCTTACCCGCGAATACAGACAGGAACTTGAGCGACTACGCAAAATCAGTGGCGGCGAAGTAGATGCTGAACAGGCCCGTGCCCTTGGCATAGTGGAACGGACACTTCAGCAAATCATAAACCGCGCAAGCCTAGACGAGCAGGCCCGTTCATTTTCCATGAGGGTACCTGATACTCTGGTTGCTCTTGAAATTCGATCAACGCCAACTTTTCGCAACCAAGAAGGTGATTTCGATCGTCGTATGTTTGAGTATGCAATTGCGCAAAATTCAATGGACGAGGAAGGTTTCATTGCCGCATTGCGTGGTGACATAACACGAGCACACCTCCTTGATAGTTTGATCACAGGAATCAAATCTCCTGATGTAATGACGGATGCAGTAGAAAAATTCCGCGCGGAACAGCGAGTGGCGGACTTTGTTATAATCGATAGTAATGACGTTAGCACACCAGCTTCACCGAATGCTCAAGAAC
>CAZSYW010000249.1:0-3580 GCA_964611315.1 uncultured Rhodospirillaceae bacterium
ATTGATTTGCGGATTGGGAAGTTACGGTTATGTTTTGGGTCTACGAGCTATGCATCGCATTTTGACTGTTGTGTAATGGGAGTGTTGGAAGGAAATTGTGGCTAAGATTCGTATTGATGATGCACTGATTCGCCATCTTGCTGGGCTATTGGAGGAAACGGGCCTGACCGAGATAGAATTGGGGAGCGGACGGGAGAGGGTCAGGGTTTCACGAGGCGGTGTCTCGATTCCTGCCGGCCACACGGTGGATTCTGGAGTGCCGCCTTTATCTTCCTCTGGTGACTTGAGCGAGAATGTCGAGATTGCGGATGAAGAGCCCGCGGCTGATCATCCTGGTGCGGTGAAGGCGCCTATGGTAGGGACGGCATACTTGGCTCCTGAGCCTGGGGCAGCCCCTTTCATTGCCGCCGGAGATGAAGTGCAGACAGGCGATACCATGTTCATCATTGAGGCGATGAAGACTATGAATCCTGTGACCGCTCCCCGTAACGGTCGGGTCGAGCGAGTGCTGGTGGGCAATGCGACGCCAGTGGAATACGGTGAAGTGCTGGCGTTGATCGATTAGCTGAAATGTTCGAAAAGGTACTGATTGCTAATCGCGGAGAAATTGCCCTTCGCATTCACCGGGCCTGCAGAGAGCTGGGTATTTCAACGGTCGCTGTTCATTCAACGGCTGATGCGTCGGCTATGCATGTTCGTCTGGCCGATGAATCAGTTTGCATCGGTCCGGCGTCCGCTCGAGAGAGTTATCTAAATATCCCCTCGATTTTGGCTGCTGCTGAGCTGACTGGTGCTAAGGCGATTCATCCGGGTTATGGATTTTTGTCGGAGAACGCAGATTTTGCGCGTGTCGTAGAGGCACATGGACTAACCCTGATTGGTCCGAAGGCCGATCATATCGAGATGATGGGTGACAAGGTAGCTGCTCGCCGGGCAGTAGAAGAGCTTGGGGTGCCTTTGGTGCCAGGGAGCGAGGGCGTCGTAGACTCCTTTGCCGCAGCGCGTGGAATTGCTGACAAAATAGAGTATCCAGTTTTGGTAAAGGCAGTGGCGGGCGGTGGTGGGCGAGGCATGAAAGTGGCGTCGAATGCGGAAGAGCTCGAACTCGGGTTTGCTATGGCGAGACGGGAAGCCTTGGAGGCTTTTGGAAGTGATCAGGTCTACATAGAAAAATACCTTCCTAATCCACGACACATTGAATTACAGGTGATGGCGGACTCGAGTGGTGGTGTTGTGCATTTCGGGGAAAGGGACTGTTCAATTCAGCGACGTCATCAAAAAGTTTTGGAAGAGGCGCCGGCACCGACGTTAAGCAAGACGTTGAGGTCTGAGATTTCAGAGGTGGCCATTAATGCCGTCAAACGGCTTGGTTATCTTGGAGCTGGGACGCTTGAGTTCTTATTTCAAGATGGAGAGTTCTATTTCATAGAGATGAATACACGGATCCAAGTAGAGCATCCAATTACTGAAATGATAACGGGTGTAGATTTGGTGTGCGAACAAATCCGAGTTGCTGCAGGAGAACCGCTGTCTCACCGTCAAGAGGAGATCCGTTTCAAAGGCCATGCCGTTGAATGTCGTATCAACGCTGAGTCGCCGGTCGATTTCACTCCGTCCCCGGGTCAGGTCACTGAATATCATCCCCCTGGGGGTGGTGGGGTGCGAGTCGACTCGGCGTTATACACGGGTTATCGGGTGCCACCGTTTTACGATAGCATGATAGGTAAACTTATTGTTTACGGCTCCAGCCGCGGAGAGTCCTTAATGCGACTAAATCGCAGTCTGGAGGAGTTTGTGATTGGTGGAATAGAAACTACTTTGCCGTTGCACAGGCGCCTCATCAGAGAACCCGAATTTGTAAAGGCGGAATACGATATCCACTGGCTTGAGCGAGTTATGAAAGGATGGAGTTGATATACTTTCATAGTTCGACTCATGGTTAAACATCAACGCCATCAAATTACTTCAAAGACCCTTTTGCGAGCCTACGAGTTGGGTGTTTTCCCCATGGCTGAGGACTATGAAAGCTCAGCGATACACTGGATCGACCCTGAGAGGCGAGGGGTAATCCCATTATCGTGTTTTCACATGTCGCGGTCGTTGAAACGAACTTGGCGTCGGGCACCCTTTTTGATTAGCGTCGATAAAAGCTTTGGCGAGGTGATTGAAGCATGCGCTAAACGGACTCAAGAACGGCAAAATACCTGGTTAAATCCCAGGATTATTGAGCTTTATACGGAGCTACACCGGGCGGGAAAGGCGCATTCCGTGGAATGTTGGTCCGATGGCAAGGTGGTTGGCGGTTTATACGGCGTGACCATTGGTGCGGCATTTTTTGGGGAAAGCATGTTTAGTGACGTGCGCGATTCCAGTAAGGTGGCCTTGGTGCATTTAGTCGAGAGACTTCGGTCTGGCGGGTTTCTCCTTCTAGACACCCAGTTCTTGACAGATCATTTGCGTCAATTTGGTGCTATTGAAATAGATCGTGACGAGTATAAGAGAATATTAAGGAAGGCTATTTCCGAGAAGGCCAATTTCTACTCATTCGATGTGGTTGGCGGTAATGATTCAATAGTGACCTCTGGCGTACCAGTTGAGGCGTTGGGTGAGTAACAATCGAGAACGACGATATCATAAATCGGATGTTCAAGCGTCGACAGTCCGGGAGACGAAGCGAACATCCATCCAGCAAACACTTGTTTGATTTCGTGGTTGGGTCTGGTTTCCCTGATTTCAAGAAATGCGATGCTTTCCGGCGGTTGTTCCGGAGGGCTTTTGTAACATTTGTAAGGATTGATTCTCAGTCGGCCAAACTCTACCTCGGACCCAATCGCGGCTTCCAGCTTGAATACGCGGCCAGTTATCTTGTCTAAGGCTTCCAATATGGCAACTTCTTCATAAGCGGTTTCTGCTGGCCCAATTGCAAACATTAGAGCGACCATGCAGGTAGGAATGGAAAGACGCACGATCTACTGCTGCCTTAGACACTATTTTTGAATGGTTCTTGAAGGCCTTCTACAAGGTTTAAAAGAACACTTCTAATTTGTCTTTCGTCGCAGCCCATTAAGACTGCGTCTTCGAGTGCCTCTTGGCACATATCATGGATCTCAACGATATTCTCGTTGAGCATTTTAATTTTTTCTAGGCAACCAAGAGGCATTCCTGTCGTGTCGAGCCAGGTCGGTAGTAAAACGTGAGTGTTGGCACTTCTGTGTTTGCCGGCCATGGCTCTACCTCCAACTAATCATTTTCCTTGGGGTTTATGAGATTAGCCCAATGATACCATCTAGGTTCGGGGCGCCAAGGGCAGTTTCTTAATCTGGTCTCCAGGGTTCGTAGTCGCCAGTTGCTGGTGGACGGCTGCTGCCTTGCTCTAGCGCACCGGGCGGTCTGTATGCATTTCTCGTGCCAGTTGGGTTGGGCCTGTGATCAACCATCCAACTTTGTTTTGTTAGCGTGTTCTCTGTGGGAGGCTCGCTAAGGGTGTGCGTGAGCCAACCCTGCCACTCGGGTGGCACTGCTGACGCTTCAACGTCTTCGCTGTATATGACCCAGCGTCTTTCACGTTGTCCGGTTTTGG
>CAZSYW010000250.1:0-649 GCA_964611315.1 uncultured Rhodospirillaceae bacterium
GGATTCGCCACAGCTGGTCTCGTAGCGTAATTTGCCTCGCCTTGAGCATTGCTGGCATGAACAGATTAATTTGGCCAAGACGTATCCCATGATTCGCCAGAGCTTTTCGATCCTTATTGGATAATGTCCGAAGGAGGTCTGCGGCCCCTTTTCTTTCTGTGTTTCCAAGTCCTTCTAACAGTCGGAAAGCGATACCGCGCACCGGTCCCGATAGAGCGGTATCGCGGGCGTGCAAAAGTGGCGCAAACTGTTTCTTAATGTGGTTTCGTATCCAACTTTCAAGACGGTGGCGAACCATATTGCGTACGTGCCCATCTATCATTTTGTCGGTAATTGGCGTTACTTTGGGTTGTAGAGGGGATTGCCCGGGTAACAAGCGTGCGACTGGGGCTCCGTCCCAGACAATGTTCAGGTCTGTGCCCAATTCGAAGTTTTGGTCGTGACCTTTACTGAGGGCGAGTGCTTGAGCATGAATTTTTGGCGCAAGCACGTTGTGGACTGCACTTTGGACTAACGCATGGGGGCGTGGTTCCTCGGGATTATGAGGAATGAGATTTAAACCTTGAAGTCGACCGACTGGTTCGCCAGCAATATCAATACTACCATTAGGCTTGATATTTATGGGTGCGTCCTGCCCCTGCTTAAACCC
>CAZSYW010000250.1:659-3558 GCA_964611315.1 uncultured Rhodospirillaceae bacterium
TGGCACGTGTATCTACAAAGCGCTGAGTCAGACGCTCGTGAAGCGCGTCCGATAAACGGTTTTCAATAGCTCGTGTCCGTTCCTGAAGATTTACCGGATCTTTTACCCAGCCCAATCTATGGGCGACGTAATTCCAAAGGCGAATATGAGCGATGCGTGCTGCTAGCGTTTCAATATCACCCTCGGTTTCATCAAGCCGATTAGCCATCTCATGTACCCAGTCATTCGGCAGGACCGAACGTGGCCCCGAAAGGTGAAGATAGAGCTTGGTCAGCATTTTGATATGTTCGTCCGTGAGTATTTTTCGGAAATCAGGGATCGAACATATTTCCCAAAGCAGAGACACTGCCTCAAAGTTCTTTGCACGTGCCAGAACGTCGGGATCACTTATCAACAGGCGCAGTGATGCTATATCCTCGGCATCGCGCGCTTTCATCAATTGAGGCGAGGGCGGGTCCAGTTCTAGGGACTGCAATAAATGTTGTGTGGATTTGAAATTCAGTTGCGAGTTTCGCCAATAAATTTTGTTAAGTGCCGGGAACGAATGCTGTTCAACTGCTGCCACAGTATCAGGGTGTAGTGCGCCAGCATCGGCGGTAGTACCAAAGGTGCCATCACGCATGTGACGCCCAGCTCGACCAGCAATCTGTGCGATTTCGGTTACCATCAAGTCGCGAAACGTTTTCCCATCGTATTTTCTAAGGTCGGCAAACGCTACGTGATTTACATCTAAGTTGAGTCCCATCCCTATCGCATCCGTGGCGATCAGATAATCGACCTCTCCGGCTTGAAACATACTAACTTGGGCATTCCGTGTACGCGGGCTTAATGCCCCTAGGACAACAGCGGCTCCTCCACGGAGGCTGCGCACGGATTCCGCAATCATATACACGTCGGATGCGGAGAAGGCTACGATAGCACTACGCGGCTGTAGCCGAGTGATTTTCCGTTCCCCGGCATAGCGTAAATCTGAAAAACGTGGGCGTGAAACAAATTCAATTTCCGGAATCAAAGTCTTTAAAAGAGGTGCAATCGTAGCTGCGCCGAGAAACATGGTTTCAGAAAAGCCGCGTGCATGCAAAAGGCGGTCGGTAAATACGTGTCCACGCTCAGGGTCGGCTGCGAGCTGGATTTCATCGACCGCCACGAATTCGACGGTTAGGTCACGAGGCATTGCTTCGGTCGTACATATGTAATATCTGGGGCGGTGGGGGACTATCTTCTCTTCGCCAGTCACTAGTGCAACGCTGCCTGCCCCCCGGACAGCGACCGCTTTCTCGTATATCTCGCGAGCTAAAAGCCGCAGCGGACATCCTAGAATGCCGGAGGCATGCCCAAGCATACGCTCAACAGCTAAGTGTGTTTTCCCTGTGTTAGTAGGGCCTAGGACCGCTGTGACCCGGCCATGGGCTTGCGTCTGCTTCATGTCGGGCAAAGATGGCTTCTAGTTGGTTTTAACGCAAGTAATTCTCGCGTGGGGTGAGTACTTGAACCGGATGGTCAAATGCCTCATATCCTGGCAGATGGTATTTTGTGGGTTGGCTTTGTCTCGTCAATATAGACGGTTACTTCAGGGGTAGTGTTATGAACAGTAAAACCAAAGTTAGTGACACAGCTAAAGAGGGTACGGAAACGAAACCGTTCCAGGCCGAGGTCGGCAAGATACTCGATTTGGTTGTAAACTCTCTTTACAGTAACAAGGAGATTTTCTTGCGAGAGTTGATCTCTAATGCATCAGATGCGTGTGATCGAGTTCGTTATGCCGCAATCACAGATCCAAACCTTATTAAAGAAGACCCCGAACTTTCCATAATAATCTCTATAAATAAAAAGGCTCGCAATATTACTATCTCCGACAATGGAATCGGTATGAGCCATGACGAACTAATTGAAAACCTGGGCACGATAGCGCGATCCGGGACCGCGGCGTTTGTGGAGGAACTCACTGGTGATTCTACAAAAGATATGACGCTAATTGGTCAGTTCGGCGTGGGGTTTTACTCTGCGTTTATGGTCTCAGACATGGTAACTGTTGTCAGTTCAAAAGCAGGAGAGGAAACAGCCTGGCAGTGGCAGTCAGAAGGTTCGGGTGCATTTACTATCGCGCCAGTTGAGCATGAAAAGCGTGGCACTCGTATTGAACTGCATCTTCGAAAGGGTGAAAGTGAGTTTTTGGACCCGGACCGTTTACGCCATATTATCACTACATATTCCGACCATATTGCGCTTCCTATTAAGCTTGAGGGAACGGGGGTAGAGGGAACGGAAAGCGTCAACAGTGCAGCTGCGCTTTGGACGCGGCAAAAAAAAGCTATATCTGAAGATCAATACAAAGAGTTTTATCACCATGTAGCGCATAGCTTCGATGAACCATGGTTAACTCTTCATAACCAGGCCGAGGGTCGGCTCGAGTACACGAATTTGTTGTTCATTCCTACATCTAAGCCGCATGATTTGTTTGATCCTGCTCGCAAACACGGGGTTAAGCTTTACGTTAAACGGGTTTTCATAACGGACGATTGTCAGGAGCTTTTGCCGGCGTGGATGCGTTTTGTGAGAGGTATTGTCGATTCACAAGATCTGCCGCTGAATGTGAGTCGGGAGATGCTGCAACACAATCCAGTGGTAACCAAAATTCGAAACGCGCTTATAAAACGGGTTCTAGGAGAACTTGAGAAGAAGGCTGCCAAGACACCAATCGACTTTGCAATTTTTTGGGGTAATTTTGGAGCAGTTCTGAAGGAAGGTATTTATGAGGATGCCGATTACCGTGATCGGTTAGTGGAATTGCTGCACTGCCATTCGACGGCAGGGGAGCAACTTGTCACCTTGGCTGAGTATGTGGAGCGTATGAAGGATGGGCAGAAGGAGGTGTTTTATATTTCTGGCGAAAATATGT
>CAZSYW010000251.1:0-3557 GCA_964611315.1 uncultured Rhodospirillaceae bacterium
CGCTGCCGTGACTTCCCAGATTTGTCCTAGTTAGGCTGAGACTGTTTCTTTAGCACAAGGGCAGTCCCATGAAGCAGAAACAGCACAGTACCGAGGAAATTATCCGCTTTGTAAAGGAGACAATTTGAGTGATCAAGTAATGAAGCAGGATTTTGGAGTTGAGCCTACAAAGAGGCGGGACACTGGGAATTATACACAGGAATATGTGTGGGGGTTTGTAGATAAGTGGGATGAACTGATCGATTGGGACCGCCGCGCCGCAGGTGAGGGAGATTTCTTCATAAGAAAACTCAAGGAAATTGGTGCTCGTTCGGTGCTCGACGTCGCTACTGGAACTGGTTTTCACTCAGTGCGACTGCTTCAAGATGGTTTCGAAGTCGTCAGTGCGGATGGAAGTCCGCAGATGCTTTATAAAGCATTCGAAAACGCCAAAAGGCGGGGCTACGTCATGCGCACCGTTCAAGCTGATTGGCGGTATCTGAACCGTGATGTCCACGGTGAATTCGATGCGATCATCTGTTTGGGTAACTCCTTCACCCACATGTTCCACGAGCGCGACCGCCGCAAGGCCCTGGCCGAATTCTACGCCATGCTCAAACACGACGGCGTGCTGGTCCTCGACCAGCGCAACTACGACTCGATCCTCGACAATGGTTTCTCCAGCAAGCACACTTACTATTACTGTGGAGATGAAATCCGAGCGGAGCCGGAATTCGTTGAAGAGGAGTTGGCCCTTTTTCGCTATGCGTTTCCCGACGATTCGGTCTATCACCTGAACATGTTCCCATTACGCAAGGATTACACGCGGCGCCTGATGTTCGAAGTTGGCTTCCAAAATATTGAAACGTTCGGTGACTTCCAGGAGACCTATCCGGACGAGGATCCGGATTTCTATATCCACGTTGCTGAGAAGGCTTACCTCTCCGATGAAAGATAATCAGCAAATGGAGGCGAAATGGTCAGCGACTGTGAGCACTGCTCGTGATTATTACAATAGCGATGACGCCGATAATTTCTATTTCATGATTTGGGGCGGCGAAGACATCCACATTGGCATCTACACTTCACCAGACGAAGAGATTGTCACGGCAAGTCGGCGAACCATTGAACTCATGGCTGTCCAAGTTGAGCCGATCTCCGCCGAGGCCCAAATCCTCGATCTGGGTGCTGGCTTTGGCGGTGCGTCCCGGTATCTGGCCGGTGCCTATGGCGCGGAAGTCACGGCGTTAAATCTAAGCGAGGTAGAGAACGAACGGCATCGGCGATCAAATGTCCAGGCCGATTTGGAAGACCGTATAGCGGTTATCGATGGAAACTTTGAGAATATACCATGCCCAGATGCGCATTTTGATGTTGTCTGGTCACAGGACGCCTTACTGCACAGCGGGAAACGGTCAGAGGTTCTACGCGAAGTCGATCGCGTGCTCAAGCCTGGTGGCCAGTTTATATTCACCGATCCGATGCAGGCGGATGACTGTCCCAAAGGGGTGCTCCAGCCGATTCTCGATCGTATACACCTCGATTCCCTTGGTTCGCCCGGATTTTACCGAGCTGAGGCTGGGAAATTAGGCTGGCGCGATCGCGGTTTCAAAGATCACACCGCGCAGCTCGTAACGCATTACAGACGAGTTGGGGAGGAGACCGAGAGCGCCAGAGATAAGCTCGGTGCCAAAATTAACCCGGATTATATCACACGTATGCTAAAAGGGCTGGGGCACTGGGTTGAGGGAGGATCCGCAGGTCACCTCGCTTGGGGCTTCTTCCACTTCAGCAAAGCGTAACACGAGAGTCTGAACTTGACCGACAATGCGTTAAAGCGATCCAGATTCCACATCCACCCAACGGTGTTTTGGGGATCCGCTGGCCTCATCCTTGTCTTTGTAGTCATTAGTGTACTCAACCTGGCTCAGATGCAGGAATTATTTGAGTCAGTGCAGGCGGCGATCACTTCAAGTGCCGGCTGGTTTTTTATCGCTGCCGTCAATGTCTATTTGGGTATCGTCGTATTTTTGCTTCTAAGCCGCTATGGCAGCATTAGGCTGGGAGGATCTGAAGCGGAGCCGGAATTCTCTACCTGGGGTTGGTTAGCAATGCTTTTCAGTGCCGGCATGGGTATCGGCCTTGTTTTCTGGAGCGTGGCCGAACCGATCTACCATTTTTCGGCCCCGCCCTGGGGCACCGCTAAGACGGCGCAGGCTGCCGAGTTGGCCATGGGCGTAACGTTCTTTCACTGGGGTCTTCACGCTTGGGGACTCTACGCACTCATGGCTCTTGGTATCGCTTATTTTGCGTTTAATCGCGGTCTGCCATTGACTATTCGATCGGTGTTTTATCCCCTGTTGGGGGAACGTATTCACGGTGCGCTTGGCAATTTAATCGATATGCTCGCTGCCGTTGCTACGCTGTTTGGTCTGGCTACGTCACTGGGGCTTGGTGCACAGCAGATCAATGCCGGATTGGATTATCTCTTCGCTATCGGACAGGGCAGTACGCAGCAGATCATTCTTATCGCTGTGATCACGGTGATGGCCACGGTATCCGTCGTGCTCGGTCTCGACAGGGGAATCCGACGCCTGAGTCAAATTAACCTGCTCGCAGCGATCACCTTATTGCTCTTTGTTGCTTTTGCCGGGCCCTCTCTACACTTACTCGACGCACTGGTGCAGAATGTCGGCGTATATTTGGCAAACTTGCCGAAATTAAGTCTGTGGACGGAAGCGTATAGCGGTGGCACTTGGCAACACAGTTGGACGATCTTTTACTGGGCGTGGTGGATCGCTTGGGCCCCCTTTGTCGGCATTTTCATCGCACGTATCTCACGAGGGCGTACTATAAGGGAGTTTCTACTTTGTGTACTTCTTGTCCCAACTCTGATTACTTTTGTGTGGATGACCGTTTTTGGCAACAGCGCTCTCTTTTGCGAACTCTATGGCGATGGAGGTGTGGTCGAGGCGGTTGATGAAAATGTGGCAACAGCGCTTTTCGCGCTGCTTGACATCTTTCCGTTGGCCGCTTTAACGTCGGGGCTCAGTGTGGTGGTGATCGCCATTTTTTTCGTGACGTCTTCCGATTCTGCCTCTTTGGTCGTGGATATACTGACCTCGGGCGGGCATCCAAATCCACCCGCATTACAGCGCGTATTTTGGGCCGTAACCGAGGGGGTAGTTGCTGCCGTATTATTGGTCGCTGGAGGATTAGGTGCTTTACAGACTGGGGTCATTGCCACAGGCCTTCCCTTTGCTTTAGTCATACTATGCGTTGGCATTAGCTTACTCCGTGGCTTGAGAGACGACACCGGCAAAATGTGAAAATGGAGGAATACGTCCAGGGAATATCTGGATTTGGTCATTCAGTTTGTCCGCCCCACCTCGCCGCCGCTAATGCCTCAGCTTTGCCCGTCTTGCCCGCCTCATCCAACGCCTCGATAGCCCCGCCGTAGCGCTCCTCATTAGCATGGTCGTAACGCTTGGTCATCGCCATCGACTTGTGGCCGGCGAGGTAGTTGACCTGCTCGATGGGGACCCCCAAATCCAGTAACCGCGTGACAAACGTATGGC
>CAZSYW010000252.1:0-3535 GCA_964611315.1 uncultured Rhodospirillaceae bacterium
GAGGGTGTTTTAGTACACCCAAATGGACTCATCTACGTGGCTGGCGCATGGTCTAATAATGTGGTGGCTTTTAAAAATGGAGATGTTGTCGCTGAACTCTCTGGATTACGCTCACCTCACGACCTCGAATTAGACCCCAACGCCGACATCTGGTTAGCAGATGCCGGAAATGATCGCATGCTCCTTCTTTCTCCTAGTCTGGAGATAAAGCGCGAGTTAAGCGGCGCTCCATATCACTTTAACGGTGTAAGATATCAAGATGTTTTAGAAGACGGCACACTCATTGTGGCAGACAAAAATAACCACCAAGTGAAAATGATAAAATCAGATGGAACACTTTTGTTAACACTTGGTGATGGAATACGTGGGTTAGGCCCTAGAAAATTTTCAACACCGGAAGGAATTGAAGTGCAAAATGGCGCTCTCTGGATATCAGATTCTGGGAACGATCGAATCGTAAAATATAAAATCAACCGGTAATTTTTGACCTAGTTCGTACCACAGATGCTGGTTTCAAAGCCACACAGGTTCAGAAGACAACAATTCGAATACCTAATTGGTTTGCTCGGCCATAAGTAACACGTTATGCGCTTGCTTTAGGTGCGGCATATCAAGCATCTTGCCATCCAGACCCACGGTCCCGACCCCCGGATTTTGTTTAAAGACTTCAATCACCTTCCGTGCGTATGCAATTTCATCATCCGAGGGAGTAAACGCACGGTTGATCACGGCTGACTGCGCAGGGTGAATGGCAACTTTGCCAATAAAGCCGGCACGCCGCTCCCGGAGACATTCGGTTTCCAACCCCTGCAAATCCCGAAAATCCACGTAAATTACACCAATCGGCTGGACATCAATTGCTCGCGCTGTAGCGAGGCAGAGAGACTTTGCCGTCAAATAAGGATCATCATATCCGCCAGTATCCGGATTGCGATTATCACTTGCTCCGAGAGCAGCAGCTAAATCCTCTCCTCCCCACGTCATCCCAACCAAGCGTTCAGTGACATCGTCCAGATACGTATGAAAAGTTAACAAAGAAGCCGCCGTTTCCGTCGCCACACAGATGATTTTGGTTGAACCGTGCGCCAGCCCTTCCCGCACCTCCAATGCCGCAAGATAATTAGAAAGAGTGTTGACGTCAGCCGCGGAATACACTTTCGGGAGGACAATACCGTCCGGCGCCCCCGGCATTATAGCCGCTAAATCAGGCAATGATAACTCCGTATCCAGGGGATTAATCCGGACCCAAAGTTGTTGGGTGCCACGGTCCGGATTGGCTGTAAGAACATTGCAAACCATATCTCTGGCAAGGTCCTGCCGTTCGTCAGAAACCGCGTCCTCAAGATCCAGGATCAGAGCATCGGCCTCGTTTTCTCTTCCTTTCTCCAGTTTTCGCTCACTGTCACCAGGAACAAAAAGCCAAGAGCGAATCATCATGACGCTTGCTTCATCATCAGACCTGTACGAACGCAGTATGCCACTTCCTCGTCGCGCTGATTGAAACCGAAATGCTCAAATGTGACCAAACCAGCATTTGGTCTGGATTTGCTTTCTCTCATCTCCTTAACCCGTGTCACTGAACGGATCGTATCCCCATGAAACACGGGTTTACTAAACCGCACATCGGTCATACCGAGATTTCCAAGTGTCGTTCCTAAAGTGGTTTCGCCTACACTCACGCCGATAATCAGGCCAAGCGTAAAAAGACTATTAACAATGCGCTGCCCGTACTCAGTCTTTTTACCAAACTCCTCATCTAAATGAAGCGGCTGTGGGTTATGGGTCATAGCGCAAAACATAATGTTATCCATTTCCGTCACAGTTCGAGTCAAAGAATGCTTAAATTCCATACCAATTTTAAACTGGTCATAGTAGAGACCTGCCATTTTGGGTTAACCTTTCGGGTGTTGGGGGTTGCAAGGGTACAGATCACTCCTTTTTTTCAAAACCAAATATTGGGCGCAGTGTGCCCAAAATAACTTGAGAACGCTTTGCGTTGATTCTTTGCAGGACATCACGGTATACGGCTACCTCACAGTTAGTTTTCCTTACCCGGTAAGTACAAAAATCTGTTAAAGCGCCAACACAATATCAAGAACTTAATCGTAACTACTAGATTCATATATCATGACATGGCTCTGGATACCTCTGACAATCGCCGCCGCGTTTTTACAGAACGTGCGCTCGTCGCTGCAAAAGCATCTCAAGAACGAACTTGGGACTACCGGCGCGACATTCGTCCGCTTCGGTTACGGCATTCCATTTGCCCTTGTCTACCTCCTAATCCTCGTTGCACTCCTCGGATTTGAGACACCAGTCCCCAATAGTAGATTTTTAGTGTTCGTTTTCACAGGTGGAATCACACAAATCGCTGGGACCGCATTTTTATTAACGTTGTTTGATGCACGAAATTTTGCAGTTGGGACCGCGTACTCCAAAACTGAAACCGTTCAAGCAGCCATTTTTGCCGTAGTATTTCTGGGAGAGACTATCTCCTCGCTCGCCGTAATAGGCATTTTGATCAGTCTCATCGGGGTGATGGTTATCTCTACGGCACGTAGTCCAACAAGTTCCTCTGGCATCGTACGAGCATGGACGGCACGTTCGGCCCTGGTCGGTTTGGCATCAGGCGCATCATTTGGAGTTGCAGCTGTCTCCTATAGAGGTGCTTCACTCTCTCTAGGCGGTGAGGGTTTCCTTGTACAAGCAGCGTATACGTTGGCATTCGTTTTGGTACTTCAAACATTGGTGATGGCAGCCTATATGGCCATACGAACTCCAGGAGAGTTACGTAAAGTATTGGCCGCTTGGAGAGTGGCCATTTGGGTTGGCGCAAGCGGTGCCCTGGGATCTATCGGCTGGTTCACGGCAATGAGCATCCAAAATGCAGCGTTAGTACGGGCCGTAGGCCAAATTGAATTGGTTTTTACAATTGGTGCATCGGTCTTAATTTTTCGAGAAAAAATCCTTCGCTTAGAGCTTCTTGGAATTTTCCTCGTTGTCTCCGGGATCATTGTTCTCCTGCTGCGTTAAAATTTCTGTTCTTCCAAAATTAATCTTTGCATTACGTTCAATGGAATATTTAACGCACTTTCACCTGACATTTCTTACTCAACCAGAGCGGACAAATTTCTGAAACGAATGACACGTAAGTGGGGCAAAGTATTCGATCGCTTTCCCGCTTTTTACGACCTCACCCACATAAAGATCCCCGCGAGAATCCGCCCATATTCCGTGTGGCTGGATGAAGTTTCCAGGTAACACTGGCTGCGGACCGCCAATGCGAGACTGCACATTGCCGTCGAGATCACACACCGTTACCCGCGCAATCGGATCATGCCCAATCGGTGGCAACTCCATTATGTCAAAATGGGGTAGTTTACGCATCGGAACTGACCAACCCAATTCGGCGATATAAAGATTCTCCTGCTGATCAAGAAATAAATCGCATGGCCGATTAGTCCATGTCCATTGGTCCAAAAACACCCCCTCCGACGAAAATATCTGTATCCGAGAGTTTTCACGGTCCGCCACA